>NZ_JBHTSV010000007.1:0-145453 GCF_042794925.1 Brachybacterium sp. NPDC056505
CCGTCGAGCTCGAGGACACCTACCATCACAACCAGACCGCACCGGCACCCGCCGAAGCGGCACTTGCGAGCCTCTAACAAACCCGGGGCGATTCATCTTAACATGGCGATAGCACGAGGAACCAGCCATCTCCGGGCCCATCGGGCGCCCCTCGGCAGGCCCCGTCGGTCCACTTACGCCGTCTCGAGAGGTCGATATCTCCGTGCTTCCCCTTCGATCGCTCTCGCCCCTCACGGTCTCCGTGATCGGCTGCGGATATCTCGGTGCCGTCCACGCGGCCGCCATGGCCGAGCTGGGGCACCGCGTGATCGGGCTCGACGTGGACGCGCAGCGGGTCGCCGCGCTGAGCGCGGCGCGTCCGCCGTTCCACGAACCGGGCTTCGCCGAGCTGCTCACGCGCACCGTGGCCTCCGGCCGTCTCACCTTCACCACCGACTACGCGGATCTCGCCGGGGCCGATGTCCATTTCCTGGCACTGGGCACGCCGCAGCGGGCCGACGGCCTGGGCGCGGACCTCGGCATGATCGAGTCGGCGCTGGACTCCCTGGTCCCGCTGCTCGCGGCGCGCGGAGGGGCGCGGACTCTCATCGCCGGGAAGTCCACGGTCCCCGTGGGCACCGCCCGCCGGCTGCACGCGCGCGTGGCCGGGATCGCCGGGGCCACGGTGGTGTGGAACCCCGAGTTCCTGCGGGAGGGCTTCGCGGTCTCCGACACCCTGCGCCCCGACCGGCTCGTCTACGGGCTCGCCGATCCCGCGGGCGCCGAGGCCGAGCACGAGGTCGCCCTGCTGGACCGCGTGTATGCGCCGATGCTGGCCACGAGCACCCCGCGGAAGCTGTACTCGCTCGAATCGGCCGAGCTCGTGAAGGTCTCGGCGAACTCGTTCCTGGCCACGAAGATCTCGTTCATCAACGCGATCTCCGAGCTGTGCGACATCACCGGCGCGGACGTCGCCGACGTCGCCGAGGCGATCGGCATGGACGACCGGATCGGCCGGAAGTTCCTGCGCGCCGGCGTGGGCTTCGGCGGCGGCTGCCTGCCCAAGGACCTGCGCGGCCTGATCTCCCGGGCGGGCGAGCTCGGCGCCGTCGACTCCTTCGCGTTCCTGCGCGACATCGACGCGATCAACACGGGGCGGCGGGAGTACATGCTGCGCCGCGCCCGCGCCGCCCTCGGCGACAGCCTCGAGGGCCGACGCGTCGCGGTGCTCGGCGCCGCCTTCAAGCCCGACACGGACGACGTGCGCGACTCCCCCGCCCTGGACATCGCGGTGCGCCTGGTCGGCGAGGGGGCCGACGTCTCCATCACCGACCCTGCCGCGCTCGCGAACGTGCGCGCCCGCTTCCCCTCGCTGCACGCGATCGAGGACGTCGAGGAGGCCCTCACGGGGGCCGAGCTCGTGCTGCTGCTCACCGAATGGCCCCTCTACCGGGAGCTGGACCCCGCGCGGGCCGGCACGCTCGTCGCCGCGAGGCGTCTCATCGACGGCCGCAACGTGCTCGATCTCGCGGCGTGGCGACGGGCCGGCTGGGATGCCTCCGGACTCGGTCGGCGCTGAGCCTCACCCGTCGATGCCGAACCTCACCAGTCGACGGGGTCGCGCACGATCGGGCAGGTCATGCAGTGCCCGCCGCCGCGGCCGCGGCCCAGCTCGGCGCCGCGGATCGTCAGCACCTCGACGCCGGCGTCGCGCAGCGCGGCATTGGTCTGGGTGTTGCGGTCGTAGGTGATGACGACACCCGGCTCGAGGGCGACGGCGTTGTTGCCGCTGTCCCACTGCTGGCGCTCGGAGGCGTAGAGATCGCCCGCGGTCGCGACGGTGCGCAGCTGCTTCAGGCCCATGGCCTCGGCGACCACGTCCACGAAGCGGCGCTCGCCCTCGTCGCGCACCTCCATGCCCAGGGGGTTGTCGGCCGGTCGGATGGTGAAGGCGTGGATGCCGTCGACGATCGCGGGGTGCACGGTCGCGAGGTCGCGGTCGGCGAAGGTGAACACGGTGTCCAGGTGCATGGCGGCCCGCAGCCGCGGCATCCCCGCGACGACGATCCGCTCCACGGCGCCGGCCGCGAAGAGCGCGGCGGCGAGCTGGGTGATGGCCTGCCGGGAGCTGCGCTCGCTCATGCCGATCAGCAGCGTCCCGTTGCCCACGGGCATCACGTCGCCGCCCTCGAGGGTCGCCTGCCCCCAGTCCCGCTCGGCGTCGCCCCACCACACGCGCGAGCCGGAGAGCTCGGGATGGAAGCGGTAGAGGGCCTGCATGAGCAGGGTCTCGTCCTTGCGGGCCGGCCAGTACAGCGGGTTCAGGGTGAGGCCGTCGCCGATCCAGCAGGTGGTGTCGCGCGTGAACAGGGTGTTGGGCAGCGGCGGCAGCAGGTACTCGGGGGTGCCCACGGACTCGCGGGCGAGGTTCGCGTAGGCGGTGCGCAGCTCGGCGGGAAGCTCCGTCGTGGCCATGCCGCCGATGAGGACGCGCGCGAGCTCGGGCCCCTCGAGCGCGTCGAGGCAGCTGCGGGTCGCGTCCACGAGCCCCAGGCCCACGCGGTTGGCGATCACCTTGCGGTCCAGCAGCCAGGCGCGGGCCTCGGGCATGTCCATGGCCTCGCCGAGCAGGTCGTGCAGCTCGAGCACCTCGACGCCGCGCGAGGTCATGGTCTCGACGAAGTCGGCGTGGTCGCGCTGAGCGGCCTCGACCCACATGACGTCGTCGAACAGCAGCTCGTCGCTCGTGGACGGGGTGAGCCTCTCGTGGGCGAGCCCGGGCCGGCACACGAGCACCTTCCGCAGCCGGCCCACCTCGGAATGGACACCGGTGCGGGCGGGCGCGGGATCGGCCGACGGGGCACCGCCGTGGGAGGGATCGGCCGACGGGGCGGCGCCGTGCGCGGTCTCGACGGGACGTTCGGGCATGGTGCCTCCCACGGATCGATGGTGCCGCTCGGCGCCGAGCGGCATGGCGGCGGCGTCGCCGTCGGGGACGGCGTCGGACGTCGGGCGCTCCTGGCATGATCGCGCATCGGGGCCGGGATCGGGAGGACTTCGCCGGAGGCGACCCTGCGTCGACCGCTCCGGCGTCCGGGGACTCCGACAGGGACCCGACGCCAGGGCGGGATACTGGACCCGCTGCCCTCCGATCCCCCGTACTGCCTCCCCGGTCCGTCCGATCCGCCACCACACCCTCGGGAGAAGCGATGCCCGCCTCCGACGCCTCCGATCTCGACCTGCGCGCCCTGCCGAAGGCGGTCCTGCACGACCACCTCGACGGCGGTGTGCGCCCGCAGACCGTCCTCGACCTCTCCCGCGAGCTGGGCATCGAGCCGCCCGCGCCGACCGCCGAGGGCATCGCCGACTGGTTCGCCGAGGCCGCCGACTCGGGTTCCCTCCCCCGCTACCTCGAGACCTTCGCGCGCGTGCTCGAGCTGATGCAGTCCCCGGAGTCCCTGCGCCGGGTGGCCCGCGAGTTCGTGGAGGACATGGCGGCCGACGGCGTCGTCTACGCCGAGACCCGCTGGGCCCCCGAGCAGCACCTCGAGGGCGGGTTGAGCATGGAGGAGGCCGTCGAGGCGGTGCAGTCGGGCCTCGACGAGGGCACCGCGCAGGTCGAGGCGGCGGGCGGCCGGATCCTCGTCGGCCAGATCCTCTGCCAGATGCGCCAGAACGCCCCGCGCGAGGAGATCGTGGACCTCGCGATCGCGCGCCAGGGCCGAGGAGTCGTCGGCATCGATCTCGCCGGACCCGAGGACGGCTTCCCCGCCTCCCGCTTCCGCCCGCAGCTCGAGCGGGCCCGCGCCGCCGGCGTCCACGTGACGATCCACGCCGGGGAGGCGGCGGGCGTCGACTCGATCGCCGACGCCCTGGACTGCGGCGCCGAGCGCCTGGGCCATGGCGTGCGCCTCATCGACGACATCGACGCCGGCGTGGTCGGTCCTACGGCCCGGCGGGTTCGCGAGGACGGCGTGGTGCTCGAGGTCTGTCCGAGCTCGAACCTGCAGACCGGCGCGTTCCAGACCATGGCCTCCCACCCGGTCGACGCGCTGCGCCGGGCGGGGATGAAGATCGCCGTCAGCTCCGACAATCGACTCATGAGCAGGACCTGGACCAATCGGGAGCTCGGGCGGATCGTGGACAGCTTCTCCTGGGGACTCGACGAGCTCGAGCAGGCGACGCTCATCGGCCTGGACAACGGCTTCGCCCCCTACGAGCAGCGCCGCGCCCTGCGCGAGGAGGTCGTCGTGCCCGCCTACCAGGCCGCACGGATCGCCGCCGAATCCCCTGCCGACGGCATCACCGGGCAGGCGCTCTGATGGCCGCGCGCCGCAGCTCCCGCTCCTCCGGTGCCTCCCGTTCCGGCGGGGCAGCGAGCTCTGGTGGGGCGGCACGCGCCTCCGACGCCGTCGCCGCGCCCCGCATCGACCCGCTCGTCCTGCGGGACCTCGAGGACTCCCCCGCCGATGCCCTCGACTCCTACGCGTCCCTCGAAGGACTGCGGTTCGAGGGGGCCGACGTCTCCGGCCGTGACCTGCACGGGCTCGCGCTCGACGAGTGCGAGCTGGTCGACATCATCGCGCACGAGACCGACCTGCAGGACGCCCGCCTCACCGAGGTGCGCATCGAGCGCCTGAACGCCCCTGCGCTGAAGGCGGGCCGGGCCACCCTCCACGGCGCGGAGGTCACGTCCTCGCGGATCGGCGCGCTCGAGCTGTTCGACGCCGACCTCGACTCGGTCGTCCTCACGGGCTGCAAGCTGGACTGGCTGAACCTGCGCGGCGCGCACCTGGTCGACGTGGTGCTGCGCGACTGCACGCTCACGGAGCTCGACCTCGGCGAGGCCGACGCGACGCGCGTCTGCTTCGAGAACTGCCGTGCCGAGACGGTGACCTTCACGGGTGCGCGCTTCTCTGACGTGGACCTGCGCGGCCTGGAGACGGGTGCGCTCGCGGGCATCGGCGGCATGCGCGGCGCCGTCGTCTCCGTGGCGCAGGCGACGGCCTGGGCGGAGGACTTCGCCGCCCATCTGGGGATCCGCGTCAGCGGGTGACGGCCGCCGGGACCGCCCAGCCCGTCGGACCCGCGGGGCCGACGCTCGAGCCCGCCAGGTCCGTCAGGTCCGTCAGGCCTGGCCGGCGCGCTCCGCGGCGACGAGCTCGGCGATCTGGATGGCGTTCAGCGCCGCGCCCTTGCGCAGGTTGTCCGAGACGGCGAAGAGCACGAGACCCTTGCCGCCCGGCACGGACTGGTCCTGGCGGATGCGGCCCACGAAGGTGCCGTCCTTGCCGGCCGCCTCGAGCGGCGTGGGGACGTCCTCGAGGGTCACGCCGGGGGCGCCGGCGAGCGCCTCGCGGGCCTGCTCGGGGGTGATGGCCTCGTCGAACTCCGCGTGGATCGCGACGCTGTGGCCGGTGAACACGGGCACGCGCACGCAGGTCCCGGCCACGGGCAGGTCCGGGAGGTTCAGGATGCGGCGCGACTCGTTGCGCAGCTTCTGCTCCTCGTCGGTCTCGCCCGAGCCGTCCTCGACGAGGTTGCCGGCGTAGGCGAGGGCGTTGAAGGCGATCGGCTTCACGTAGGTCTCGGGCACGGGCAACTCGACCGCCGAGCCGTCCAGGGCGAGCTCCTCGAGATGATCGGCGGCGGCGCGGACCTGCGCGGCGAGCTCCTTCACCCCGGCGACGCCGGAGCCGGAGACCGCCTGGTAGGTGGCGACCTTCAGGCGCGCGAGGCCGGCCACGGAGTGCAGGGCCTTCAGCGCCGGCATCGCGGCCATCGTGGTGCAGTTCGGGTTCGCGATGATGCCGCGGGGGCGATCGGCGATCGCCTCGGGGTTCACCTCGGAGACCACCAGAGGGACCTCGGGATCCTTGCGCCACGCGGAGGAGTTATCGACGACGACCGCGCCGGCCGCGGCGAAGCGCGGGGCGAGGGCCTTCGAGGTCGAGCCTCCCGCGGAGAAGATCGCGATGTGCACGGGCGAGGTCTCGAGGTCCGCGGTCTCCGCGTCCTCCACGACCAGGTCGAGCCCTGCGTAGTGCACGGTGCTGCCGGCGCTGCGCGCGGAGGCGAAGGCGCGCACGGCGGAGTGCGGGAGGGCGCGCTCGGCGACGAGGGCGAGCATCACGCGGCCCACCTGGCCGGTGGCGCCGACGACTCCGATCACGGGCCCGTCGGCCGCATAGCCGGGGGTGGCCGAGAAATCGACGGCGGTGCTGGTGGTGTCGGTGCTGGTCATCGCCCGGTCCCTCCGTAGACCACGGCCTCGGTCTGCTCGGCGTCAAGGCCGAAGGCGGTGTGGATGACGCGGACGGCGTCGTCCAGCCGCGAGATGTCGGTGACCACGGAGATGCGGATCTCCGAGGTCGAGATCATGTCGATGTTGATGCCGGCCTCGCCGAGCGAGCGGAACAGCGTGGCCGAGACCCCCGGGGAGGACTTCATGCCGGCGCCCACCACGGAGACCTTGCCGATCTGGTTGTTGTAGCGGGCCTCGGAGTAGCCGATCGTCTCACGCGCCTGCTCGATCGCGGCGAGGGCGACGTCGGAGTCGGCCTCCGGGAGCGTCAGGGAGATCGCGACCGTGTCGTCGGTCGTCGAGGAGTTCTGCACGATCATGTCGATGTTCGCGCCGGAGGAGGCGACGACGTCGAACAGCAGCGCGGCCTTGCCGGGCTGGTCGGGCACCTCGACGACGGTGATCTTGCCCTCGCTGCGGTCATGGGTGACGCCGGAGATGATCGGCGCCTCGAGGCCGGGGTCGGTGGTGTCCACGGACAGCTCCTTGCTGGGGTCGGCCGCATCCAGGTGCGGCACATCGGCGATGCGGACGGTGACGCCGGGGTCCACGGGGACCTCGCGCTCGGCGTCGTCGGAGACGATCGTGCCCAGGCGTCCGGAGAACGAGCTGCGCACATGCAGGGGGACGCCGTAGCGGCGGGCGTACTCGACGCTGCGTCCCATGAGGATCTTCGCGCCGTTGGCGGCCAGGTCCAGCATCTCCTCGCAGGAGATCACAGGGACGCGGCGGGCGCTGGGGACGATGCGGGGGTCGGCGGTGAAGACGCCGTCGACGTCGGAGTAGATCTCGCAGATGTCGGCGTCGAGCGCCGCGGCGAGCGCGACGGCGGTCGTGTCGGAGCCGCCGCGGCCCAGGGTCGTGATGTCCTTCGTGCCCTGGGAGACGCCCTGGAAGCCCGCGACGATCGCGACGTTGCCGGCGTCCAGCGCGCTGCGGATGCGCCCGGGCGTGACCTTCTGGATAAGGGCCTTGCCGTGGACCTCGTCGGTGATCACGCCGGCCTGCGAGCCGGTGTAGGCGCGGGCGGCGACGCCGCTGTTGTTCAGAGCCATCGAGAGCACGGCCATCGAGATCCGCTCGCCGGCGGTCAGCAGCATGTCGAGCTCGCGCGGCGGCGGGTTCGGCGTGACCTGCTCGGCGAGGTCGATGAGGTCGTCGGTGGTATCGCCCATCGCGGAGACCACGACGACCACCTCATGGCCGGCCTTCGCGTACTGGGCGATGCGGGAGGCCACCCGGATCACCGAAGCGGCGTCGGCGACGGAGGAACCGCCGAACTTCTGCACGACGAGGCTCATCGGGTGCGGGCTCCTTCATCTCGGTCACGGGGTCGGTCGGCGTCGGGAACGCCGGCCAGTGGTGGCCGACGGACCGTCCGATCCCGCTGAAAAGTCGGGGCGCACGTGTTCCACCAGGTCAGCGCGGGGGCGCGAGTGCGCGCTGCCGTCGGTCCGGGAGCGCGCGACCGACGGTGGGCACGGGACGCGGGCCCGCGGCGCGCGGACCCGTCCACGATTCTACGATCCGACGGCCGACGAGGCACGGGGGCGCCCGGGGAGCGGACTGCGGGAGGGCACGATAAGGGGATGCGCGGCGGTCTGGAGAGAGTGAGGCTGCCGCACGGATGGGTGACGTCTAGATCTGTTCGTGCGGAAGTCTTGTCCTCGCCTTCAAGTCGTGCGCGAGGCGGTTCAGCGACAGGCTGCACGGGGTGATCTTTTTCTTGGAATCGCGGTGCCGATCTGCCGCTCCGGCAAGCCCCGTCACCCACGCCGGCCGTGCGGAGTACGCCGTACGAGGCGATCAACTCATGCTCGCGAACCTGTGGGCGGCGCGGCAGGATGCCAGCGGGTCCCCTCGTCTTTTTCCGCTATCCGCGCCCCTGCTCTCTCGGTCTCCCGCTCTCCCGCTCTCCCGCTCTCCCGAGGTTCAACACTATGGTCACTCCGCCTCGCCCCGTCCTCGACGAGGTCCTCGACGCGCTCGCTGCCGCCCACGAGGAGCTCGTGGTCCTGACGTGCGGGCGCATCCACCGCGAGCTCGCCTCCTACGCCCACGTCGACGCCTCGGCGCTGGCGGAGGCCGTGGGCCGGAATCTGCGCACGGCACTCACGGCCCTTCGCACGTCGCGGGTGCCTGATCCCGAGGAGCTGAGCGACGCGGCGCAGACCGCCCACGAGCGGTTCCTCGCGGACATCCCCGTGGAGGAGATCGTCCGCGGCTTCCGCATCTCCATCGCCCTGATCCATGAGCGGTTCGTCGACCTCGCGATCTCGCAGCAGCTTTCGGCGGCGCAGTCGGTCGCAGGCGTCCGCGTGATGTGGGGCGTGGCCGACGCGTTCACCACCCGGATCATCACCGAATACCACGACCTGGAGATCGACAGCGCCCTCCACGACGCCCAACGCCGCATGGCGGTCGTGCGCGACCTCCTGGCCGGGGTGCCCCGGCGAGGCATGCTCGAGCCGCGCACCGAGTACGCGGCTATCCGCTGCGCCGTCCCCGAGGGCGCGCCGGCGGAGCAGATGCGACGCCACCTGCAGCGATCCGGCTCACTGCCCGAGGCCAGGGCCCACGTGGTCACCGACGGCACCTCCTGCTTCGGGATCGTGGCCGCTCGCCCCGCAGATCCCGGAGCGCCCGTGGGGCTGGGCCCCTTCGGACCCCCTGACCAGCTGCCGGTCTCCGACCGGACCGCGAAGGACGCGCTCCACCTCGCTCACGACCTCGGACGCGACGGGGTCCAGTCGATCGAGGACCTCGGGTGGCGGCTCGCCCTCGCCGCCCGTCCCGACGTCCGACGGCACTACGCGCAGCGCCTGCTCGACCCGATCGTCGACCAGGGCCGCTTCGGCGCCGAGGTCCTCGCCGCCGTGGACGCGTGGATCCGCTCGGGGCAGAGCATCCCGCGCACCGCCGAGCGCCTCGTCGTGCACCCCAACACGGTGCGGTACCGGCTGCGCCGGTTCGAAGCGCTCACGGGCGCGGACCTCGCGGACCCCGACGACGTGACCGGCGCCCGATGCGCCATCGAGCTCGGCAGCCCGGACGCGCCCTCGTTGTAGATCCGCACAATCCCGACCGCTCGAGCGTTGTCCGCTCGTGCGTGGCGGTCCGGGCCCCGCAGCTCCTAGGCTCGAGGACGACCCGTCTCCCGTGCGCGGCGACCGCCGCGAGCGACCTCGGAGGATCGGGGCGTCCACGCGACGATCAGGCGGGAGGAACAACGGTGTCCAAGGTCTCGGACGACGTGTCGGAGCAGCTGCGGAGCGTCCTGCGCGATGGGATGACCATCGCGGTGGGCGGATTCGGTCTGTGCGGCATCCCCACCGACCTCATCAGAATCGTGCGCGAGACCGGGGTCCGGGACCTCACTGTCGCCTCGAACAACCTGGGGGTGGACGGCAAGGGCCTGGGGCTCCTGTTGGAGAACGGCCAGATCAGCAGAGTCCTCGCGAGCTACGTGGGCGAGAACGCCCTGTTCATGCGCCAGTACATCGACCGCGAGCTCGACGTCGAGTTCGTCCCCCAGGGCACGCTCGCCGAGCGCATGCGCGCGGGCGGCAGCGGGATCCCTGCCTTCTTCACGCCCACGGGCGTCGGCACCGAGGTCGCCGAGGGCAAGCCGACCGCTGAGTTCGACGGCCGCACCCACGTTCTCGAGCGCGCCATCGTCGCCGACCTCGGCCTGGTCCACGCGCATACCGCGGATACGGACGGCAACCTCCGCTACCGCCTCACCGCGCGCAACTTCAACCCCCTTGCTGCCATGTGTGGGCGCACGACCTTCGCGCAGGCGGAGAACATCGTCGGGACCGGCGCGCTCGCCCCCGACGACATCCACACCCCCGGAGTCTTCGTCCACCACGTCTCGCAGGCGGTGAGCCCGACGGAGATCGAGCAGCGCACCGTGCGACCCCGAACCGACGAGCAGGAGACGGCCTGAGATGACCTGGACCCGAGACGAGATGGCCGCGATCGCCGCGTCCGAGCTGTACGACGGCGACTGCGTGAACCTGGGCATCGGGATGCCGACTCTCGTGGCGAACAACCTGCCCGAGGGCGTCGACATCGTCCTCCAGAGCGAGAACGGCGTGCTGGGGATGGGCCCCTTCCCCTATGACGGCGACGAGGACCCGGATCTCATCAACGCAGGGAAGCAGACCATCACCCTGCGCCGCGGCGCCTCGATCTTCGACTCCTCCACCTCCTTCGCGATGATCCGCGGCGGCAAGATGACCACGGCCATCCTCGGCGCCATGCAGGTCACGGGCGACGGCGACATCGCGAACTGGCAGATCCCCGGCAAGCTCGTCAAGGGCATGGGCGGGGCCATGGACCTGGTCGCCGGCGCGCGCCGCGTGATCGTGATGATGCAGCACACCGCGAAGGACGGCAGCCCGAAGATCCTCCGCGAGTGCACGCTGCCGCGCACCGGCGTGGGCGTCGTCGACCGGATCATCACCGACCGCGCGGTGCTCGACGTCCGGGAGGACGGCCTGGTGCTCTCGGCCATGGCTCCCGGCGTCACCGTCGAGGAGCTGCGCGAGGCCACCGAGCCGGGCTTCACTCTCGCCCTCGACTGACCCTCCCAACGGGACGAGTGGATCGTCGGCTGCGTCGGCTCGACCGGCCGGGACGCCTACATCTCCCGGCGCGTCAGCGTCGGGGCCGGCGCGGGCGAGAGCTCCACGGCCCTGACCGTCAACCGACTGTGCGGCTCCGGAATGCAGGCGATCGCGCTCGGCGCAGGGGAACTGCTCGTCGGCGAGTCGGACGTCGCCGAGCGCTTCGGCGTCGCGCGCGGAGCAGGACGCCTTCGCGCTCGAGTCGCAGCGCCGTGCGCGCGCCGCCCAGGGCGACCGCGCGGTTGCGGAAGAGATCATCCCGGTCGCGGTCCGCGGCCGGCGCGGCGACGTCATCATCGACGCCGACGAGCACCCTCGCGAGGTCACCCTCGAGAAGCTCGGGGTGCGCCCGGTCTTCCGCGAGGGCGGCACCGTCACGGCGGGCAACTCCTCGGGCATCAACGACGGCGCCACCACCCTGGTCCTCACGCGCGCCACGGTCGCGCGCGCACGGGATGCGTCGCCTCTCGCGGAGCTCGTGGACTTCACCGAGGTCGGCATCGACTCGGCGATCATGGGCTACGGACCGCAGCCCGCCGTGGACCGGCTGCTCGCCCGCACCGGTGTCGGCGCCGCGGACCTGGACTGGATCGAGCTCAACGAGGCCTTCGCCGCCCATGCGGTGCCGGTGATCCGCGACCTCGGCCTCGGCCTCGACGACTCGGTCGTGAATCCGCTTGGGGGCGCCATCGCCTGGGGCCATCCGATCGGCGCCACCGGCGCCATCATCAGCGCCCGCACGATCGCGGGCCAGCGTCGGACCGGCGGCGAGCTGGGGCTCGCGACCATGTGCATCGGCTGCGGCCAGGCGGTCGCGAGCCTGTGGCGCGCGCTCTGATCCGCGCGGACCAGCCCTGAGACCTACCGGCGCGGGCCGGCCGCATGCGCGGCCGCGAACACCCCGGCCTCCGCGAGCGTCTCGTTCGCCGCGTCGAGGATGCGTCCGAAGTGCAGGTACGAGTGCAGGATGCCGGGCGCTTCGCGGTAGTCGTAGGGGACGCCGCCGCGGCGCAGGAGCTCGGCGAGAGCGCGACTGTCGTCGGCGAGAGGATCCAGGGCCGCCGACCGCACGAGGACCGGCGGCAGGCCGGACAGGTCAGCCGTGATCGCACGTGCCCAGGGCGCGTCCGCGTCGACGGGATCCGCGTAGAGGTCATCGGTGAAGGCGGAGAGCTCCTCCATCGCCATCCCGTCCCAATCCCCGCCCCAGAGGCGGCGCGAGGCCGAGTCCGCGAGGCCGAAGCCGCCGTAGAACAGCAGCAGCGAGCGCAGCCGGTCGAAGACCTCGGGGCCCGTGACGGCGCCGTCGGCGAGGCCGCAGACCTGGTCGTCCCGCAGCATGAGGGCCGCCCCGATGGAGAGCCCCGCGCCCGCGGAGTCGCCGGCGAGGACGAGCCGGCGCGGGTCGATCCCCCACTCCTCGCCGTGCACGGTGAGATGGGCGGCGACCGAGGCGGTCTCGTGCATGGCCTGCGGGTGCTTCGCCTCCGGCGAGAGCGAGTAGTCGACGGCCACCACCACCGCGCCGCTGTGGTGGGCGAGCATCCGGTGGATGCGGTCGTGCGTGTCGAGGTCCCCGAGGGTGAACCCGCCGCCGTGGAGGAAGATGATGGCGGGCGCGCCAGTGCGGGCGGCGGTCGTCGGGCGGTGGCACCGCACCGGGACCTCGGCCCCGGCGACGGGGAGCACGACATCCCGCGTGGAGGCCATCGCCGGGCCGCCGACGTTCCAGAAGGCCCGCTCCGCCCGGTAGTCCGCGCGCGCCGCCTCGAGCGGATCCTCGGGCTGACTCAGCTCGGCGCGCCGGCGGGCCTCGTCCGCGTACTGGTGCTCGAGCACCCGCCGCATCTGGGGGCTCAGCGCCTCGAGCAGGTGATCGGGCAGATCCTCGACCCGTTGCGCCGGGCTGGTGTGTCCGTCGGTCATGGAGACTCCTCGGCCTTCTCCCTCACAGCTGCGGGATGTTCGACAGCAGCGTCCGGGTGTACTCGTGGGTGGGGTTCTCGAGCACCGCGTCGACCGTCCCGCGATCAACGATGTGCCCCTTGTTGAGCACCGCGATGTGGTCGGACACGTGCCGAGCGAGCGTGATGTTGTGAGTGACGAAGAGGATCGCCAGTCCGCGCTCCTCGCGCAGCGTGTTCAGCAGCGCGATGATCGAGGCCTGGACTGACACGTCGAGCGCGCTGGTCACCTCGTCGCATACGAGCACGCTCGGCGCGTTGACGAGGGCCCGGGCGATCGCCGCGCGCTGGCGCTCTCCGCCCGAGAGGTCCCCCGGACGACGCTCATAGAAGGAGCGCCCCAGCCGCACCGCGTCGAGCGCCTCCTCGACGACTGCCCGCCGCCCACCGCGCGGCAGCCGACGGCTGAGCTCGAGCGGGACGGTGAGCGACTGCCCGATCGTACGGCGCGGGTTCAGTGAGGAGAACGGCGACTGGAAGACGTACTGGATGCCCTGTCGGCTCTCGAGGGAGCGGCCGCGGGTCGAGCGCGCGAGCTTCTCCCCGTGCAGGCTGACGGAGCCCTCGTAGCCGTCGACGAGTCCCGCCACGCATCGGGAGAGGGTGGTCTTGCCCGATCCGGACTCCCCCAGCAGCATGAGCGACTCCCCCGGCTGCAGGGTCATGTCGATGCCGCTCAGCACGGTGTTCGACCCGAAGCGCATGCTGAGGTTCCTCACCTGCAGCAGATCGCCCCCGCGCGCACCGTCCGCCCCGTCGTCCGGCGCCGATGCGCTCTCGCCCGCGGCGGGAGGCGCGTCCCGCCCCGCCTCCGCGTACTCCAACTCCTCTGCAGTCCCGGCTCGCTGCGCGGCGCGGCCGGTCTCGGGGACCGCTCGGGTGAGCTGCTTTTGCCCCTGCAGATCGGGCACGGCCGCCAGCAGCCGACGGGTGTACGGGTGCTCGGCGTCGTGGAGCACCTTGTGGACCGGTCCCTCCTCGACGAGCTCGCCGCGCAGCATGACGGCGACGCGGTCCGCGAGCTCGGCGACGACCGCGAGATCGTGGGTGATGTAGAGGCTCGCGACGTCGTGCCTGCGCGTCATGGCGCGGATGGTGTCGAGGACGTGCGCCTGCGTGGAGACGTCCAGCCCGGTGGTCGGCTCGTCGAGGACGAGCACGTCGGGCAGCATGGCGAAGGCCATGGCGATGCCGATCCGCTGCTGCTGGCCGCCGGAGAGCTGGTGCGGCCAGCGCCGCTGGTAGTCCCGCGTCGAGGGCAGCCCGACGTCCTCGAGGGCCTCGCCCACGCGGCCCTCGCGCTCCCGGGGAGAGCCGCCGTAGCCGTGGACGTCGAGGACCTCGCGAATCTGCTCGCCCACGCGCATCGCGGGGTTGAGCGAGAGGGCGGGATCCTGCGGGATGTAGGCCACGCGGGAGCCGCGCAGCGAGCGCACCTGGTCGCCGCCCAGATCCTCCATCCGCACCGGCTCGCCCTCGCGCGGGAGCAGCTCGATGCCCCCGCCGGTCCGCTCGACGCCGTCGCGATAGTGGCCCAGGCACGCGAGCCCGGCGGTGGTCTTCCCCGATCCGGATTCGCCGACCAGGCCCAGGACCTGCCCGCGCAGCAGCTCGAGGTCGATGCCGTGGAGGATCTCGTCCCCCGCGACGGCGCTCACCCGCAGTTGGTCGATCCGCAGGACAATCGAGGGCGCGCCGTCGACGGCCGGGGTCGAGGCGGTGGACGGTGCGGTGCTCATAGTCCCTCCACGTTCGTCGAGGCCGTCGCCCGCGCGATGGCGTCGGCCAGCAGGTTGGTGCCGATCGTCAGCACGGCGATCGCCAGGACCGGGAGCAGGACGCCCCACGGCTGGATGCTGAGCGCGATCCGGTTCTCGTTGATCATCAGTCCCCAGTCGGCGGTGGGCGGCTGCATGCCCAGGCCCAGGAAGGACAGCGAGGCGATGGCACCGATCGAGTAGGTCAGCCGCAGCCCGGCCTCGACGCTCAGCGGGCCGGTCACGTTCGGCACGATCTCGCGGAAGATGATGCGGCTGCGCGGCATCGCGTACATCTCGGCGGCTCGGATGTAGTCCTCGTTGATGACGTTGAGGGTCGCCGCCCGGGCGACCCTCGCCACGCGCGGGGCGTGGGTCAGGCCGATGACGGCGATCAGCACCCAGCCGTGGGAGCCGAGGACGACGATCGCGAGCATCGCGAACACGAGCTGCGGGACGGCGAGCAGCACGTCGTTGCAGCGCATGAGGATCGCGTCGAGGACCCCGCCCGCGTAGGCGGCGAGCATCCCGAACGCGGCGCCCACGATCAGGCCGATGGCCGTGGCGGCGACGGCGTAGACGACCAGCAGGGTGCCGCCGGCGAGGAACCGGGAGGCGACCGAGCGGCCCAGCTCGTCGGTCCCGAACAGGCCCCAGGACTGGAAGGGGCGGGCGGCGAACTCCGTCGGCCCGTGCCCGGTGAGCACGGGGGCGAGCGGAGGACCGGCGAAGGCCAGCACCAGGATCACCGCGGTGAGGACGATGCCGATCCGGCCCTCGGACTGCGCCCAGACGCGGTGCAGGATGGGGACGGGGCGGGAGGCCGACTCCTTGACGGCCCCCGGCTCTTCGCCCGGCACGTCGGACCGGGCGGGTCTGCCGGGTCCGCCCCCGGTGAGCGCGACAGCAGCGGAATCGCTCATGACTGGCTCCTCAGCTTCGGATTGGACAGGATCCCGACGACGTCGGCGAGCAGGTTCACCACGACGTACACCGCCGCCACGATCATCGAGACCGCCTGGACGACCTGGACGTCGCGGAAGTTGACGGCGTCGATGAGTGCCTGGCCCATGCCGGGATAGCGGAACAGGAACTCGGCGACCACGACGCCGCCCGCCAGCCATGCCAGCTGGATCGCGATCACCTGGGCGACGGGGCCGACCGCGTGCGGCAGCGCATGGCGCAGGATCACGCGACGTTCGGGCACGCCCTTGAGACGGGCCATCTCGACGTACCCGGAGTCGAGTACGTCGAGCATCGTCGCGCGCATCATGCGGGCGATGTACGGCGCGACCACCAGGGCGAGGGTGATGGTCGGCAGGATCATCTGCGAGGGCAGGCGCCAGGGCGCGACCCCGGGCGGGGCCATCGTCACCGCCGGCAGGACCTGGAAGACCGAGGTGGCCAGGAGCGCGACCAGTGCGATGCCGATCACGAACTCGGGCAGTGCGGCGAGCGCGAGGCTCACCCAGGTCACGGCGCTGTCACGGCGGGTGCCGTGGTGCAGTGCGGAGTAGATCCCGAAGCCGATGCCGAGCGGCACGGAGACGATCGCGGCCAGGCACATGAGCACGAGGCTCGAGACCAGGCGCTGCGAGAGCAGCGCGCTCACCGGACCGCCCGAGGACGTCGAGTACCCGAAGTCGCCGACGAACAGCCCTCCGAGCCAGTAGAAGTATCGGACGATCGCGGGCTTGTCGAGGTCCATCTCGGCGTTGAGCGCGGCGATCCGCTCGGGCGTCGCCTGCTGGCCGAGGATGGCGCGGGCCGGATCGCCCGGCAGCAGCAGGGTCGCGCAGAAGATCACGACGGAGACGGCGAGCAGGATCGCGACCGACAGGACGAGCCTGCGCAGGATGAGTCGACGCATCAGGACACCTCCCCCAGCCACACGCGGCGGAAGGTGTACCCGGACAGGGGCAGCCCCGTCGCGTTCTCCACGAGACCGACGACGTACCCCTGGTAGGCGTCGACCTGGTTGCCGAATCCCCAGATGATGTATCCGCCCTCCTCGAAGAGCTGCCTCTGCGCCTCGCGGATGAGGCTCCCGCGGGTCTTCTCGTCGAGCTCGGCGCGGATGGCGTCGATCCGCTTCGCGAACTCTTCGTCGATGAAGTGGGTCTCGTTGAACGGCGAGCCCTCGAGCACGCAGGAGACCGCCTGCGAGGTGAAGTTGCGCGTGTACCAGAAGCTCTGCGCGAAGTCCCACTGCAGGTAGTCCTCGCCGAAGAACGTGGTGGTGTCCACGCGGCGGATGCTGATCCTGATCCCGGCGTCCTTCGCCTGCTCGGCGAACACCTGCGCGGCCTCGACCGCGCCCGATTGGATCGGGGCGGTGACGAGCTCGACGTCGATGCCGTCGGGATGTCCCGCTTCGGCGAGCAGCCGCTTCGCCTCGGCGACGTCCTGCTCCCGCTGCGGGAAGTCCTTCGGGTAGTCCGGGTCCAGCGGCGCGAACATGTCGTTGCCGGCCCGGCCGTAGCCGGAGAAGACCTGCTCGATCATCTGCGGGCGGTCGACGGCCAGGCGCATGGCCTGTCGCACGCGGACGTCGTCGAAGGGCTTCACGTCCACGCGCATGGTGAACGGCAGCCACATGCCGGTCTCGGAGTTGAGGATCTTCATCCGCTCGTCGGACCCGAGGACCTCCACGAGCGCGAGCGGGATCTGGCCGATGCAGTCCACCTGGCTGGACAGCAGCGCGTTGACCATCGCGTCGGTGTCGTTGAAGTTCAGCAGCTGCACCTGGTCGAGGTAGGGCGCGCCGTCCCAGTACTCGGTGTTGGCCTTCAGCACCGTGGACTGCCCGGGGTCGAAGGACGCGAGGGAGAACGGTCCGGTGCCGATCGGCGCCTCCGGGTCGTATCCGCGAGGGACGATGCCCTGGGAGTACTGGCCGACGATATCGTCCAGCGCGCTGTCGGGCTCGTGGAGGTGGAACTCGACGGTGTGGTCGTCGACCGCGACGATCTTGTCCAGTGCGGCCAGGCCCGCGGCGCCCGACTTCGGGTCGTCGGGGTCGATGATCCGCTCGAAGGTGAACACCACGTCGTCCGCCGTCAGCGGGGAGCCGTCGTGGAAGGTCACGTGCCGGCGCAGCCTCGCGGTCCAGATGGTCGCCTCAGCGTTCGGCTCGAAGGACTCGGCGAGACGGTGCTCGAGCTGGTAGTCGTCGCCGCGCAGCAGCAGCGGGTCGTACAGGTTGATGACGCGGGCGGAGTCGCCGGAGTTCACGGGCGTGTGCGCGTCGACGCTGTCGGCCGACGAGCCGCCGACCAGTCCGACCCGCAGGGTGCCGCCACGGCGCGGCTCGCCGTCCACGTCGGCCTCGGGGGCCGGCGCACGTCCGCACGCCGAGAGCAGACCCAAGGATCCGATCCCTGCGGCGCCGCCCAGCAGCGTCCTACGGCTGGGTCCCGCCGGGACCTTGCCCGCCATTCTGCGCCCGCTCATCGCTTCCTCTCCGTCACGGTGTCTCCTCCTCGTGCGTCGATCTGGCCCGATGTCCTGCCCGGGTCCGATGTCTCGCCCGCCGCTGATGTCTCCCCTGGCACTCAGACGCCCACCGACCGTCCCGCCCACGCGGGAGCTCCGGCGAGCGCCGACTGCGCGGCGGCACGAGTCGCGGCGGGCAGGGCCGAGGCGCGCCCCGTCCCCCGGTCGACATGGATGCCGAGCAGCTCCTCGGTGGCGACAGGCTCGCCGTCGACGGTCATCTCGTGGACCAGCTGCAGCTTCTTCTCCGCGATGGCGATCACGTCGCTGCGCACCTCGAGCCGGGCATCCGGCCCGACCTCCCGGAGATAGCGCACATGCGCCTCGACGGTGAACAGCGAGCAGCCCGTGCTCTCGCGATATTCGCGTCCGAGGCCGAGGGCGGCCATCGCCTCGTCGGTCGCATAGCCGAACACGAGGACGTAGTAGGCCTCGGAGAGGTGACCGTTGTAGTCGATCCACTCGGGCAGGACGGGCGTCGAGAACATCGTGAGGCTCATGCGCTCGTCCCCGTGCCGCCCGTGTTCGCGTCCGTGCTGCCAGTGCTCGCACCCGACCCGCCGGTCATCGGCCTCTCGGCGGCACCCGGGAGGGAGGCGCGCAGCTCCTGGGAGAGCCGGCGGATCGCAATGATCGAGGCGTCGCGGGCGGCGACGAGCTCGGTGAAGCTGCGTCCGGCGATCTCGTCCTCGCAGCCGTCGATGACCTTCTGGCGCAGGTCGTCGGTGAGCTCGGGGGCGGTCAGGCGGGTCCACGGCGCGAGCAACGAGGGTCCGAAGTGGTCGAGCATGTGGGCCATTCCGCCCTCGCCGCCGGCCAGGGCGAAGGTGAGCATGGGGCCCTGCAGCGGCCAGCGCAGGCCCGGGCCGTCGGTGATCGAGCGGTCGATCTGGTCGACCGTCGCCTCGCCCGCGTCCACCATGTGCAGCGCCTCGCGCCAGAGCGCCTCCTGCAGCCGGTTGGCGATGAAGCCGGGCACCTCGCGGTCCATGCGGATCACGGACTTGCCGATCCGCTCGTAGAACTCGGCGGCCCAGTCGACGGCGGCCGCATCGGTCGCCTCGCCGCCGACGACCTCGACGAGAGGGATCAGGTACGGCGGGTTGAAGGGGTGGCCGACGACGAGCCGGTCGGCGAGACCCGCCTGCGCGGCCGTCGTGGCCATCTCGGTCATCGAGTACCCGGAGGTCGAGGACGCGATGACGACGTCCGGCGGGGCGGCGGCCGCGACCTCTGCCAGCAGGTCCTGCTTCATGGCGAGGTCTTCCGGGGCGGACTCCTGGACGAAGCCGACGCCCTCGAGCGCCTCGGCAAGGTCGCTGTGCACGCTCCAGGCGGAGGGGTCCGCTCCCTCGGCGAGCCCGAGCTCGGTCAGGGCGGGCCAGGCCGCGTCGATCAGCCGCCCGAGCTTCTCCCCGGCCGTCGGGCTGGGGTCCCAGACGCGCACGCGCAGTCCGTGGGCGAGGAAGTAGGCGGCCCAGCCGCCGCCGATCGTTCCCGCTCCGACGCATCCGACGGTGTCGATGGTTCCGGGCTCGCGCAGTGGCATGGTGTGGTGGTCTCCTCTTTTCTGGGCGGTGCTGCTGTGTGTGGTGGTGTGGGACGGGCGTCAGTGGACGGCGAGCCCGAGGATGTCGCGCGCCTCGTTCGGTGAGGCGACGCGAGAGCCCATGCCCTCGATGAGGGTGCGCGCGCGCTCGACCAGTTGGGCGTTGGTGGCCTTCACGCCCTTGGACAGGTAGAGGTTGTCCTCGAGCCCGACGCGCACGTGCCCTCCGGCGAGGACGGACTGCGCAACCCACGGGAGCTGATGGCGGCCGATGCCGAAGGACGTGAACTGCGCCGTGGCCGGGAGCATGTCCACCATGGCGGTCAGCAGTCCGGTGCTCACAGGCGCGCCGTAGGGGATGCCCATGCACAGCTGGTACATCGGCGGATCGTCCAGCAGCCCCTCCTCGTACATGACGTTGGCGAACCAGAGGTTGCCGGTGTCGAAGATCTCGAGCTCGGGCTTCACGCCGAGCTCGCGGATCCGCGCCGCGCCCTCGCGCATCATGTCGGGGGTCGAGACGTAGATGCTCGAGCCCTCGCCGAAGTTCAGGGTGCCGCAGTCCAGGGTGCAGATCTCCGGGCGCAGTGCCTCGACGTGGGCGAGGCGCTCCGCCTGCGGGACCAGGTCGGTGCCGTCGAGGTGGCGGGTGGGGTCCTTCGGATCGATGACGAGGTCGCCGCCCATCCCCGCGGTCATGTTGATGACCGGGTCGACATCGGACTCGCGCACGAGGCGCGCGACCTCGGCGTAGAAGGAGGTCTCGCGCGAGCCCTGCCGGGTGCGCGGGTCCCGCACGTGGATGTGGATCACGGAGGCGCCGGCGCGGGCGGCGGCGATCCCGGACTCCGCGATCTCCTGCGGGGTGACCGGGACGTGCTCGCTCTTGCCCGCCGTGTCGCCGGCTCCGGTGAGCGCGCAGGTGAGGATGACGTGACGGTTCATGGGGATGTCCTCGGCTTCATGTCGTTCTGCTCTGGTCAGGGTCGTGCTGCTTGGGTCATGACCGTCCTGCCGGGCGACGGGGTGATCGTCGGGCCCTTCGCCGGACGTGGCGATGCGGGGACGGGCGGGTGCGCGCACCCACCCGGGGAGGACGTCAGGGGTGGGCGGCCAGTTCGGCGTCGATGTGCGCATCGACCATGGCGAGCATCTGCTCCGGGTCGAGCAGTCCGGTGAGCACGCGGATCCCGAGCCCGTCGAAGAGCGCAGTCAGCCGCAGCACGGCACCCTCGAGGGGCTGCTCGCGGAGGTCGCCCGAAGCGATCCCATCCGCGACGATGTCCCGCACCGTGCTCTCCCAGCGGCCGTAGCTCTCGGCGTGGTGCGCCCGGGTCGACTCGCTGTGCGCGGAGATCGCCCAGGTCTGCGCCCAGATCGACCACTCCTCGCGGACGAGCGGCTGCTGCGGCAGCCGGATCCGCACGAGCGCGCGGAGCCGGTCGAGCGGCGGCTGGGCGGACTCCAGACCCGCGACCTGCCGGTCGTACGCGAGCTTAACGCTGTACCGCAGCGTCTCCGCGAACAGCTCTTCCTTGTCCTCGAAGTGATAATGAACCGTCGGCGGGGAGACGCCGGCGGCCGCCGCGACCTCGGAGATTCGCACCTGGGCGAATCCCCGATCGGCGAAGAGCTTCCACGCCTCCTGGACGATGCGCCGGCGCCGCAGACTGCTCGCGGCGGGTGCCTGGGACTCCCAGGCCGGCAGCGCGCTGCGCGCCGGCGCGGCCGCCGACTCCGCATCCGAGTCCGAGCCGGTGAGCAGCCAGCTGACCGTCACGCCCGTGATGGTCGCCAGGGCGAACAGCTCGTCCGGCTGGAACCGTCGAGCGCCCTTCAAGGACTTCGAGAGCTTCGTCTCCTCGAGCCGCATCTGCCAAGCGACCTCGCGCTGCGACAACCCCGACCCCTGGATCGCGGTCCGGAACCGGACCATCCGGGCATCTCGCTGGGCCGAGGCCGGTGACGGCCCGTCGCCGCCTCCGACTGCTGGCGGGCCGTCCGGCCACTGTCTCTGAGCCACGAGATCCGCGTCGCCATCCGGGACGCCGCGACGCTCGGGGGGAAGATCTCTCGATGTCACCCGGCGAGACTAGGGGCCCCGTGCGGAATTCGCAAATCCTCGATTCGTCGTTAGCCAAAATCGCAAACATCATGATGTCCGAGCCAGACGCGGCGACCTCGACGAGGTCGAGCTCACGGCGCGGCTGCTGGCCGAGCGCGGCGCGCGGGAAGTGACCCGCCGCTAAGTTCGCCCCTGGGCACGGATTCGCACGCGCTCCGGGCAGACGGCTCCACTCTCACACCGTTGCGGAGTCTCCATCCCTGTCCTCATCCGCCGCACCACCACGGCCCGAGGGGCACCATGACGATCGACCGCACCCAGGCACCCGTACGCCACGAGCCAACCCCCGACACCGCGTTCTCGGCGAAGGCGGACTTCCCTCGCGGACGAGCGCGGGCCGGGCCGAACCGAGCGGGGCCATGATCACGTTCGCGATTGGCGCCTCGAAGAAATCTCCGCTGAACAGCACACACATCTCCGACTCGGGCGCCCGACGTAGCATCGGGCCCAGATCCGTGGGGGAGCTCGGCGGCTCGACGACGAGCAGCCACCCCTCCCTGAACAGGCGTGGAGCCTTGGATGACCACCCTCGAACTCACTGACCCAGACGGCGACTGCCTCACCATCACCATCGACTGCGGATCCATCTGGATCACCTGCACCAACGACGTCGACGAGGTGACCGTCGGCCCGTTCGCTCCCAACGATCTGGGCTCGCTCTCCCGTGCCGCAGCCCGGTACTCACGCCCGTGGGCCGAAGCCAACAAGCGGCACCCGCGACGGTGAACTGACGGTCGACCCTCCGACAACCCCGCGCACTTCTCCCCTGATGAAAAGCGCCAGTTCGGAGACGATGATCGAGTGATCGAACCTCCGCTCATCGCCGCAGCGCCCGCAGCGGAGCCCAGCACCAACTACGCCGAGCTGATCGGCATCCCATTGCTCGTCGCAGTAGCCGCGGTCATGCGTCAGTCGTCGAGGCGGGCGCTTCCGGAGTCGACGTCCACGGTGACCTCAGGCGTTTCGTGCTCGGGTCCGATGTCGAACTGGTATTCGCGGTGACCGTCGTGCCACTCGAGCTTCCAACCACGCAGGGGCCGTCGGCCTTCTGCGAGGCCTTGTCCAGCGCGTCGTCGAAAGTCATCGGATCGGAGAGGTCGATGGCCGCCTGGGCGTCGATCGGGAACGTGACGTCCCGCAGGTCCGCGACCGCGGCCGGCTGGTCGCTCGCCTCTCCACCCGAACCGCGTGCGTCAGCACCCTCGGAGCCGCCGTCCCCGTCGGAGGCGCCACCGACGTCGGACGCGGAGCTCTGCTGTGTGGCGCCCGATGCTCTTCCGAGTGCTTCCGCGTGCTGGGCGAACCGTGGGCTGATCGCGGTGAGTCCGGGCATGTCGCTCATCGTGTCTCCTGAGGGCTCGACACCCGGAACCCCTCAGCGGGAAGACATGACCGCCGTCCGCCCACCAGCGCGGCCGAGGGGCGCCCCGTCGTTCGCAGGAGAGGGTGCCGCCCTTCCGGACACGCGGCCCCCGGCCCCCGGGGCCCCGGAGCCGGTCTGCATCCAAAGTTGCAAGTCCCCGGTTTCGCCCGAACGGGTCTCGAGGCGCGCCCTCGCACCACGGATCGTGGAGGAGTCAGCGCCCCTCGTCGACCGGAGGCCCTCCATGGTGCACCTCATCCGTTCTCGTCCCGTCCTCAGCTATTTCCTCCTGGCCTGCGGTCTCAGCTGGCTGGGGTGGCTCAACTACATCCTCTCCACCAGCGGCCTCGGCATCATCGACGTGGACTACCCGTTGGTGCTCGGCTCCACGCAGCTGCTCGGCGTCATCCCGGGTGCGTTCCTCGGCCCCATCGGCTCCGCGCTCATCGTCACCGCCGTGGTGGACGGCCGCGCCGGCCTGCGCGCCTGGGCAGGGCGCCTGTTCCGGTGGCGCGCGAACTGGCGCTGGTACGCGATCGCCCTGCTCGCCGTCCCCGCAGGACTGACCGCTGTCGGCACCACGGCCTCTCTCGCCATCGGCGGGAGTGTCGTCGCACCCCCGTTGGCGCTCCTCGCGTTGTACGCGCCGATGCTGGTGCTGCAGCTGCTGACCACCGGCCTCGCGGAGGAGCCCGGCTGGCGGGACTTCGCCCTCAGCCGCCTCCAGCACCAGCGCAGCCCGCTCGCGTCCGCCGCGATCCTGGGGCCCGTGTGGGCCGTGTGGCACTACCCGCTGTTCCTCACCGACTGGGCCGACGGGCCCGGCCGCAGCGTGACCGGCCTGCTCGCCTTCACCGTCTTCTGCCTCGGCTTCAACATCGTCATGTCCTGGGTGTTCAACCGGACCGGTGAATCGCTGCCGCTGTCGATGCTCATGCACGTCAGCGCGAACACCTTCGCCTCCGTGCTGTGGTCGGCCATGTTCCCGTCGATCGCGGCGCAGTACGTGTACCCGCTGCTGGCCGTGGCGGCCGTCGTCGCGGCGGCAGGGATCATCCTCGCCACGCGAGGACGCCTCGGCGTGCGTCCCCCGGAGCCGACGCTCCCCGCTTCGACGTCCCTCCCCCGCCGCCAGGGGCTACCGTCGAGCTCATGACGGCGAGCACGAGCCCAGCGCCGCCATGGCGAGGCCCCGCCCCACGGAGGAGCGACGCCGTGGCGGCGCTGTGCTGCCTCGTGATCGCCGCCGGAACACTGCTCGCGATCCCGCTGCTCGAACGGGCTGAGGGCGAGCCGATGGGGGCGCCTCCCGCAGGCTCGGCCGCATGGTGGGCGGTCCTGCTCACGCTGCTCGCCCAAGCGGCGGCGCTCGTCCTGCTCCGGCCTCTCCCGCGCCTCGCAGCGGTGGTGGTGTGCGCGCTCCCGCTGCTGCTCGCCGTCCTCGCCCCGGGCACCGCCTTCGGCACCACGACCGTCGCGGTGCTGTGGGCGGCCTACGTCGCCGGGGTGCGGCTCCGCCGCGAGCATCTCGCCCCGGTGGCGGGGGCGATGCTCGCGCTCACCGTGCTGGCCACGACCGTGAACACGCTCGGATCGGAAGATGCGGGCACCATCCAGGCCCTCCTCGCCGGGATCGGGCAGGGGGTGATCGTCATCGGCGTGCCGCTCCTCCTCGCCCTGATCGTGGTCAGCCGACGGCAGGCGCGCACCGCCCACGAGCGGGAGCTCACGGCCCTGCGCCGGGAGCAGGACGCCCAGGTCGCCGTGGCGATCGCCGCCGAACGTACCGCCGTCGCCCGCGACCTCCACGACATCGCCGCCCACCACATGTCGGGCATCGCGATGCTGGCCTCCGCACTCGAGCGCCAGGTGGACCCTGCACCGGAGGCGGCGAAGGAATCGGCCCGTGACATCCGCATGCAGAGCACCGCCGTGCTGCGCGACCTGCGGCGCCTCGTCGGCCTGCTGCGCGACGAGCACGCGGCGCCGCTCGCCGACCGGTCCCTCGCCTCTCTCGCGCAGCTCGTGGACGAGCGGCGCGCCGCCGGGGCGGAGATCGGACTGACGGTGAAGCCGCAGGGTGCGGACCCCGGCTCCGATGTCGGCGCGCTCGCGCAGCTGGTGGGCTATCGCATGGTCCAGGAGTCCCTCGCGAACGCGGCCGTCCACGCCCCTGCGGCGGGCTGCGAGGTGCGCGTCGACGCGCGTTCCGCGCAGCGGGTGCGGATCGTCGTGGTCAACGGGCGACCGGCGCGCCCCGGTCCGCAGTCCGGCCGCACCGGAGGGTTCGGTCTGATCGGCATGCGGGAGCGGGCGGAGCTGGTGGGGGCCCGCCTCGAGTACGGCCCCACCGGCGCAGGAGGCTGGTCCGTGACGCTGGACCTGCCCCGTGACGGCATCGTCCCGGACCAGCCGCAGCAGAGGGAGGAACCGACATGATCCGCGTGGTGCTGGCGGACGACCACGCCCTCGTGCGCAAGGGCCTCGCCTCGCTGCTGGAGGCCGAGCCGGACATGGAGGTGGTGGGCATCGGGGAGGACGGCCCCCAGGCGCTCGAGCTCATCCGCGAGCTGCGACCCGACGTCGCGTGCCTCGATGTCCGCATGCCCGGGATGAACGGCATCGAGGTCGCCGAGGCGGTCCGCGAGCTCGAGGTGGAGGTGCTCATGCTGACCACGTTCGACCTCGACGAGTACGTCTTCGGCGCTCTCGAGGCGGGAGTCGCGGGCTTCCTCCTCAAGGACGCGGACCCGGACCTGATTTCGCACGCTCTGCGGCAGGTGGCGGCGGGTCGCGGAACGATCGACCAGTCGCTCACCCGCCGCATCCTCCGCGAGGTCGCCGAGCGGCGACGCCTGCAGCCGGTCGTCGTGCGCCCGGACAGCGGCGCCGAGGACGTCCTCACCCCGCGGGAGCTGGAGATCCTGCGTGCGCTCGCGGAGGGCATGAGCAACGCGGACATCGCCGCGCACCTGCACGTCGAGGCCTCGACCGTGAAGTCCCACCTCGCACGGATGCTGCCGAAGCTCGGCGTGGCCTCGCGCCTGCAGGCCGTGGTGTGGGCGTATCAGAACCGCGTGGTCGATCTGCGGGAGTGAGCGATGGCGAGCGCACGGATCGGATCGATGGGCACTGGTCCGGCCCGACGCAACGTCCCCACAGCGCCCGCATGCGGCATGCGGCATGCGGCATGCGGATCGTTCGCCGCTCCGCGTACGCTCTTCGAGGCTCGTGCACAGGCGCGGGCACGCGCCCTCATCCCCATCCCCACCGAGGTGCCCATGACCACGACCACCGCCTCCCGCTGGCGGCTGCTGCCGATGCGCCCCCGCGACCCCCACGAGGAGGGACGGGCAGGCTCGTCGCTCGAGCTGTTCTTCGACCTGGTCTTCGTGATCGCCGTGAGCATCGCGGGCGTCCAGCTCCACCACGCCCTCGCCGAGTCGCACGTGGCCGGCGGCGTGGGCCACTACGCGATGGCGCTGTTCGCGATCTGGTGGGCGTGGATGAACTTCACCTGGTTCGCCACCTCGTTCGACACCGACGACTGGCTCTACCGGGTGCTCACCATCGCCCAGATGGGCGGCGTGATGGTGGTCGCCGCGGGCATCGGCCCCGTCTTCGAGCACGACTCCTTCGGCGTGATGATCGCCGGGTACGTCGTCATGCGCCTGTCGATGGTCGTGCAGTGGCTGCGGGCGGCGGCGACGCCGTCCTCGACGGGCGAGGCGCGGCGAGCGGCCCTCCACTACGCCGTCGGCATCGCGATCGTCCAGGTGCTCTGGGTGCTCGTGCTCCTGCTGCCGCACGGCCTGTTGATCCCGGCGGTCGTCCTCCTGATCCTCGCGGAGATCAGCGTTCCCGTCATCGCGGAGCAGCGCGGGCGTACCCCCTGGCATCCCGAGCACATCACCGAGCGCTACGGCGGATTCACCCTGATCCTGCTGGGTGAGAGCCTGCTCGCGTCCTCCCACGCGATCATCGAGGCGCGCGACGCGGAGGTCCCGCTCGCGGACCTGGTCCCGCTCGGCGCACTGTGCCTGATCGTGACCGCCGCGCTGTGGTGGATCTACTTCTGGCCGCCCCACCACGAGGCGATCGTCTCGCTGCGCAGCTCCCTGCTCTACGGCTACGGCCACTACGTGATCTTCGCGGCCGCGGGCGCTTTCTCCGTGGGCGTCGAGCTCGAGGTCGATGTCGCCATGGGCGAGTCGGAGATCGGTCCGACGGCCGCCGCGTACGCGGTCTCCCTGCCGATCGCGATCTTCCTGGTGGGCATGTGGTGCGTGGTGATCCGCCGCTCGGCCGACGCCGTGGTGAGCGCCTCGATCGCGCTCGCGGTGCTCGTGGTGCTGATCGATCCGCTGGTGCCCCTGCCCATCGCCCTCACCACGATCGTCATGGTGCTGCTCGTCGCGGTGATGGTCTGGCGCAGGCCGCGGACGTCGGCCCGCTGACCCGCTGCCACGACCACGACCACGACCCAGCTGACCCGATCTCACCCGGCCGACGCTGCGCGCCCACCGCGCTCACACCTGCGCGTGCAGCTCCTGGAGGAGGGCCCGGGCGCCGCGGGTGCGCAGCACCTCGAGCGCGTGGAGGTACGGGGTCGTGAAGGCCTCGTGCTCGACGAGGTCGCCGAACAGCTCCGCATCGCGCAGGAACGCGAGAGGGTCCTCGTCGTGCTTCGCGGCTGCGGCCATGACGCGATCGTGCAGGCGGTCGACGACGGGCCACTCCTCGCCGTTCTCCCCCGTGCCCTCGGCGTAGCGGGCCCAGGAGGCGACGATCGCCGCGCATGCGCTGACATCGCGCCCGGCCTCGAGGTTCTCCTGGATCACGGGGACCATCCAGGTGGGGATGCGGTCGCTGGACTCGGCGGCGAGGCGGGCGAGGGTGTCGCGCACGTGCGCATTGGAGAAGCGTGCCATCAGCTCGTCCTTGTAGGCGTCGAGGTCGATGCCGGGGACGTCGGGGACCGTGGGCGTGCCCTCCCGGTCCATGTACAGGGTGCGGGTGAAGGGGGCGAGGTCCTCGTCCTGCGCGGCCTCATGGGCGAAGGTCTGCCCGAGCAGCAGCCCGAAGTAGGCGATGGCCTGGTGGGAGCAGTTCAGCAGGCGCAGCTTCATGAGTTCGTAGGGTTCGACGTCCTCTACCATCTGCACCCCCACCTCCTCCCAGGCCGGGCGGCCCAGCGGGAAGGAGTCCTCGAGCACCCACTGCACGAAGTCCTCGCTGACCACCGGCCAGGCGTCCTGGACGTCGTACTCGCGGGAGATCATCTCGATGTCGGACTCGGCGGTGACCGGGGTGATCCGGTCGACCATGCAGTTGGGGAAGGCGACGTGCTCGTCGATCCACGGGGCCATCGACGCATCGCCGTGCAGACCGGCCTCGTCGCGCAGCTGCGCGTACGCGAGGATCATGCGCTTGGCGAGATCGCCGTTACCGCGCACGTTGTCGCAGGACATCACCGTGAACGGGGCCGTGCCGGCCTCGCGGCGGCGACGCAGCGCCTCGACGACGAAGCCGAACATCGTCTGCGGGTGGCCGACGGGCGCGTCCCCGCTCCCCTCGCCGCCGAAGGCGGTGCGCAGGTCCTCTGCGACGGCCGGCGTCTCGCGCTGGAACTCGCCGGTCGAGGGGTTGTAGTTGTAGCCGCCCTCGGTGACCGTGAGGGAGACGATGCGGGTGCTCGCCTCGCTCATGCGCGCGAGCACGGCCTCCGGGTCGTCGGGCGCGAAGAGGTACTCGGCGATCGAGCCGATCACCCGCGGGTCCTGCGTGCCGTCGGGCGCCTTCGTGACCAGGGTGTACAGACCGTCCTGCGCGGCGAGGGCGTCGCGCATGCGTGCATCGCCGGGCAGCAGGCCCACGCCGCACAGGGCCCAGTCGCGGTCGCGGCCGGCGCGCATGAGGCGGTCCAGGAACATCGCCTGGTGGGCGCGGTGGAAGCCGCCGACGCCGAAGTGGACGATGCCGACGGACCTCTCCTCGAGCGGGACATCAGGGACCGGGATCCGGCCCGCGGCCGCGATCTCGGGCAGGGCGGCGGCGTTCAGGGAGGTCATGACGCATCCTTCGTCATCGGCGGATGGAGACAGGGCCGACGATACCAGCGCCCGGATCAGATGAGCAGCCCCTGGTCTCAGCCGAGCAGATCGGCGACCTGGGCCGCGAGCTCGGAGGAGAGCACGAGGTCGTCGACGAGTCCCGCACGGGCGGCCGCGACCACGGCCTCGGGGTGGCCCACGGCCGGGGCCACCGCGACCACGTGGGCTCGCCTCAGCTGCTCTGCGCCGACCCCGATCACGCGCTCCTCGATGCCGGCCCGCGCGACCCGGCCTTCGGCGTCCACGAGGACGCCCGCGCACTCGGCGACCACGCCCGCCTCGCGCGCCCGCCCGCGCTCGTCCTCGGACAGCCTGCTCCACAGGGTCGACGCGCCGGGCCACCAGGCGCCGATCGAGACGGTCGCGACGTCGATCTCGTCGGCCGCCTCGAGAGCGGAGCGCACCTCGTCCATGCCGCGCAGCGAGGCCGCGACCTCGGGTGAGTCGACGATCAGCGGGGTGGGCAGCGCCCAGATGGCGCCGCCCGCGAAGGATCCGAGCGTGTGGATGAGGGCCGAGGAGTGCGCGCTCGAGTAGCCGGGGGCGCTGAGCGGGCCGACGAGCTGGACGACATCGACCCTGGGCAGGGCGTCGAGCGAGTCGGGCAGGTGCATGAGCGTGCGCGACCAGGCGACCCCGAGCCGCCCGCCGTCGTGCAGGAGGTCCGGCAGCAGCCGTCCGACCTGCCGGGCGAGGGCCCCGCGCATGGTCTCGTCCACGCGCGGGGAGGCGACGACGACGCGGGAGATGCCGAGCTTCTCGGCGAGCGGCGCGAGATCGTGCCCCGACTCCGCCGGGTCGTGGATCTGGATCCGCACGATGCCCTGCGCACGCGCCTCCTCGAGCATTCGCGCGACCTGGAAGCGGGAGAGCCCGTGCTCCTTGGCGATGTCCACCTTCGAGCGGTTCCGGAGGTAGTACTCGGTCGCCAGGTGCGCCTTGAGGGAGCCGTCGTCCGCGGGCATGGGTGCTCCTGTGGATGGTCGTGGGGTCGTGGAGGGCTGCGCCGTGTCGGGCTGCAGCGCGGCGGCAGGATCCCGGGAGGCCGGCCGACGCCGCGCGCCGCACCCGCGTCCCGATTCCGTTCCGCCTGTTGCTCCGCGAAGCGTATATGACTACGCTCACGAATCAGATGAGCGGAGCCGCTTATCAGATGTGCAGCGGCCCGCACCGACCGCACCGACCACCCGCGGTCCGACTCCGACGTAGGCCCGTGGCCCCGGACCGACGTTCCAGCGCGAGACCCGTCGACACCGACGCCGACACCGCCCAGAGGGGACAGCCCATGCCGCACCTCCGATCCCGCACCTCACCACCGCCGTCGGCCGCACCGGCCCCGTCGGCCCTCCGAACCCCCGCCTCCCGCCCGAGCCGGCGCACGGTCCTGGGCGCGAGCGCGCTCGGCGCCGGCGCGGCGACCCTGGGTCTGGCCGGATGCGGCTCGGGCAGCAGCGGCGGGAAGCAGTCCATCGTCGTCGCGATCGTCTCGAACCCGCAGATGCAGGACGCGATCGGGCTCGTCGACCACTTCCGGGCGGACCACCCCGACGTGGACGTGCGCTTCGTGTCCCTCCCGGAGAACGAGGCCCGCGCGAAGATCACGGCGTCGGTCGCCTCGGGCGGCGGCGAGTTCGACGTCGTGATGATCTCCAACTACGAGACCCCGCTGTGGGCGAAGAACGGCTGGCTGACCGACCTGCAGCCGTACATCGACAAGACCGACGGCTACGAGCCCGAGGACTTCATCCCCACGATCCGAGAGGCCCTGACCTACGAGAAGTCCATGCACTCGGTGCCGTTCTACGGCGAGAGCGCGTTCCTCGTCTACCGCAAGGACCTCTTCGACGAGGCCGGGCTGACCATGCCCGGCCACCCCAGCTGGGACGACATCCGCTCCTTCGCGAAGACCCTGCACGACCCCGAGAACGGCATGTCCGGCATCGCCCTGCGCGGCCTCGCCGGCTGGGGCGAGAACCTCGCGCCCATCAACACGGCCATCAACACCTTCGGCGGCTGCTGGTTCGACATGGACTGGGCGCCGCGACTGGACTCCGAGGAGGTCCGCGAGGCCGTCGCCACCTACGTCGACACCGTGCGCACCTGGGGCCAGCCGGGCGCGGCGACCTCCGGCTTCGGCGAGTGCCTCACCCAGTTCTCCCAGGGCAACGCGGCCATGTGGTTCGACGCCTCCTCGATGGTCTCCGGGATCGAGAACCCGGACTCCTCGACCGTCGTCGGCAAGACCGACTACACGCTCGGGCCGACGGTCGAGACCGAGTCCACCGGCTGGCTCTACTCGTGGGCGCTCGCGATCCCCGAGACCTCCACGAAGAAGCAGGCCGCCTGGGACTTCATCGCCTGGATGACCCACCCCGACTACTTCCAGCTGGTCGGGAAGGAGGTGGGCTGGGAGGCGCTGCCGCCGGGGTCCCGCAGCTCGACGTACGAGATCCCCGAGTACAAGAAGCTCGCCGCCCACTACGCGACCCCCACCCTCGACTCGATGGACAACGCGACGCAGGAGAAGGCCATGACCCAGGAGGTCCCCTACCCCGGACTGCAGTTCGTCGGCATCCCCGAGTTCCAGGACCTGGGCACCCGGGTGGGCCAGCAGCTCTCCGCGGCGATCGCCGGCGGGCAGAGCGTCGAGGACGCCCTCTCCCAGGCGCAGACCTTCGCCGCGTCCGTCGCCCGCACCTACGGATGGGAGGGCTGAGCGATGACGACCACCGCCGCCGCCGGGTCCCCGCAGTCCCGCGGGAGCTCGCAGCCCCGTCGCACCGCGCCGCCGCGCGGCACCGCGCAGTCCCGGGCCGACGGATGGAGTCGGCGCCTGCCGCTCCTGCCCGCCTTCGTGTTCGTGGTGATCTGCACGCAGATCCCGTTCCTGCTGACCATCTGGTACTCGCTGCGCTCGCGCAACCTGCTGCGCCCCGAGGGCGAGGAGTTCGTGGGCCTGCAGAACTTCCTCGACATCTTCCGCGACTCCACGTTCCGCGGTGCCGCGCTGAACTCGATCCTCATCACGCTCGCGTGCGTGGCGGTCGCCCTGCTGCTGGGGCTCGGGCTGGCGTTGCTGCTGGACCGCAAGTTCCTGGGCCGCGGGATCGTGCGCACCCTGCTCATCACGCCGTTCCTCATCATGCCGGTCGCCGGCGCGATGCTCTGGTCGATCTCGATGTTCGACCCCACGTACGGGCTCGTGAACTGGCTGATCTCCCTCGTGGGCGTCGGCCCCGTGGACTGGACCAGCCAGCTGCCGGTGTTCTCGATCGTGGTGGCGCTGGTGTGGCAGTGGACGCCGTTCATGATGCTCCTGCTGCTCGCGGGCCTGCAGTCGCAGACCGGCGACGTGCTCGAGGCCGCGTCGATGGACGGAGCCTCCCCGTGGCAGACCTTCCGCCACATCACGCTCCCCCACCTGCGCTTCTACATCGAGCTGTCGGTGCTGCTGGGCGCGATCTACGTGGTCAACACCTTCGATCAGATCTACCTGATGACCGCGGGCGGACCGGGCACGGCGAGCGCGAACCTGCCGTTCTACATCTACCAGCGCGCGTTCCTCGGCTTCGACATCGGCCAGTCCGCCGCGATGGGCGTGGTCACCGTGGTCGCCACCATCATCATCTCGACGCTCGCGCTGCGCCTGATCTTCCGCAGCATCAACGCCAAGGAGCAGTCATGAGCACCGTCGCCGACGCTTCCCCCGCCCCTTCGCCGCGGCGCTCGTCCGCGGGTTCGACAGCTTCCCGCGCGTCGGCCCCCGGCGCCCCCGCGATCCGCCCCAAGCGCGCCCGCGGCACCACGACCGGACGCCTGCTGGGCATCCTCGCCTGGATCGTCGGGCTGATCTTCTTCGCGCCGGTCGCGTGGATGGTGCTCACGAGCTTCAAGCAGGAGTCGCAGGCCGCGTCGAACCCGCCCACCTTCCTGTTCACCCCGACGCTCGACCAGTACAAGGCGGTGCTCGCCTCGGGCGCGGGCAGCTACCTGCTGAACTCGGTGATCGCGACGGCCTGCTCGACGCTGCTGGTGCTCGTGCTCGCCATCCCCGCCGCCTACGCACTCAGCATCCGGCCGGTGAAGAAGACCCAGGACGTGCTGTTCTTCTTCATCTCCACGAAGATGCTGCCGGTGGTCGCGGTGATCATGCCGATCTACGTGATCGCCGGACAGCTGCGCATGCTCGACAACCTGCTCACGCTCATCGTGCTCTACACGGCGATGAACCTGCCGATCGCGGTGTGGATGATGCGCTCGTTCTTCCTCGAGGTGCCCGGAGAGGTGCTCGAGGCGGCGTCGATCGACGGCGCCTCGCTCATGCGCACGATGCGCACGGTGCTGCTGCCGATGGTGGCCCCCGGTGTCGCGGCGACCGCGCTGATCTGCGTGATCTTCGCGTGGAACGAGTTCTTCTTCGCCCTGAACCTCACCGCCGCCAACGCCGCCACGGTGCCGATCTACCTCATGAGCACGATGACCTCCGAGGGTCTGTTCCTCGCGCGGCTCTCCGCGGCCTCGGTCATCGCCTCCCTGCCCGTGGTCCTCGCCGGCTGGATCGCCCAGAAGCAGCTGGTGCGCGGGCTCTCGATGGGCGCGGTGAAGTAGGGGGCGCGACTGACCAGAGGCGCGACCGCGACTGACCAGGGGAATGTGGATGAGTGGCCGACGGGCCGCACTGCTCCGTGCACCCTGGGGCGATGACACTGACCCCGGAACCGCTGCCGAGCACTCTCGGGCCCGTGTTCACCGCTGCCGAGGCGTTCGCGGCCGGCGTCAGCGCTCGCCGGCTGCGGGCGCCAGACCTGGGACGGGTGCAGCGCGGCCTCTACCGGCGGGGTCCCCGGTTCACTCCCGAGGACCTCGCGCGGGCACTGCGCTGGTCGGACGCGAGCGTAATGCTGTGCGGCCCCTCCGCCGCGCAGGTTCTCGGCATGCCGCTCCCCTCAACCCTCGATGTGGCGAACACCCAACAGATCCACCTCACCAGCGCCCATGCGCGGCGCGGCTCGAGGATGCTGATCTGGCACCGCCTCACGATCGACCGTGACGACGTCGTCGACGCCCGGGGATGCCGCCTCACCGGTCGGATCCGCACAGCGTTGGACCTCGTCGAGCATCTGACGCCCGACGACCTCGTCTCCGTCCTCGACCACCTGATCCGCCACCCGCGCCCCCGCTTCGAGGGCCGCTCGGCTCCGTACGCGACCCCCGAGGGTCTGCGCCTCGCGATCGACTCCTCCCGACGAACCGGACGCGGGCACCTGCGCGCCGCGCTCGCGCGGGCACGGGTCGGCAGCGACTCCCCGGCCGAGACCTCGCTGAGGCTGGCGCTCGTGGGCGCCGGCATCCCCGATCCCCAGCTCAACGTCAGGGTCTGGGAGGGCGACGTCGACCTGGGGGAACCGGACCTGAGCTGGCCGGAGTGGAAGGTGTGCGTCGAGCACGAAGGGCCCAGCCACCTCACCCCCGAGCAGCTGGCGAAGGACATCCGTCGCGGCAAAAGGCGCGCGGCCCACGGGTGGCTCGAGATCCGCACCGTCGCCGAGCACCTCCGCGCCGGAGGACGGCTCGCGGCGCATGAGGTGCGGGGCGCCCTCCGCTCGCGCGGGTGGGAGGGCTGAGCTGGCAAGTGTGGGAGCGGACGCCTGGGCTCTGGCTCCTGGCTCCTGGCGCCTGGCGCCTGGCGCGACGCGAACAGTGCTGCGCAACGGTCGTTATGAGCCTCCTAAACGACCACTACGCAGCACTCAAGATCCGAGCTCCACTCCAGGGCACCCCAAAGCAGGGGCCGCGCACGAACAGTGCTGCGCAACGGTCGTTTTGAGCGTCCTAAACGACCACTGCGCAGCACTCAAGGAACGGGCACCGCGCCAGAAGGCGGGCGACACACGAACAGTGCTGCGCAACAGTCGTTATGAGCCTCCAGAACGACCATTACGCAGCACTCAAACACAACACGCAGCGGGAGGCACGGTGCACCGCCCTCGTGAGCACGGCGCAACCGCCCCCCGTGGGAACGGTGCACCCGCGCCCGCGGGAACGAGGCGCCCTCGCCCCGCGCCCCGCGCCCAGGGCGCGCCCGCGTCAGCCCGCGAGGCGCGCGATGACCTCGGCGTTGAAGGCGTCGAGGTCGCCGGGGTTGCGGCTCGTGGTGATGCCGCGGTCGGTGACGACCTGCTCGTCGACCCAGTCGGCCCCCGCGTTGCGCAGGTCGGTGGCGACCGAGGTGAAGCTGGTCATCCGGAGCCCGTCGACGAGTCCCGCCTCGATGAGGATCCAGGGGGCGTGGCAGATGGCGGCGATGGGCTTGCCCGCGGAGGCGAAGGCCTTCACGAGGCCCACGGCGTCCTCGTCGATCCGCAGGGAATCGGCGTTCAGGGTGCCGCCGGGCAGGACCAGGGCGTCGTAGTCGTCGGCGCTCGCGCCCTTGATGGGCCCGTCGACGGGGAACTCCTTCCCTCGGTCCCAGTCGCCGTTCAGGGCGACGACGGCGCCGTCCTCGGCGGAGAGCAGCACGGTCTTCGCGCCGGCCTCCTGGAGGGCGGCGAGTGGCTGGGCGAGCTCGGGCTCCTCGACGCCGCGGTTCGCGATGAGTGCGACGGTGCGTCCTGTCAGGTCGGTCATGATGCTTCCCTTCGCTCGGGGTTCCCGCGAGGCGGGATTCGGTGCCCACGCTATGCCCGGCGGGTGCGGTCGTGAAGTGGTCGCGCCAGGAGCGAACAAGGTGCCGCGCGTGGCGCCTGCGCCGCGCGCGTGGCGCCGGTGCCGCGCGCGTGGCACCTGCGCCGCGCGCGTCCTGGGTGCCGCGGGCTCAGGAGCGAACAGGGCGCCACGGGAACCGCGCAGGTCCCGGGCGCTCAGCGCGCGTCGGCCCGGAAGGTGCGCAGGCGGAGGCTGTTGAGGACCACGAACACGCTGGAGAAGGCCATGGCCGCACCGGCGAGCATGGGGTTCAGCAGGCCGAGCGCGGCCAGCGGGATGGCGGCGACGTTGTAGGCGAAGGCCCAGAACAGGTTCCCGCGGATCGTGCGCAGGGTGCGGCGTGCGAGGCGGACCGCGTCGGCCGCGGAGCGCAGGTCGCTGCGCACCAGGGTGATGTCGGCGGCCTGGATGGCCGCGTCGGTGCCGCCGCCCATGGCCAGGCCCAGGTCGGCCTGCGCGAGGGCGGCCGCGTCGTTGACGCCGTCGCCGACCATCGCGACCTTCCGCCCCTCGCCCTGCAGGCGGGCGATCACGGAGACCTTGTCCTCGGGCATGACCTCGGCGATGACCTCGTCGATGCCGACCTCGGAGGCGACGCGCTCGGCGACGGTGCGGCCGTCGCCGGTCAGCAGCACGGGGCGCAGTCCCAGCTCACGCAGGCGCGAGATGGCCTCGGCGCTCGAGGGCCTCACGGCGTCGGCGACGGTGAGGACGCCGCGCGCCTGCCCGTCCCAGGCGACGAGCACGGCGGTGCGGCCGGCCGCCTGCGCGCTCTCCTGGAACTCGGCGAGCTCGGCCGGCACCCGGACCCCGTCGGCCCCGCTGGCTCCGTCATCCCCGAGCTCTCGTCCCACGCTCACGTGCACCCCGTCGACCATCCCGCGGGCGCCGCGGCCGGGCAGGGCCTCGAAGCCGGTCGCCTCGGGGACGTTCCCGATGCGCTCGCCGGCTCCGCGGGCGATGGCCTGGGCGATCGGGTGCTCGGAGGAGTCCTCGACGGCGCCCGCGCGGCGCAGCAGCGTCTCGACGTCGATGCCGCCGGCCGGATGCACGTCGACGAGGGTCATCCGTCCGGTGGTCACGGTGCCGGTCTTGTCCAGGACCACCGTGTCGAGGTCGCCGGTGCTCTCGAGCACCTCGGGCCCCTTGATGAGGATGCCCAGCTGGGCGCCGCGGCCGGTGCCCACCAGCAGCGCCGTGGGGGTCGCGAGGCCCAGCGCGCAGGGGCAGGCGATGATGAGGACGGCCACGGCCGCGGTGAACGCGGCCTCCGCTCCGTGCCCGGTGAGCAGCCAGACGACGAGCGTGACCAGCGCGATCCCGAGCACGATCGGCACGAACACGCCGGAGATCCGGTCGGCCAGGCGCTGCACGCGCGCTTTGCCGGACTGGGCGTCCTTCACGAGCTGCGCCATCTGGGCGAGCTGGGTGTCGGCGCCCACGCGGGTCGCGCGCACCACGAGCCGTCCGCCGCTGTTCACGGTCGCGCCGGTGACGGCGTCTCCCTCAGCGACCTCCTGGGGCACCGACTCGCCGGTGAGCATGGAGGCGTCCACGGCGCTGTGCCCGGAGACGATCTCGCCGTCGGTCGCGATCTTCTCGCCGGGCCGCACCACGAACTCGTCGCCCGGGGCCAGGTCGCCGATCGGCATGCGCACCTCGGTGCCGCCGCGCAGCACCGCCACGTCCTTCGCCCCCAGATGGAGGAGGGCCCGCAGAGCGGCCCCGGCCTCGCGCTTCGAGCGCTTCTCGATGTACCGGCCGGCGAGGATGAACAGGATGACCCCGGCGGCGACCTCGAGGTAGCTCGTGGAGGCGCCGTCGGACCGGGCGATGGTGAGGTCGAAGCCGTGGTGCATTCCCGGCATGCCGGCGTCCCCCAGGAACAGGGCGTACAGCGACCACAGGAACGCGGCCGTGGTGCCCATCGAGATCAGGGTGTCCATCGTCGCCGCTCCGTGGCGGGCGTTGATGAGCGCCGCGCGGTGGAAGGGCCAGCCGGCCCAGACGATCACGGGCGCGGCGAGCACGAGCGAGGCCCACTGCCAGTACGTGAACTGCAGCGCCGGGATCATGGCCAGGGCGATCACGGGGATTCCGAGCACGGCCGCGCCGATCAGGCGCTGGCGCAGGGAGACCAGCTCGGGGTCGATGGGCTCGGCGTCGGAGGTGTCCTCGACGGTGGACCCGGTCGAAGATCCGGGGGCGCCCGACGGGCCGGCTGCGTCGGATCCCGCGTGTGCCGACGGCGCGCGGCCCTCGGGTACCACACCCGAAGGGTCTGGACTCGACGGGCCCGACGGGCCCGACGGGCCCGCAGGCATCGTGGCCGTGTATCCGGCCTTGGCCACGGTCCCCACCAGCACCTTGGGGTCGAGATCCTCGGGAGCGGTGACCCTCGCGGACTCGGTCGCGAAGTTGACGCTCGCCTCCACGCCGTCGAGCTTGTTGAGCTTGCGCTCGATGCGGTTCGCGCAGGAGGCGCAGGTCATCCCGCCGATGTCGAGGTCGATCCCGCGCAGCGGACCGATCGCGCCGCTCGGCGTGCTGCGCTCGGCGGGGTCGACGGATGTCATCGAAGCTCCTTCGGGACGGGAACAGAGGGGACACGGGCGGCGCGGGAGCACGCCGCCGGCGCGGATCGGCCGGCGGCACGCGCTGGGCCCGCAGCACAGCTCGGGCGACCGGCGCGGGCCGGCTCACGGCGCTGACTCAGCCGACGCGGCTGGCCTCGTACCCGGCCTCCTCGACGGCGGCGAGCACGGCGGACTCGTCGATCACCTCGGGGCCGGAGACGACCAGACGGCCGGTCTCGTGGCTGACCTCGATGCCCTCGACGCCGGGGACCTCGCCGACCTCTTCGCGCACGGACATCTCGCAGTGCCCGCAGGTCATCCCGGTCACCTGGAACTCGGTCGTGGTCATGGACTCCTCCTCGGTTCGTCGGCGCCCGCTCGGGCACAGCTCGAATCTATACCCCTAGGGGGTATAACTGTCAACGAGTCCAGCAGGCCGTCACGCACCGGCGCGTCCCCGCTCTCGGGTACCCTGCGGACACCCGTCCCCATCCGGCTCATGACGTCCACCCCGTCCCCGACCCCGTCGAGCACTCCGCCCGACGCCTGGAGGTTCCCCGTGCCACCCAGGAAACCGCCGACCGTCTACGACGTCGCGACGCGCGCAGGGGTCTCGATCGCAACGGTCTCGCGCGTGCTGCGCAGCCCGCAGAAGGTCACCGAGTCGACGCGGGAGAGGGTGCTCGCCGCGATCGACGAGCTCGGCTACGTCCCCAACGCGAGCGCGCGGGGCCTCGCAGGCCGCCGCACCGGCGTGCTGGGCCTGCTCATCCCCGGCCACGACGCCCCGCCGGTGCCGCAGCCGGGATCCGCGGGCGATCACGTCGTCGAGTTCATCGACGACATGGACCGCAGCTTCGTGGACCCCGAGCGCAACCACTACTTCGAGCAGCTCGTGCGCGGCTGTGAGATCAGCGCCTGGGGCAGCGGCTATGCACTCCTGGTCGCCTCCGGCCCCGACCTCAGCCGGAGCGTGGTGCTGGACGATCTGGAGGGTCGGGTCGACGGGATCATCGTCATCTCCCGCACCGTGCCCGACGACCTCATCGCCCGCTCGGCGCGCCGCGTGCCGCTCGTGGTGGTCGCCGGCCGCGCCGCCGGGACGGCCGATTCCGTGCGCGTGGACAACGCGGGCGGGATGGCGGCGGTGACCCGCCACGTGCTCGCGCGCAAGCCCGAGGGCCCCGTGGTCTACCTGGGCGGACCCGCGGATTCGCCCGACGGGGTCGAGCGCGAGGAGGGCTTCCGCCGGGAGATCGACGGCAGCGGCGAGACCTGGCGCATCGCGTCCACCGACTTCACGACCGAGGGCGGGGCGCAGGAGATGCGCCGCGCCCTCGCGGACGTCCGCCCGGGCGCGGTGATCGCGGCGAACGACCAGAGCGCGCTCGGGGCGCTCACTGCGCTGCGAGAGGCCGGCATCGGCGTCCCGTGCGACTGCGTGGTCACCGGGTTCGACGGCATCGAGGACGCGCGCTGGTCCCGTCCGCCGCTCACCACCGTGCGCCAGCCGATGACGGACGTCGGCGTTCAGGCGGTCCAGACGCTGCTGCGTCGGATGGCCGATGCCGACGCTCCCGGCCAGGACCTGCAGCTCCCGGTCGACGTGCTGCTGCGCGAGAGCTGCGGGCCGCTCGGGCGCTGAGCGCCCGTCGGGCCCGTCGCCCTCATACGATCGGCCGCACGAGCATCCCCTCGGCGACGCTCCCGGGCACCTCGACGCCCTCGCGCCCGAGCACCCGCACCAGCGGACCTTCGCCCGACGCGCCACTCTCCCCCGCGTCGATGTCGAGCTCCACACCGGGCACGAGCCCCAGCTCGCGGGCGGTGCGCAGCACCTCGGGGTCGGCGTCGGAGACCACGAGGACGCGGAAGCGGCCGCTGCCGGTGACGTTCGCGAGGCGCCGCGCGTCCTCGGGGTGTGCCCAGCGGTGGTCGGCATCGGGGATGGGGTCGCCGTGGGGGTCCGCCGTCGGATGCTCGAGGATCGCGTCGATGCGGGCGATGAAGGTGTCGCTCACGGCGTGCTCGAGGCGCTCGGCCTCGTCGTGCACCTCGTCCCAGTCGTAGCCGAGGGCCTCCACCAGGTAGGTCTCCAGCAGACGGTGGCGGCGCACCATCGCGATCGCGCACTGCGCGCCGGCCTCGGTGAGCTCGACGGGCTTGTAGGGGATGCGGGCCACGAGGCCCTGGGCGTCCAGGCGCTTGAGGGTCTCGGTGACGTTGGCGGCGGAGGTGCCGAAGCGCTGGGCGAGCTCGCCCGTGGTGATCGGCGGGGCACCCCATTCGGTGCGCGACCAGATCACCTTGAGGTAGTCCTGGGCCACGGGACTGAGCTCGTCGGGATTCACCCCGGCATCGTATCGCCGGGGCCGATGGCGACCTCCGGTTCGCCCCTGCTCACCCGCCCGCGAGCGACATCGGGACGAGCGCGAGGTTCAGGGCGATGATGAGCGCGACGACGATCCAGGCGATCACGGTGACCGGCCGCGAGTTCGCGAAGCTCCCCATCAGGGCGCGCCGGCCGGTGAGGGTCACGAGCGGCACCAGGGCGAAGGGCAGGCAGAGGCTGAGCACGACCTGGCTGAGCACGAGGGCCGCGGTGGGCTCGGCGCCGATCGCGAGCACGACGAGCGCCGGCAGCAGGGTGAGCAGGCGGGACAGCACGAGCGGAATCCGCCGATGCAGCAGGCCGCGCATGATCTCGCTGCCCGCGTAGGCGCCCACGGAGGAGGAGGCGAGCCCGGAGGCGAGCAGCCCGATCCCGAAGAGCACGCCGACCACGGGCCCGGAGGCGGCGGAGATCGCGGCCTGCGCGCCCTCGATGGTGTCGGTGCCGGGGATCCCGGGGAGCGCCTCGGCGGCCAGGACCAGCATCGCGATGTTCACGGTGCCCGCGAGGCACAGCGAGAGCACCACGTCCCAGCGCGAGGCGCGGACCACGCGGGTGATCCTCCCGGGAGAGCGGTCGCTGCCGTGGCGGTCGCGCACGAGTCCGGCGTGCAGGTAGATCGCGTGGGGCATGACGGTCGCGCCCAGCATCGAGGCCGCGAGCAGCACGGTGCCGCCCCCGTCGAAGCGCGGGATCAGCCCGTCGGCCAGGGCCACCGGATCGGGCGGGGCGACGACGAGCCCGGCGAGGAACCCGATGGTGATCACGCCCAGCAGCCCGATGATCACGTGCTCGAAGGGCCTCTGGCCGAAGCGGGACTGCACGGCGAGCAGGGCCATCGAGACGGCGCCGACGATGACGCCGCCGACCAGCAGCGGGAGCCCGAAGAGGATGCGCAGGGCGATCGCGCCGCCGACGACCTCGGCGATGTCGGTCGCGATCGCCATGGCCTGCGCCTGCAGCCAGAACAGCAGGCGCGAGCGTCGGCCCAGGGTCGCTCCGAGATGATCGGCGAGGGTGCGGCCGGTGACCGCGCCGAGCTTCGCCGAGAGGTACTGGACGAGCATCGCCATGAGGTTCGCGACCACGAGCACCCACAGCAGCAGGTAGCCGTGGCGGGCGCCGGCGGTGATGTTCGCGGCGATGTTCCCGGGGTCCACGTAGGCGACGGCGGCGACGAAGGCCGGGCCCAGCAGACGCAGCGTGCGCCAGGGGCCGCGGGACCGACGGGCGGGGCCGGGCTCGCGCGACCCGTCGGGACGCGCACCGGCCCGACGCCCTTCCTCCGTGCGAGGAACGGGTGCCTGGGTGCGCTGATCGACCACGGGTTCCGCCATGGATTTAACGTACCTTAAAACACGCCTCGATGCACACCCGTCGAGCGCGCGTCGCGACCACTGCACCCCGTCCGCCCGCTCGGGCGTCGACGTCCACCGCGCTCGAGCACCCGCACCCAACCCGCACCGGATTCGTGCCGGATCCGCGCCCAGACACCTCTTGCGCCCGCCTATGTATGCGCATACACTCACAATCCTCCGGCCGTCCGAGCCTGCGCACCCGTCGCGCTCCCCCGGGCGATCGACCGAGCGAGGCTCCTGAGCGAGACCCACGAGTGACCGCCACCAGCAGACCCGCACGGATCGGACCGGAGACCTCTTGCACAACGACGTCAGGATCGAGTCCCGTGCCTTCCACGAACACCCCGCGCGTCGGCCGTCGCACCCTGCTGACCGGGGCCTCCGCTGCACTCCTCGCGGGCGCCGCCTCGGGCTGCAGCCTGCAGGTGCGCAGCCGCCCGGACCCGACCATCGGCGCGGACACCCTGCAGATCGCGGGAGACAAGGGCAATCCGACGTTCACCGCGAACTTCAACCCGTTCCAGGCGAACGCCCGCACGAGCGTCGGCCTGATCTTTGAGCCGCTGATCCTGCTCAACCCGCTCGACGGATCCATGGACCCGTGGCTCGCCGCGGACTGGGACCAGAGCGACCCGTCGTCGGTGACGATGACGCTGCGCGAGGGCGTGACCTGGTCCGACGGCACGCCGCTCACGGCCGACGACGTCCTGTTCACCTTCCGCATGCTCAAGGAGTTCCCGGCCAACGACCTCAAGGGCGTCTGGGGGCATCTCGACTCCCTCGAGGCCGACGGCTCGCGGATCCGCTTCACCCTGAAGGGCGCGGACTCCCCCGCGGTCGGCATCCTCGGCGCGACGCTCATCGTGCCCGAGCACATCTGGTCCGACGTCGAGGACCCCACCACCTGGCGCAACGAGAAGCCCGTCGGCTCGGGCCCCTTCACGCTCGCGAGCTTCACCCCGCTCCAGTACTCGATGGACCGCTTCGCGGACCACTGGGCGGCCGACGACGTGGACGTCGAGCACATCGTGTTCCCCGCCGCGACCGGCGAGCTCGACGTGGTCACCAAGGGCTACGACTGGTGCTACTCGTTCATGAGCGACGTCGACGCCACCTGGGGCGCGGCCAACGCGCACAACCGGCACTGGTTCCCGCCGGGCGGCATCATCGGGCTGCACCCGAACCACGACAAGGCGCCGTTCGACGACCTCGACGTGCGCCGCGGCCTCGCGCTCGCGATCGACGGCGACGCCGTGGGCCAGGCCGCCGCGGAGGGCTACATGGACGAGGCCGGCCAGACCGGCCTGCTCCTGCCCAACCAGGAGGACCTCCTGGATCCCTCGATCCCCGACAAGGGGATCATCGTCCAGGACGCGAAGGCCGCCATCGCCTCCTTCGAGAAGGCCGGCTTCACGCACGACGGGTCCGTCATGCGCACGAAGGACGGCGACCCCTTCACCCTCGCGATCACCACCGCCAACGGGTACACCGACTGGCTGCGGGCGGTCCAGGAGGTCCAGCGCCAGCTCGGGAAGATCGGCATCGAGGTCACCATCTCCGCGCCGCAGGCCGCCGCCTACGAGGCCGCGCTCTCCGACGGCGACTTCACGCTCGCGGTCGGCTCCTCCAACGGCTCGGACGCCTACCAGGGGTACGCGAACCTGCTCTCGAGCGAGTACTACCAGCCCGTCGGGAAGACCAGCCAGAACAACCGCATCCGCTTCCGCGACGACGAGGTCGACGACCTGCTGCGCCGCTACCGCGAGAGCGTCGACAAGGACGAGCAGACCCAGATCATCCACGGCCTCGAGCAGGCCTTCTACGAGAAGATCCCGATCATCTCCCTCTACTACGGCGGTCTCTGGGGGCTGTACAACGACGGCCGGTTCACCGGCTGGCCCGATGCCGAGGACCCGTACACCGCGCCGCAGACGTACGGCTCCTCCCCCCTGAAGGTGCTCGCCCGGCTGCGCCGCGCGGGGAAGGAGAGCGCGTCATGAGATACGTGCTGAACAAGCTCGGCCTGTTCGCCCTCACCCTGTGGGCGGCGGTCACCCTGAACTTCCTGCTGCCGCGCCTGATGCCCGGCTCCCCGGCCGACGCCGCGATCGCGCGGCTCGCCCAGAACGGCCCGGTCTCCGAGGAGACCCGAGCCGCCGTCGAGGCCCAGCTGGGAGTGCCGGACGGCAGCCTGCTCGCCCAGTACTGGGCGTACCTGGGGCAGGTCGTGCACCTCGACTTCGGCGTGTCCTACGCGTTCTACCCGGAGCCGGTGAGCGGGCTCATCGGCCGCGCCCTGCCCTACACGCTGATCCTGGTGGGCGCGGTGACCGTGCTGGCCTTCGTGCTGGGCACCCTGCTGGGCGTGATGGCCGCATGGAAGCGGGGCACCTGGATGGACGCCCTGCCCACCGTGGGAGGCAGCTTCATCAACACCTTCCCCTACTTCTGGACCTCGCTGCTGCTGCTGTTCTTCCTCGGGTACATCGCCCACCTGTTCCCGACCTCGGGCGCGTACTCGGCGACCACCACCCCGCAGCTCAGCGGCTCCTTCGTCGTCGACGCGCTCTACCACGCGGCGCTGCCGGCGCTCACCCTGCTGGTGACGTCGCTGGGCGGCTGGATCATCGGCATGCGCAACGCCATGATCAACACGCTCGGCGAGGACTACGTGACCTTCGCCGAGGCCAACGGCATCGGCGGGCGCACCGTCGCCCTGCGCTACGCCGCTCGCAACGCGATCCTGCCCAACCTCACGGGCTTCGGGATGGCCCTCGGCGGGGTCGTCGGCGGCTCGATCCTCGTCGAGCAGGTCTTCGGCTACCCCGGCATCGGGTTCCTGCTGTTCAACGCCGTGATCGGCCAGGACTACCCGCTCATGCAGGCGCTCTTCCTCATGATCACCGTGAGCGTGCTGGTGGCGAACCTGCTCGTGGACATCCTCTACGGCGCCCTCGACCCAAGGACCAGGCGATGAACCGCAGACCAGAGACCGCACCGGGGACGGCCCCCGCGACCGGCGCGCCCCGCAACGGTGCTCCCGGGACCGACGCAACCGGGACCGAGCGGCGGATCCACCCGGGGCTGCGCGCCCTGGCGTCGTCGGCCCGCACGGTGTGGGGCAACCGCAAGGCCCGCATCGGTCTGATCGTCATCGGCATCCTGCTGCTGGTGGCGCTGCTCGCGCCGCTGCTCGCCCCCTACGGCCCCACCGACAACTCCTTCGACCGCAGCCAGGACGCCTCGCTCCAGCACTGGCTGGGCACCACGGCCGCCGGGGAGGACGTGCTCAGCCAGCTGATCTTCGGCGCGCGCATCAGCGTGCTGGTGGGCTTCGGCGCCGGCTTCATCTCGACCCTGATCGCCGTGATCGTGGGGCTCACCTGGGGGTACCTGACGGGCTTCGCGGCCGACGCGATCAACTTCCTCGTCAACCTGTTCCTGGTGATCCCGGGGATGCCGCTGATGATCGTGGTCGCGACCTATCTCAGCAACGGCGGCATCTCGGTGATCATCGTGGTCATCGCGATCACCGGCTGGGCCTGGGGCGCGCGCGTGCTGCGCAGCCAGACCGCGACCCTGCGCTCGCGGGACTTCGTGCAGTCCGCCCGGTTCTCCGGCGAGCGGGCGGGCCGGATCATCTTCCGCGAGATCCTGCCCAACATGACGTCCCTGATCACGGGCTCCTTCTTCGGGGCGGCGACCGCCGCGATCCTCGCCGAGGCGGGGCTCGAGTTCCTGGGCCTCGGGGACTCCTCGGTGGTCAGCTGGGGAACGATGATCTATTGGGCGCAGAACTCCAACGCGCTGCTCACCGGGCAGTGGGCGCTGCTGTTCGCCCCCGGTCTGTGCATCGCCCTCATGGCCACGTCGCTCACGCTCATCAACTTCGGCGTGGACGGCATCAGCAACCCGCGACTGCGGGAAGGGAGCACCGGACGATGACCAGCGCCCAGACCTCCCCCGCGCAGGACTCCGCGGCCGACGGGCCGATCCTCGCGGTCCAGGACCTCTCCGTCGTCTACGAGCCCGTCGGCGCCTCCCCCACCCACGCGGTGCGCGAAGTGAGCCTCGAGGTCTCCCGCGGGGAGTTCGTCGGGCTCGTCGGCGAGTCCGGCTCGGGCAAGTCCACCCTCGGCTTCGCGATCACGGGGCTCGCCTCGGCGCCCGCGCGGATCGAGGGCGGGCGCATCCTCTTCGGGGGCCGCGACATCGCCACCATGGACCACGAGTCGCTGCGCGCCCAGCGCCAGGGCGGCTTCGCGATGGTGCTGCAGTCCGGCATGAACGCGCTGAACCCGGTGCGGACGATCCGCAAGCACTTCCACGACATCTTCGCCGCCCACGGGCACGTGCCCCGGGCACGGCGCGATGATCGCGCCGCGGAGCTCGTGGGCAAGGTGTCCCTGGGGCCCGACGTGCTGGACCGCTATCCCGACCAGCTCTCCGGCGGCATGCGCCAGCGCGTGACGATCGCGCTCGCGCTCTCGCTGGAACCGCAGCTGATGGTGTTCGACGAGCCCACGACGGCGCTCGACGTGCTGGTCCAGCACGCCGTCATGGACACCATCCGCGAGCTGCAGGCCAGCGAGGGCTTCACGGCGATCCTCATCAGCCACGACCTGGGCGTGGTGCTCGAATCGGCGCACCGCGTGCTCGTCATGCACGACGGCCGGATCGTCGAGGACGCCTCGAGCACCGACATCCTCACCCGCCCCCAGCACGAGTACACGCGGATGCTGCTCTCCCACTATGCGGACCCGCGGGCAGAGGTCGTGAGCCTGCCCGGTCTCGAGGACCGCGCGGTGCTGCCCGCGGATCGGGCCGATGGGGAGTCGGAGCGGACCCGCGCGCCAGGCCCGTCGGCAGCGTCGGCAGCATCGGCAGGACCCGAGCTGCGCGTGCGCGGCGTGAGCAAGGCCTATGCGCCCCCGCGGCGCGGCCTGCCGCCCGTGCGCGCCGTCCAGGACGTCTCCTTCACGCTCGCGCCGGGCGGGGCGACGGCCCTCGTCGGCCAGTCCGGAAGCGGCAAGTCCACCCTCGCGAAGCTCATCACCGGCATCGAGCGGCCCACCGAGGGCAGGATCGAGATCGGCGACGTGTCCGTGGGCGACCTGCCCAGGCGCCGGCTGCGGGACCTCCGCCGCACCGTGCAGATGGTCTTCCAGGATCCGTACGCGGCCCTGAACCCGCTGAGCACGGTCGAGTACACGCTCTCGCGGGCCGTCGCGAACCTCACCGACGTGCGCCGCGACGGCGTGCGGCGCCGGGTGCGCGAGCTGCTGGAGACGGTGGGGCTGACGCCGGTCGAGCAGTACCTGACCAAACTCCCCCACCAGCTCTCGGGCGGGCAGCGCCAGCGGGTCGTGATCGCCCGGGCGCTCGCCTGCGACCCCCGCGTGATCATCGCCGACGAGCCCGTCTCCATGCTCGACGTGTCGCTGCGCGCCGGGGTGCTCTCGCTGCTGCGCGAGCTGCGGGAGACCACCGGCGTCTCCCTGCTGTACATCACGCACGACCTGCTCAGCGCCCGTCTCGTCACCGACGAGATCATCGTGCTGCACGAGGGCCGGATCGCCGAGGACGGCCCGACGGCCCAGGTCATGCGGGCCCCGCGCGACGAGTACACGATCCGTCTGCTCGACGCGATCCCCGATCCCCGCCGGGCGCTCAGCGCCTGAGACGACCCACCACGAAGGAGTCCCATGTCCACTCTCCGCTTCCCCGACGGCTTCCGCTGGGGCGCCGCGACCGCCGCCCACCAGATCGAGGGCAACAACGTGAACTCGAACTGGTGGGAGCTCGAGCACCGGCCCGGCTCCCCGGTCGTGGAGCCCAGCAACGACGCGGCGGACAGCTACCACCGCTTCGCCGAGGACATCGCCCTGCTCGCGGACGCCGGCATGAACGCCTACCGCTTCAGCATCGAGTGGGCGCGCATCGAGCCCGAGCGCGGCGTGGTCTCCCGGGCCGAGCTGGCCCACTACCGGCGGATGATCCAGACCTGCCTCGACCACGGCGTCGAGCCCATCGTCACCCTCATGCACTTCACGGTGCCGCGCTGGTTCGAGCGCGACGGCTTCTGGCGGGCCGACGATGCCCCCGAGCTGTTCGCCCGCTACACCGAGAGCGTGCTCGGGATCCTCGACGGGGTGCGCGTGGTGTGCACGATCAACGAGCCGAACATCGCGGCGATGCTCGCGGGCGGCGAGGACGCGAAGAACCTGGTCGCGCACGGCCTGCCGTTCCCCGACCTGCACGTGGCCGATCAGCTGCTGGCCTCCCACCGCCGCTCCCGCGAGGTGCTCTCCGCGCTGCCGGGCGTGCAGTCCGGCTGGACGATCGCCACCCAGGCCTTCCACGCGAGCGACGAGGAGGGCAGCGAGCAGGCGCTGCAGGAGTACGGGCATCCGCGCGACTTCTGGTACCTCGAGAACTCCGCGGGAGACGACTTCCTGGGCGTGCAGGCCTACACCCGCACCTTCATCGGCCCGGACGGTCCGCGCCCGGTCGCCGACGGGGTCGAGACCACGCTGACCGGATGGGAGTACTTCCCTCCGGCGGCGGAGCTGGGACTGCGCAGCGCCTGGGAGCTCAGCGGCCACGTGCCGCTGATGATCACCGAGAACGGCATCGCGACCGCCGACGACGCCCGCCGCATCGACTACACGCGCGGCGCCCTCGAGGGCGTGCACCGGGCGATCGCCGACGGCATCGACGTGCGCGGATACCTGCACTGGTCGCTGCTGGACAACTTCGAGTGGGCGAGCGGGTATCGGCCGACGTTCGGGCTGGTGGGCTGGGACCCGCAGACCTTCGAGCGCCGGCCCAAGCCGAGCCTCGAGTGGCTCGGCGACGTCGCGCGGCGCGGCGCGCTGGAGACGGAGACCTCCGCGGCGGAGTGAGCGTCGGACCAGATGGTGCGCGACGCGCGGATCTGCCGGTCCTCAGTCCACAGTCCTCGGACCAGCCGGCCTGCAGCGCTCAGACCAGCTGGTCCTCGCCCGGGCGATCGGGCGTCTGCGCCGAGGCCGAGGCGGCGGCCCTCCGGGACTTGGCCCGCTTGCGCAGGGCCTCGATGAGCATCGGCACCACGGAGACGAACACGAGGGCGAGCACGGCGATCTCGAGGTTCTCGCGGATGAACGTGACGCTGCCCAGCGCGTAGCCGAGCATCGTGATGAGCACGACCCAGAGCACGGCGCCGACGGCGGACCAGGTGTAGAAGATGCGCCGCTGCATCTGACCGACGCCGGCGACGACGGTGATGAAGGTGCGCACGATCGGGACGAAGCGGCCCAGCACCAGGGCGCGCCGGCCGTAGCGGTCGAAGAACTCGATGGTGCGGTCGAAGTAGCGGCGCTTGAGGAGGCGGCCGTCGCGCTCGTAGAGCTTCCCGCCCAGGCCGCGACCGATCTCGTACCCCACGACGTTGCCGGCGAACGCGGCGACGCACAGGGTCAGCAGGGACAGCGCGAGCGGGACGCCGAGACCGCCGCCGTGGGAGAACATGCCGACGGCGAAGAGCAGGGAGTCGCCGGGAAGGATCGGGAAGAACAGTCCGCACTCGATGAAGACGATCGCGTGGGCGACCCACCAGAAGGCGGCGCCGAAGCGCTCCAGCAGCTGCGTGGGGTCCATCAGCATGTGCAGCAGGTCCATGGGGCCTCTTCCGTGGTCACGTCTCGTGGTCGTGTCGATGTCGGGGCGCGGTGCGCAGGACGCCGGTGCGCCCGGCGCGGGCGTCGCACGCCGCGCGGGGCGGGTTGCGCGACGGGACGCGCGCGGACGCCACGTCCATCTTCCGCCACGGTGTCCGATTCTGCGAGCGCTCGTGGTGCAGGCGTCATGCGAGGACTGTGCAGAAGCTGTGGGGGCGGGCCGCGCGCACTCCGCGAGCGGGCCCCCGCACGTGGCCGGACTCGCACGGCCGCGCCCTGATGGACGTGCCGCAAGCCGGATAGATTGTTCCCGCTCCGCGTCATCAGGCATCGCCCCGCGCCGCCGCACCGCACTCGCCCCGCCCAGGAAGGCCCCCATGATCGAGATCCTCAGCCCCTCCGAGATCACCCGCGCCCGCGCGACCGGGGCGCTCGTCGGCCGCATCCTCCAGACCATGCGCGAGCGCGCCCAGGTGGGGACGAACCTGCTGGAGATCGACGAGTGGACGAAGGAGATGATCCTCGAGGCCGGCGCGAAGTCCTGCTACGTCGACTACGCGCCCTCCTTCGGCGACGGCCCCTTCGGCCACTGGATCTGCACCTCGGTCAACGACGCCGTGCTGCACGGGATGCCCCGCGATCAGGTCCTCGCCGACGGCGACCTGCTCACTCTCGACCTCGCCGTGATCCTCGACGGCATCGCGTCGGACGCCGCGATCAGCTTCGTGGTCGGCCGGGAGCGCGACCCCGAGGACACCGCCCTCATCGAGACCACCCGGCGGGCCCTCGCGGCCGGCATCGAGGCCGCCGGCCCGGATGCGCGACTGGGCGACGTCTCGCATGCCATCGGCCAGGTGCTCTCCGGCGCCGGATACCCGATCAACATGGACTTCGGCGGCCACGGCATCGGCACCACGATGCACCAGGACCCGCACGTCGCCAACGACGGCCGCCCCGGCCGGGGGCTGCGCCTGCGCCCCGGGATGCTGCTCGCGCTCGAGCCCTGGATCATGGTCGACACCGACGAGCTGGTCACCGATCCCGAGGACGGCTGGACCCTGCGCAGCGTGACCGGCGCGCGCACCGCCCACACCGAGCACACGATCGCGATCACCGCGGACGGCGCCGAGATCATGACCCTCGCGCCCGGCGCCAGCAGCTGACCTGCTCGCGGGGCCGACGTCCCTGGAGGGCGGCGGCTCCGCTGCGCGGCGGCGCCCACTACGCTGAAGCGCGTGATGACGACGCCGTCCCCACCGCTCTCCTCGCCGCCCGCCGAGCACGGTCCCGGCCGCGACACCGGCCCCGCTCGCGACCTCGAGACCCTCCGCCCGCGGATCCCGCTGCCGGACCTCTGGCGGGCCGACTGGATCACCGCCTCTCCGCGGGCCGCAGATCCGCACGCGGCCCCGATCTTCCGCCGGACATGGGATCTGCACTCCCCCATCGCCCGGGCGACGCTGCACGTCTCCGGGCTCGGCACCGTGCTGGCCTGGGTCAACGGCCACCCGGCGAGCGAGCAGCGTCTCGCGCCGGGGCTCACGAACGCCTCGGTCGCCGCCCGCGCGGTGAGCTGGGACGTGACCGCGCAGGCGGCGGGGTCGACGCGAGTCTGCCTCGCCGCGGAGCTCGGACGTGGCTTCTTCGACCTGCACTCGCCCGAGGTCTGGATGTGGTCGGAGGCGCCCTGGCGCGCTTCCCCGCGTCTGACCGCCGAGCTCCACGTGACCTGCGAGGACGGCAGCGAGCACGTCCTGGTCACCGACGAGACGTGGCGCTGCGCGACCGGCGGGCTCCGCTTCGACAGCCTGTACGAGGGCGAGACCTGGGACGAGGCCCTCGAACCCCACGGCTGGCGGGAGCCCGGCTTCGAGGATTCCGAGGACGACGAGGGCACCGGGGACACCGGGGACACCGAGAGCTCCGAGCACCCCGGCTCCCACGACACTCGCGCCTCCTCGCAGTGGGCTCCCGTCACGGTGCTCGCCCCCGACCCCGGCCCGTCGGCCGCGCTGCCCCGCCCGCGCGCCGCCCGCGAGATCCCGACCGCCGGGCTGCCGCTGCGCGAGGCCATGGCCGAGCCGATCCTCGTGCAGGAGACCCTGCTGCCCACATGGACGGACCTCGGCGACGGACGCTTCGTCGGCGACCTAGGGCGCGTCGTCGCCGGCTGGACGCGTCTCGAGCCGCTCACGGACGAGCGTCTCGAGGTCACCCTCGTCCACGGCGAGCGCCTCGCGGACGACGGCTCCGTGATCGCCGAGAACGCCTTCATCCCCACCGGTCGCTTCCAGCGCGACCAGGTGGCGCTCGAGGGCCGACCTTTCGAGTCCCACCACACCTACAAGGGGTTCCGGTACGTCGAGGTGCGGGGCGCCGTGCCGGGACAGGACGCGGAGATCCTGGGCCGCGCCGCCTGGGCCGACGTGCCGCTCGTCGGCGGCACGGAGACCTCGGACCCGACCCTCGCGTGGCTCGAGGAGGCCTTCGTCGCGACCGTCCGCGCGAACCTCCACTGGGTGCTCACGGACACCCCGACGTACGAGAAGAACGGCTGGACGGGCGATGCGCAGGTGGCTCTGCCGGCCCTGCTCACCCGCTTCGACCTGCGGCGATTCCTCACCAGCTGGCTCGACGACTTCCTCGACGCGCAGCGCGAGGACGGCTCGCTGCCCGTGATCGTGCCGTCGGCCGGATGGGGCTACGGCGACGGCCAGTGCGCGCCCGCCCCCGAATGGACGACGCTGTACCCGGTGCTCGTGGACGCGCTCGAGGGCGAGTACGGCCTGGACCTGTGGCCGATCCACGGCGAGGCCGTCGAGGACTACCTGGACTTCGAGCTGGGCCGGATCGACGCGGACGGCCTCGCGGTCGGGATCCTGGGCGACTACCTCTCTCCCGGGGCCGACGGCCCTCCGCCCGAGGACGTGCGCCTGGAGTCCTCCCTGCTGCTGCACCGGGCACTGGACGTGATAGCGCGCGCGGGCCGCAGCATCCATCGCGAGCGCTATGCCCGCGCCCGCGACGAGCTCGCCGCGCACGTGCTGCGCGTCTTCTTCGACGCAGAGCGCTCGGTGTTCGCCTCGGCGCCGCTGCACGGGAGCCCCCACCTCGCCGACGGTGACGGGGCCGGGAACTCCGCCCTGCCGGAATCGCCTGCCCACTCGGACCCACGCGCCCCAACGGACCCGGGCTTCCGCCAGACCCCGCAGATCCTGGCCCTGACCTCCGGGATCGTCCCCGCCGGGCACGTCGATGCGGTCCGCAGGCATCTTGTCGAGGAGATCCGCGCGCGCGGCGACCACCACGACGCCGGCTGCCTGGGCATGGCGCATCTGGGCGGCGTGCTCGTGCAGGCGGGTCGCGCGGACCTGGCGCTCGCGGTCGCCCGCAACCCCGCGCCGCCCAGCTGGGAGAGCTGGCGCCTCGCGGGCCATCGCACCCTGCTGGAGATGTGGGTCGAGCCCGTGCGCTCGCGCGCCCACTACTTCATGGGCGCCGGCGTGGACTTCGTGGCCCGCGACCTGGTGGGCCTGCACCGGACCGCCCCGGACTGGGCGACCTTCGAGCTGCGGCCCGTCCTCGTCCCGGGGATCGCACGCCTCGCGGTCGAGCACCGCGGGATCCGGGCGGGCTGGGAGCAGGGTGCCGACGAGGATCTGCGCGGTGACGCGGATGGGGCCTCCGACCTGGACATCCCCCGTTCGAGGGTGCACCTCACGGTGCCCGACGGCTCCCGGGCACTCGTGCACCTGCCGGACGGTCGCCGCCTCGAGGTCGGGCCGGGCGAGCACCGCTGGGAGCTGTGAGGGCCCGGCCGCGGCGGGCGGATGCCTGCGATCTCCCCTCCCTCCTCCGCCGTCGCCCAGCCCCAGGACCGGGCGCCCTCACACCCGGCCGCGCGCCCCGGAGACCAGGCGGCACACCCCGTAGATCACGAAGGAGATCGTGGTGATGAAGGGGCTGATCGGCACGGAGCTGCCCGCGGCCAGCAGCACGCCGCCCACGGAGGCGGCGAGCGCGAAGGCGACCGACAGCAGCGTGACCCGCACGGGCGAGGCGCTCAGACGCATCGCGGCCGCCGCCGGGGTGACCAGCAGCGAGAGCACGAGCAGCGCGCCGACGATCTGCACGGAGACGGCAACGGCCGCACCCAGCAGCACCATGAACACGACCGAGAGCGCGCGCGTGGGCACGCCGCGGGCCTGGGCGGTGACGGGGTCCGTGGAGGCGAACAGCAGCGGCCGCCAGATCACCAGCAGCCCCGCGGCGACGAGCGCGCAGATCACCAGCAGCGAGGTGATCTGGGGGTTGTCGATGGCGACGATCTGACCGGTGAGCAGGCCGAACTTGTTCGAGGCGCGCCCGGAGTAGAGGGAGAGGCTGAGGATGCCGAGTCCCAGCCCGAAGGGCATGAGCACGGCGGTCGCGGAGTTGCGGTCGCGCGCCCGGGATCCCAGCACGCCGATCACGAGCGCCGCGAGCATCGAGCCGATGAGCGAGCCGGGCACCACGCCCGCGCCGAGCAGCAGCCCCACGGAGGCGCCGGCGAAGGACAGCTCGCTGATGCCGTGGACGGCGAAGGCCATGTCTCGCATCATCACGAACACGCCGATCAGACCGCCCACCACCCCGAGGGCGACGCACGCGATGATCGTGTTGCGCAGCAGCGGCAGCAGCTCCGCGTAGTCGGAGAAGTCGACGACCTGGGAGAGGACCTGGGAGAGCTGGTCGCTCATCGGGGGCCTCCCGCCTGTGCGTTGTCGTCGGCCGCGCGCGGGGCGAGCACGGCGTCGTCGTCATGGTGCTGGTGGTCGGGGACGCCCGCGACGAGGACGCGGCCGTGCAGGCGCAGCACGTCGACCTGGACTCCGTACAGATCGCTGAGGACGTCCGAGCGCAGCACCTCGTCGGGCGTGCCGATGCGGAAGCGCGACCCGGCGATGTAGAGGACGCGGTCCACGATGTCCAGGATCGGGTTCACGTCGTGGGTCACGAAGAGGACCCCCAGGTCGAGGCGGTTGCGGGCGTCGTCGACGAGGCGGGCGACCATCCGCTGGTGCGGGAGGTCGAGGGAGAGCAGCGGTTCGTCGCACAGCAGCAGGTCGGGGTCGGCCGCGAGGGCCTGCGCGATCCGAAGGCGCTGCTGCTCGCCGCCGGAGAGACGGGAGACGGGGGCGTCGGCATAGCGGCTCGCGCCGACCGCGGCGAGCAGCTCGTCGACCCTCTCGCGGGCCGCACGGCGCGGCAGGGGCAGACCCCAGCGATCGCCGTCGAGCCCCAGGCGCACCAGGTCACGGCCGCGCAGAGGGAGCCCGTCGTCAGCCAGGCGCTGCTGCGGCACGAGCCCGATGCGTCGGCTCCCACGCCCCACCTCACGGCCGAGCAGTCGGATGCCGCCGGCGCTCAGCGGCTCGAGGCCGAGGATCGCGCGCAGCAGTGTGGACTTGCCCGAGCCGTTCGCGCCGAGCACGGCGATGACCTCGCCGCGGCGCACGTCGAGGTCGACGTCCTGCCACAGCACGCGGTCGCCGAAACGCTTGGTCGCCCCGAGCAGGGAGAGCAGGGGCGGCGCGGCGTGGTCGTTGCCGTCCGTCACTTGCCCAGCGCGTCCTCGAGCGCGTCGAGGTTCGAGCTCATCCAGGCGACGTAGTCCTTGCCGTCGGGCAGGGTCTCGGTGACGCCGACGACAGGCACGTCCGCGTCCTCAGCGGCCTTCTTGACCTGCTCGGTCTGCGGTCCCGCGGTCTGCTCGTTGTAGGCGAGGAGGTCGACCTCGTGGTCGGCGAACAGGTCGAGGGTCTCCTTGAGCACGGAGGCGGAGACGTCGTCGCCCTCCTCGATGGCCTCGCTGAACTCCTCCGGGGTGCGGTTGGTGAGGCCGACGGCCTCGAGCATGTACAGCGGGACGGGCTCGGTGATGGCGACACCCTTGCCCTTCGCGGCCGAGGCGAGGTCCTTCTCGCGGCCCTCGAGGTCCTCGATCGCGCTCGCGAGCTGCTTGCCGTTGGCCTCGAAGTCGGCCTTGCCCTCGGGGTGGGCGCTGCTGAGGGCGGTGACGAGCTCGTCGATGACCTTGCGGACGGTCGGGAAGTCGTACCAGACGTGCTCGTTGAGCTCCTCGCCCTTCTCGGCCTTGTAGCCGGAGATGGTGACCGCGTCGAGCACGGTGGCCGAGGAGTTCCCGGCGGAGGTGAGCATGCGCGCGACGAAGTCGTCGTAGCCGCCGCCGTTCTCGAGGACGATCTGGGCCTTCTTCAGGGCGAGCTGGTTGCGGGTCGAGGCCTCGTACTCGTGGGGGTCGGCCTCGGGGTCGGTGATCAGGGAGGTCACCTCGACGAGGTCCCCGCCGACCTGGGAGGCGATGTCTCCCCAGACGTTCGTCGAGGCGACGAGCGCGACGGCGGCGCCGCTGCCGCCCCCGTCGGACCCCGATCCCGAGTCGGAGCCGGTTCCCGAGCCGGAGCCGGAGTCGTTCCCGCTCGAGCAGGCGGCGAGAGTGGTCGCGGCCAGGGCCGCGGGGAGGGCGAGGAGCAGGGAGCGACGCTTCATGGGGTGTCCTTCTCAGGGGCGAGGGCGGTGCGCGCGGCACCGGCTGACACGCTCACGATAATCGTTCGCATTAAAGGGTGACGGCACGGACAGACGAATGTGGCGCACAGAACGCGACGGCCCGGCCGGGCCGCCCGTCGTCAGTCCCCGGGGACGTCCCGCTCGAGCTCGGCGAGCCAGGCGCGGCCGCTCACGTCCGAGGGCATCCGCCAGTCGCCGCGCGGGGACAGCGAGCCGCCCGCGAGGACCTTCGGGCCGTTGGGCACCGCGGAGCGCTTGAACTGGTTGCTGAAGAAGCGGCGGACGAACACCGTCAGCCAGTGCTTGATCTCCGCTCGCGTATAGGCGCGGCGGTCCTCCTCGGGATAGCCGACCGGCCACTCGCCCGCCTCCACGTCCCCCCAGGCCTGGTGGGCCAGGTAGGCGATCTTCCCGGGGCCGTAGCCGCGGCGCAGCATGTGGTAGAGCGCGAAGTCGTGGAGGGCGTAGGGGCCGATGGAGTCCTCGGTGGACTGCGCCTTCTGACCCTCCGCGTGCGGGATCAGCTCGGGGGTGATCTCGGTGTCGAGCACCGCCTGCAGGACCTCGCCGGTGTGGTCGTCGAAGATGCCCTCGCGGATCACCCAACGGATGAGGTGCTGCATGAGGGTCTTGGGGACGCCCGAGTTCACCGTGTAGTGGCTCATCTGGTCGCCCACCCCGTAGGTGCACCAGCCCAGGGCCAGCTCCGAGAGGTCGCCGGTGCCCACCACGATCCCGCCGTGGTGGTTGGCCAGGCGGAACAGGTAGTCGTAGCGCATGCCGGCCTGGACGTTCTCGAAGGTCACGTCGTACACGGGCTCGCCGTCGCCCGCGGGATGGCCCATGTCCTTGAGCATCTGGGTGCACGCAGGGCGGATGTCGATCGTCTCGAAGCTCGCGCCGAGGGCCTCGGCCAGCAGCTCGGCGTTGGAGCGGGTGCGCTCGGTGGTCGCGAAGCCCGGCATCGTGTACGCGAGGATCTCGGAGCGGTCGCGGCCCAGCAGGTCCATCGCCCGCGCGCACACGATGAGGGCGTGCGTGGAGTCCAGGCCGCCGGAGACGCCGATGACCGGCTTGGTGCCGCCGGCCTTGTCGCCGCCGATGGCGCGCAGGCGCTGGACGAGCCCCGCGACCTGGATGCTGTAGGCCTCAAAGCAGTCCTGCGCGAGGCGCGAGGGATCGTCGGGCACGAAGGGGAAGCGGTGCAGGGGCCGACGGACGGGGCCGGTGGCGACGGGCGCCTCGATCCCGAGCTCCTCGCGGTGGGTGGTGAACTGCCCGCTCGTGCCGACCGTCCGGCGGTTGTCGTCGAAGGTGCCCTGGCGACGGCGCTCGGCGACGATCCGATCCAGGTCGACGTCCACGATCGTCGCGGCCGTGCCCTGCGGGAAGCGCTCGGACTCCCCCAGCAGGTCGCCGCACTCGTAGGCGAAGGTCTGCCCGTCCCAGGCGAGGTCCGTCGTGGACTCGCCCTCACCGGCGGCCGCGTAGACGTAGGCGGCCTGGCAGCGGGCCGAGGCGCTGCGTGCGAGCAGCTTGCGGTCCTCGGCGCGGCCGATCGTGATCGGCGAGCCCGAGAGGTTCACGAGCAGCGTGGCGCCGGCGAGCGCTGCCTCCGCCGAGGGCGGCACCGGCACCCACATGTCCTCGCAGATCTCCACGTGCAGCACGAGGCCCGGGACGTCGGCGACGTCCACGAGCTGGCGCACGCCGAAGGGGACGTCGGCCCCCGCCTCGCCCGCTCCGCGCAGCGTGAGACGCTCGCCGACCACGTCGTCGCCGGGGGCGTACCAGCGGCGCTCGTAGAACTCGCGGTAGGTGGGCAGGTTAGCCTTGGGCACGGCGCCGAGGATGCGGCCGCGATGGATCATCACCGCCGCGTTGAAGACGCGCGATCGCCAGCGCAGCGGCGCCCCGACCACGATCAGCGGCAGCAGCTCGCGGCTGCCCTCGACGAGGGTCGCGAGCGCCTCCTCGACCGCGTCCAGCAGCGGATCCTGCAGCACCAGGTCGTCGATCGAATAGCCGGTGAGGCTCAGCTCGGGGAACACCGCCACGGCGACCTTCTGCTCGTCGAGGTCCGCGAGCGCCTCCAGATGACGCCGGGCGTTGGTCGCGGGGTCCGCGAGCGCGACCGGCAGCGTCACCGCCGCCACCCGCGCGAAGCCGTGGTCGTAGATCGAGGTCGACGAGCCGGCCGAGGCGGCGTTCGACGGGGTGCTGGCGGTGGTCTGCGAGGTCACGCGCCCAGCGTACCCAGGCCCCGTGCCGGGTGCCGCTGCCACCGACCGGACGGACTGCACGGCCGAGCGGCTCACGGCGGAGGGAGCTCGGCTCACGGCCCACGGCTCGCGGCTCACGGGATGCCTGTCCTGGACGGGCTGATGGTGAGGAGCCGTGGCGATATCGCCATGGCTCCTCACCATCGGCCCGTGCGCGACACGGACCGCCCGCACCGCCTGCCGCAGCGGCGCCGGCGGACGACGACGACCCTCTGTCCAGCGCCAGCCCGCCGGACCGCCGGCCCGCCGATGCCGCCGGACGCGTCCGCCGGGCCGCCTTCACCCTTCCTCCCCAGCTCCTCCCCTGCTCGTGCCCTCCGTATTCGCAGGATCCCCGTGACGGCGGTCTCCCCACCTGCTTGGATCGAAGGCGTGAGCACCTCATTGCCCTCGTTCGAGCCGCCGACCGGCGACTCCCCGCCGCCGACCGACGGCTCCGTGCGTCAGCCGCCGGCCCCCGGCACCATCCCGTCGGGCCCCGACGGCGCCGTCCCGTCAGCCCGCGACCGCAGCATCCCACCGGACCCCCAGCACCCCACCGCCCCGTCGTCGCCGCAGCAGCAGGACGACGCCTCGGCCGTCCCGCCGGCGATCATCGCGGCGGGCGTCTCGCGGTCCTTCGGCGCGGTGCACGCGGTGCGCGGGCTGAGCTTCACCGCGCAGGCGGGATCGGTGACCGCGCTGGTCGGCCCCAACGGCTGCGGGAAGTCCACGCTCATGCTGATGCTTGCGGCCCTGCTCGCGCCCGATGCCGGCCACATCCGCATCGGCGGCGTCGACCCGGCGCAGAACCCGACGGCCGTGAAGGCGATGGTGGGCTGGATGCCCGACCAGTTCGGCGCCTGGGACTCGCTGCGCGTGCGGGAGGTCCTCGAGGTCATCGCCTCCTCGTACTTCCTGCCGCGCGAGGTCGCGCGCGAGCGCATCGATCGCCTGCTGGACGAGCTCGACCTGCGTTCCCTGGCCGAGCAGCGCGCCCATGTGCTCTCCCGCGGGCAGAAGCAGCGTCTGGGACTGGCCCGTGCGCTCATCCACGAGCCGCGCGTGCTGATCCTCGACGAGCCGGCCTCGGGGCTCGACCCGGCCGCCCGGCGCCGCCTGCGCGACGTGCTGCGCTCGCGTGCGGAGGCCGGGGCGTGCGTGCTGATCTCGAGCCACATCCTCTCCGAGCTCGAGGAGATGGCGGACTCCGTGGTGCTGATGGACCGCGGGGAGGTGGTGGACTCCTCGAGCCTGCGCGACCTCGCCCACCGGCCGCGCACCTGGCGCATCGAGGGGCTCTCGGCCGGCGCGCTGCGCACGGCGCTGACGGCCCTGGACGTCCGCGGCATCGAGGTGCGCGAGGGTGAGCGGACCACGAGCGGCCACGCCGAGGCGCTCATGGCCCTGCCCGACGAGGCGACCGCCGCGCGGCTGCTGCGGGACCTGGTCGCCCAGGACGCGCAGGTCGTCGGCTTCTCCCCCACCACCGGCCGCCTCGAGGCCGCGTACCTGCGCACCGACGCCGCACGTCGGGAGGGATCCCTGTGAGCACCACCGCCCCGCCTCCCTCTCACCAGGACCCGACCCGGCCGCCCTCCCAGCCGCCGTCGGCCCCTCCGCCCGACCCCGCCGTGCGCCCGCGCCGCTCCGCCTGGGCCGCGACCCCGCGCGGCGTCGCGCTGATGGCCGGCCTCGAGCTGCGCCAGAAGGTGCGCTCCGTGCGCTGGTACGTCGCGCTCGCGGTGTGGTTCGTGGTGCTCACCGGCACGAGCGCACTGGTGCTGGGCGCATTCTGGCTGAACACGCAGGCCTTCGGGGACATGGCCGGGGTCTCGCGGGTCGTCTACTCGCTGATCGTGCTGTTCCTCGTGTTCGCGATGATGCTCGTGCTGCCCGCGCTGAGCGCCGGCGCGATCAACGGCGAGCGCAGCACCGGGACGCTCGCGATCCTGCAGGTCTCGCTGCTCACGCCCATGGAGATCGCCCTGGGCAAGCTCGCGGCCGGCTGGGTCACGGGCCTCGCCTTCATCGCCGCCGCGCTGCCGGCCCTGCTGCCCACGGCGCTGATCGGCCAGATCTCGCCGCTGTACGTGCTGCGCGTGCTCGTGATGATCGCGGCGATCGCCCTGTGCATCACCGCCGTCGGCATCGGCCTGTCCGCGCTCGCCTCGAGGCAGCTGGGCTCCGTGGTCCTCGCCTATCTGGTGGTGCTCGGCACCACCTTCGTGCTGCCGATCATCTGGGGCGCGAGCTCCGTGCTGCTCGTCCAGCATCGCGACGTCACCATCTACGAGCAGTCCTACGACGCCGAGAACGACCAGGTCGGCCAGTGCGTCCCCCGTCAGCAGGGGCGCGACGTGGTGCGCACCGACGTCCCGCTCGTGCTCATGTGGCCGAACCCGATGGTGCTCGTGGCGGACATGGCGCCGTCGCTCGACCTCGACCGCTCGGGCATGGACCCCGCGTCGTTCGACCTGCTGAGCACGATCTCGCTGGGCATCCGCTACGCCGCCGACCCCACGCATCCCTCGAACTTCAACGAGTGCTACGACGAGGACGCGCCCGGCTACCCGACGGATCTGGGCAGCCCCCAGGACCGTCCCGTCTGGCCGATGGGCCTGGGCATGTGGGTCCTCGCCGGCGCCGGCGGACTCGCCTTCACGGTGCGGCGCCTGGCCACGCCGCAGCGTCGCATGGGCCGCGGCGAGCGCATCGCCTGATCTCGGGTCAGGCGGTCGGGTGGCCAGGTCGTCGGGCGGGCCGACGGGGCCGACGGGGCCGACATCACCGTCCGGGCCCGGCGCGAGCTCAGCGCTCGCGCAGCTCGGTGGTCGAGCCCGGGATGGCGTGTCCGGGCTTCCGCCTTCCCCCGGAGGTCGGACTCGTGTCCTCGGCGCCGAAGTCCGGAAGGCCGACGGGCTCGTCGCCCACGCCCGGTGCGCCCGTCGCGTCCCCGGTGCCCGCAGCGCCAGCGGATCCGGCGGAGCCCGTCGGCCCGTCCGGATCGGGGCCGACGGGCTCGAGTCCGTGCTCGCCGACCTCGGCGCGCCGGCGCCGACGGATCTCGGCGAGCACCACGGGATCCTCGGCGCGATCAGCGCGCGTGCCGAACAGCGGGGCGACCATAGCCCACGGGGTGCGCCGGCGCATGAACGCCCCGGCCCGCCCGTAGACCACGTAGCGCAGGTGGCGGCGCATGGCCCAGGTGCCCGCGGCGGCGACGAACGGGACCAGCACGAGCACGTCGAGCACGAGCCACACCCATCCCACCGCGGTGAGCGCGCCCGCAAGGGCCAGCGCCATGCCCAGCACGACCACCGCGAGCAGCACCACTCCGGCCTGCGCGATGCCCGTGCGGGTCGCGACAGCGCCCTCCCACGGGTTCACGGCCACACGGTCCGACCAGTTCGGATGAGTACGCAGGTCGGTGACGCGCCCGCGCAGGGAACGGCTGGTGCGGATCGCGGCGAGCGGGGCGAGGCCCAGCCCCAGCGCGGTGAGCGCGCCCAGCGGCACGGAGATCACGAGCAGCTGCCAGGGCAGCTGCGCAGGGGCCTGCTGCTGCCAGCTGCCGACCGAGCTCATGCGGGAGAACAGCACGACCACGTCGGTGATCGCGAAGACGATCCACGCGAGCCCCAGCCCGGCGGGGACCACCCACAGGCACCAGCCGCGCGCCGTCACGCGCAGGGCGCGCAGCACCGGCGCCGGACCGAACTCCTCGCGATGCGGCGGGAGGTGGCGGCGATCCTGTGCGCGCAGGCGCCCGGAGGCCTCGTGCCGCTCCTCGCGCGGCCCGATCATGACCGTGCGCTCGAGCTCGCCGGGTGAGGGCACGCCCAGCAGGCGGGGCGCGGAGAGCACCCGTCGCAGGACGGCCTGGGCGATCATGCACAGGCCGATCCCCATGGCCAGCGAGCTGAGGGCGCCCGCGCTGAGCCCGTCCCACTGCAGGGGCGCCTGCACCATCACGGCGAGGACCAGCAGGGCAATCACCGCGTAGGCGGGGGCGATCAGCGGCAGGGCGGCGCGCAGGGAGAGAGCCCGCTGGAAGGCCCTCTCGTCCAGCAGTTCGCGGGGCCGGATCCTGCCCGCCGATGCCGCGGAGACCGGGAGCAGCAGCAGGGAGAGCGCGGTCGCCAGCAGGGGCAGGCCGAGGAAGGCGAACAGGAGTCCGCTGCCGCTGAAGCCCATCATCACGGTGGTCTGGCGCAGCACGGAGGAGTCCGCGATCGCGGCGAGCAGCGAGAGCAGCCAGAAGGTGGGCGAGGTGCCCAGCACGTAGAGCGCGACCAGGCACAGCCACAGGGGCCAGAGCACGAGGGCCGCCGCCCAGCTGCGCCGGACCAGGCGCCGCAGCAGGTCGCGCCGGGAGTCCACGAGGTACTCCTCGGGCAGCACGGACGCGGGGTCGGTGGGCGGCACGCGGCGGGGCTCGGGTAGGCGCAGCAGCGGCGGGCGACCGCCGGCCGTGGAGGACCAGGAGGCGCTCGGGAGGTCCGGGGAGGCGGGCGCGGGCCCCGACGCGGGGTGCAATGGGGGCGGGGAGTACGAGGGGTGCGGAGGGCGCGAGGGCGGCTGGGTCATCGCTGCGCCCTCACACGCTCTGGCGCCCCAGGAAGGCGCGCCCCAGGGTGAGCTCGTCGGCGTAGTCGAGGTCGCCGCCGACGGGCAGCCCGGAGGCGAGGCGGGTGACGGTGATGTCCATGGAGCCGAGCAGACGCGAGAGGTAGGCGCTGGTGGCCTCGCCCTCCACGTTCGGGTCCAGGGCGAGGATGACCTCCTCGGTCTCCCCGCTGCCCAGGCGCTTCATGAGCTCGGCGATGCGCAGGTCGTTGGGGCCGACGCCGCCGATCGGGTCGATCGCGCCGCCGAGCACGTGGTAGCGGCCCTTGAACTCGCGGATCCGCTCGATGGCGACGATGTCCTTGGACTCCTCGACCACGCAGATCACGGCGTCGCTGCGGCGCGGGTCGGTGCAGATCCGGCAGCGATCCTCGGCCGAGACGTTCCCGCAGATCTCGCAGAAGCGCACGGTCTCCTTGACGCGGATGAGCACGTCGGCGAGCGCGCGCACGGACTGCTCGTCGGCGTCCAGGAGATGGAACGCGATGCGCTGCGCGGATTTGGGACCGATCCCGGGCAGCTTGCCGAGCTGGTCGATCAGGTCCTGGACGATGCCTTCGTACACCCTGCCACTCTAGGCGAGGGGGCCGACGTCCCAGGGCATGCGCGCCCGGCGTTCGCGAGGGGCCGATCACGCGGCTACGGTGGGCGCACGATCGACGAAGGAGCCGCGATGTCCCTGCCCGCCCCGTACGACGCCGATGCCCCGGTGACCGAGCTGCGCATCGCGGATGCGCCCGTGGTGCGGACCGTGGTGGTCCACCGCGAGGACTTCCCCGTGTTCAAGCTGCCGCAGCTGATGGACGGCGTGTTCTCGCATCTCGCGGGTGCACTCGCGGAGAGCGGGATCCGTCCGATGGGCGCGGCGTTCGCCCTGCACCACCGGTTCCCCGTGGACACGGCCGATCTCGAGGTCGGCTTCCCCGTCGACGGCCTGCTGGAGAGTCCGCTCGAGCTGCCGAGCGGCTTCACGGCGGAGGCCTCGAGCCTGCCCGCGGGGCGCGTCGCGATGCTCAGCCATCTGGGCGGCTACGGCGCGCTGGGCGATGCGTGGGGCGCGTTCATGGAGGCGGTCGGCGAGGCCGGCGAGCAGTCGCGCTTCCCGATCTGGGAGCTCTACGTGTCCAACCCCGCGGAGACGAAGGACCCGTCGACGCTGCGCACGGACCTGTTCTCGCTGCTCGAGGAGTAGCGGCGGGCCTCACCGGGATTCGTCGATGATCTCCAGGACCTTGCCGCCCAGCACGGTCTCGGCGATCTCGCGGCCGCTGCGCGTGGCGACCTGCCCGGCGTCCACGTCCTCGTCGTACCAGGTGGCACCGCCCGTGGGGTCCTCGTCCTGCGGGTCGGGCTCGGGCGGCGCCTCGGCGGCGGAGCCGCGCCGCTGCACCGGCTGGCTGCGGGAGGCGAGCACGGCCTCGCGCGCGAGCGCGGCGCCCGTCGAGCGGGTCGCCGGGGCGGGCGCGGCCGAGGACGCCGAGGCCGAGGGGGCGGAAGCCGACGGGGCGGAGGTCGCCGAGGGAGCCTGGGCCGCGGAGGTGGCGGACGTCGCGGAGGTCGCGGATCCGGCGGGAGGGGCAACGGAGGACAGGGCCGACGACCAGTCCGCTTCCGGCGATGCAGAGGGTGCAGACGGTGCCGATGCGCGACCCTCCGGGGACTCGGCCGACGGCGACGGCGCGGGGACGGGGGCGGGAACGGGGGCGGAGGCCTCGTCGGCCGCCGGGCTCTGCGCGCCGTCTCCATCGGCGCCGGTGTCGCCGTCGCTGCCACCGCTCGTGCTGTCGTCCTGTCCGCCGATGGGAGGGAGGGAACGGACGGGACGCCCGGACTCGATCGCCTTCTTCAGCGCGGCCTGCCCGTGGGTGCGCGGGACGTCGCCGGTGAGCGCGTCACGGCCCTCGTCGCGGACCTCGAGCATCTCGCCGGTCGACGCGAGGGGGCTGTCCTCCCCGGCGCCGGGTGCGGTCGCGTCCTGCGCCGGCGCGTCCTGCGCGTCGGCACTCCGCTGACCTGGGGAACCTTCCGATGGGACAGGCGACGTCCCTGTGGTCCCGGGCTCTGCGGTCTCGGGCGCTGTGGCCTCCGGTGCCGTGGCCCCGCGAGCGGAGGCGGGCCGCGCCACGGGCCGATCGGCCGGACCGGGGGCGAAGGAGTCCCGCGGGTCCGGCGGGTAGAAGTCCTCGGGCTCGGGTGGGTAGGGGTCGTCGTCGGGCTCCGGCGGGAAGTCGTCCTGCGGCACCGCGTCTCCCCACGGGGCGGATCCGCCGCGGGGCGCCCTGCCGCCGGCTTCGGCGGCGGAGAGGTTCCGCGCCGGGGCCTGCGGCGAGGGCTGGGACGAGGACTGGGAAGTGGACTGGGGGCGCGCGGAGGATGCCTGCGGCCGCGGTTCCTGCTGGCCAGGGGCCGCTGCACCGCGAGGAGCGTTCTGCCCCTCGCTCTGCGCGCCCCGGGGAGCCGGGGCGTCGGACGCTCCCGATGCTCCTCCGTCGGGGCCGCCGGAGCCTCCCGGCCCGCTGGCACCACCCGATCCGCCGGCGGGGCCGTCGTCCGAGGGGTTCTCGTCGAGCACCGCCTCCACGGTGACGTCCTGGTGCATGATCTTCCGCACGGCCTGCGCGAGGTTCTCCGCACCGGTGCCGCGCCCGAAGGCGCTGAGCAGCCCGCCGGAGCGGAAGGAGATCGTCAGCCTGCCGCCGCTGTAGTCGGCGACGTGCGCGTGCTGGGAGACGAGCGCCCATGAGGGACGGCGGATCTGCTGCAGCGCCTCGAGGATCGCCGACCAGTGCTCGCGGACCTCCTGCGCGCCTCCACCGGATGCGGGCTGCGCCGCCTGGGCGGGCTGCCCCTCAGACCTGGGTCCGCCGGAGCTGGGCCCGTCGGAGCTGGATCCACTGGAACTGGGCTCGTCAGCGCCCTGGGCAGGAGCGGAGGGCTGCGCGGGCGCGGCCACGGGCGTCGGAGCGTCGGACCCGGACGCCTCGGCGGGCCGACCGCCCGCCGTCCCGCTCCCGGGGATCGCCGCGACCGGGCCCCAGTCGTCGTCGGCCGCGGGCGCAGGCTGCTCGACGGGGGCGCCGGCGGACGCGCTGGGCGCGCTCTGCGGCTCCTCCGGCGCCGACTCGTTCAGCGCGGCCGAGGGGGCAGTCTGCGCGGATAGTGCGGGCGCCGACTCCTCCGCCGACGGGCGCGAGGCCTCGGGCCCAGCAGCAGGAGCGGGGGCGGGCGCAGGAGCCGCCGACGCCGCGCTCGCGCTGCGGCTCTGCCCGGAGGCGGAGTGCTGCTGGGCGACCCTGCGGGCCTCGTCGCGGCCGGATCCTGGCTGCGCCCCGCCGCCCTGTGCGCTGCGGCTCTGCCCCTCACCGGCCTGCGCGTTCCCGCCCGCGTTCGGGAGCGCGGCGCGCGCGGCGGCGGCCCCGCTGCGACCTGCGGGCGCTCCACCGGGAGCTCCTGCACCACCAGCGCCCGCACCCGCGGCTCCGGCTCCGGAAGCTCCGGCTCCGCCCGGCGCACCGCCGGGGGCGGCACCGGCGACGGGAGCCGCGGCGACCTGCTGGCCGCGCAGCAGCAGCCGCGCCGCGAGCAGCTCGAGGTGCAGGCGCGGACTGGTCGCCCCGGACATGGTGCTGAGCGCCTGGTTCACGAGGTCGCCGCTCAGGGACAGGTCGGCGACGGGGAACCAGCCGACCTGCTCGCGCATGCGCTCGAGCTCGGCATCGGGCACCTCGGGAAGCAGCTCGTGGCCGCGCTCCGGGACCGCCGCGAGCACGATGAGGTCTCGCAGACGCTCCAGGAGGTCCTCGACGAAACGGCGGGGCTCGTGGCCGGTCTCCAGGACCCGCTCGATGGCCCGGTAGAGGGTTCCGGCGTCGCGCTGGCCGATCGCGGTGATCGCCTCGTCCAGCAGGGAGGTGTCGGTGAAGCCGAGCAGGCTGATCGCCGTCTCGTAGTCCACGCCGTCCTCGCCGGCGCCGGCCATGAGCTGGTCGAGCACGGACAGGGTGTCGCGCGCGGAGCCGCCTCCCGCGCGCACCACGAGCGGTAGCACGCCCTCGCCGACCTGCACCCCCTCGGCAGCGCAGACCTGCTCGAGGTACGGCGTGAGGACCTGCGGCGGGATCAGCCGGAACGGGTAGTGGTGGGTGCGCGAGCGGATGGTGCCGATGACCTTGTCCGGCTCGGTGGTCGCGAACACGAACTTCACGTGCTCGGGAGGCTCCTCGACGAGCTTCAGCAGCGCGTTGAACCCCGCCGAGGTGACCATGTGCGCCTCGTCGATGATGAACACCTTGAACCGGTCGCGCGCGGGCGCGAAGGTCGCCCGCTCGCGCAGCTCGCGGGCATCGTCCACGCCGCCGTGGCTCGCGGCGTCGATCTCGACCACGTCGAGGCTGCCGGGGCCGTTGCGCGCGAGATCGCGGCACGAGTCGCACTCGCCGCACGGGGTGTCCGTCGGCCCCTGCTCGCAGTTCAGGCAGCGCGCGAGGATGCGGGCCGATGTCGTCTTGCCGCAGCCGCGCGGCCCCGAGAACAGGTAGGCATGGCCCACCCGGCCGTTGCGCAGGGCGCGCATGAGCGGCACGGTGACGTGGTCCTGGCCGATGACCTCGGCGAAGGACTCAGGGCGGTAGCGACGGTACAGAGCGGTGACCACCCGACAAGGCTAACGGGGCGGTGGGACCGACGGGACCGCTGTGGGCGACGGCGCCATGGGGAGGACGCGTGGGGCCCGGCCGTCGGCCCCTCCCCTACGGCAGCAGACCGTCCAGCAGGAGGTCCAGGCCCAGCAGGTAGCGCTCCTCGACGTCACCCTCCGCCATCGTCCCCATCAGGGAGGTGACGCGCGGGAACGGGTTCTCGCCGCCGCTCTCCAGGTGAGCGCGCACGCGCGTGGTCCAGGCCGCCATCTCCGGCGCCGTGCGGGTACGGAAGAGCCAGTTCTCGTAGACGTCGGCCGCCGTGTAGAGCAGCAGGCGATCCACCGCCCACATCGCCCGGCGGGACCCGATCCCCGCGTCGAGCAGCCGCCCCAGCAGCACCTCGAGGTCCTCGAAGTCGCCGATCCCCGAGGGCACCGCCGCGAAGTCCAGGCGCGCGATGTCCCCGTGCGCGGCGAGCACCCGGTGCATGCGCCGGTAGTGCTCGTGGAGATCCGCGCGGAGATCGCCCGTGTCGGGCACGGGGCCCACCTCCTCGCTGACCCGGCCGTGGGCGAGGGCCAGCAGGTCCTCCCTGCTGCGCACGTGCTGGTAGAGGCTCGAGGCCGTCACGCCCAGGTCGGAGGCGAGACGCCGCATCGTCACCGCGTCGGTGCCGTCCACGTCGATGATGCGCAGCGTCACATCGATGATCTGCTCGGCGTCCAGCATGCGCCGCGACCTGGGCGGACGCGGCGGCCTCGGCGGCGGGCCGGGTGTCCTGGGCGGGAGCGGGAACTGACGGCGATCCATGGGATCGACCCTACCCCTTGCGCCGAACACCGTTCAGGAGTAGAACACTGTTCGTCTTTTCCGAACAGCGTTCGGCCACGGAAGAACAGCGTTCTCCGTCGGCCGCCCTCACCCCTTCCAGGAGCCCTCATGACCACCTCACCGCTCACCGACTCCGCGGTCGCCGCACCGCCCTCCTCCGCTCCGCCGATCCCCCGCTCGTCCTGGCTCGCCCTCGTCGTGATCCTGGTGGCGGAGATGCTCGACGGGCTCGACGCCCTGATCACGTCCATCGGCGGCCCGGCGCTGCTGGCCGACCTCGACGGCGGCCCCGCCCTGCTGCAGTGGACGGCCGCCGCCTACACCCTGTCGATGGCCTCCGGCCTGCTGATCGGCGGGCGCCTCGGCGACATGTTCGGCAAGCGCCGCCTGTTCCTGATCGGCATGATCGGCTTCACGCTCGGCTCGCTGCTGTCGGCCTGCGCCCCCGTCGCCTGGGTGCTCATCCTGGGTCGCGTGCTCCAGGGTCTGCTCGGCGCGCTCATGCTCCCGCAGGGCATGGGCATGATCCGCACCCTGTTCCCCGGGGAGCACGCGGCGAAGGCCTTCGGCCTGTTCGGTCCGATGATGATGGTCGCCGGCATCGGCGGCCCGATCCTCGCGGGCGTCCTCATGGACCTCGATCCCTTCGGCCTCAGCTGGCGCTCCCTGTTCGCGGTCAACGTCATCCCCTGCGTGCTCGCGATCGTCGCGGGCCTCCGCCTGCTCCCGCGCGAGTCCTCGACCCGCTCCCTCAGCCTGGACTGGACGGGCGCCGTGTTCAGCGCGGCCGGAATGGCCGCGATCGTCTACCCGCTGGTCGAGGGCCGCGAGCTCGGATGGCCGGCCTGGACCCTCGTCGTGCTCGCGGGCGGCATCGCGCTGCTCGGCGTCTTCCTCGTCCAGCAGCGTCGGCGCTCTCGCGCCGGCCGCGACGCCCTGGTCGAGCCCAGCCTGTTCCGCAACCGCACCTTCCTCGCCGGCCTCGCGATCATGCTCGTCTTCTTCGGCGGCACGGGGGCGATCGGCATGATCACGGCCCTGTTCCTGCAGATGGGGCTCGGGATGAGCCCGCTGCTCACCTCGATCGTCACCATCTCCGAGGCGCTCGGGATGATGCTGGGCATGGCCGCGGCGGCGAAGCTCGGCGGCACGCGCCGCACGATGGCGATCGGCATGGTGATCGCGGCGCTCGGCCAGCTGCTCACGCTGCTCGGCATCGCGGCCCAGGGCACGGCGGTCGACGCCTGGCTGCTGACCCCGATGATGCTGATCGCCGGGATCGGCATCGGCATCGCGATGGGGCCGACGTTCTCCATCATCATCACCGGCGTCTCCGATGCGGAGGCCGGCTCGGCCTCCGGCGCCCTCACCTCGGTGCAGCAGATCTCCACCGCCCTGGGCGTCTCGACGCTCGGCTCCCTCTTCTTCGCGATCGCCTCCGGCGCCGCCTCCCCGGTGCTGGGCTTCGCCCACGGCCTCGAGGCCGCCCTCGCGATCAACGTGGTGCTGATCCTGCTGTCGATCGGGCTGCTGCGCTTCCTCCCGCAGCGTGCCGCGGAGGACGCCGAGGAGCTCTGAGCACGGCGGGCCCGCCGAAGAGGAGAATGCGCCCGTGCACATCGTCCTGTTCATCGTCCTGCTGGTGGTGACCGTCCTGGCGGGCTCCGCGATCGCGGACCGCCTGCGGCTGCCCGCGCCGATGGTCCTCATCGTCATCGGCGTGATCGCCTCCTACCTCCCCTTCGTGCCCGCGGTCCGCCTCACCCCCGAGCTCGTGCTGCTGGGTCTGCTGCCGCCGCTGCTCTACTCCTCGGCGCTGAAGACCTCCCTCGTGGACATCCGGGCGAATCTGCGCACCGTGGCCATGCTGTCGATCGCCCTGGTGGTGGTCACGACCGCGACGGTGGGCGCGACCGTGCACCTGCTCATGCCCGACGTCCCCTGGCCGGTCGCGCTCGCCGTCGGCGCCGTCGTCGCCCCGCCCGACGCGGTCTCGGCGAGCGCGGTGGCGCGTCGCATCGGCCTCCCCCGGCAGATCGTCACCGTCCTCGAGGGCGAGTCCCTGCTCAACGACGCCACCGCACTGGTGGCACTGCGGGCCGCGGTCGCGGCGATCGCCGGGACCGTCGCGGTCGGCTCGATCGGTCTGGACTTCCTGATCGCCGCGGGAGGCGGCGTGATCGTGGGCCTCGCCGTCGCGTTCGCGGTGCTCACCGTGCGTCGCTGGGTGCACGACCCGGCCGTGGACACGGGCATCTCCTTCGTCGTCCCCTTCGCCGCGTACCTGCTGGGCGAGGAGCTGCACGCCTCCGGCGTGATCGCCGTGGTCGTGGCCGGCCTGCTCATCGGCCACAAGGCGCCGCTCGTGCAGACCTCGACCTCGCGCCTCACGGAAAACGCCACCTGGACCTCGATCGCCTTCCTCCTCGAGCACGCGGTGTTCCTGCTGATCGGTCTGCAGTTCTCGCAGATCATCGCGGGCGTCAGCCACTCCCTGAGCTGGGGCTTCGTCCTGGGCGTGTGCGCGGCGACCCTCGCGGTCGTGATCCTCACCCGTCTCGCCTGGATGTGCGCGAGCCGCCTGGTGATGACGCTGTGGGTGCCCGCGGACCGCAGGCCGCCCTGGCCCAACGTGGTGGTGACGGGCTGGGCCGGCATGCGCGGCGTCGTCACCATCGCCGCCGTGTTCGTGATCCCCGCGTCCGTGCCGCACCACGACGTGCTCGTGCTGATCGCGCTCGTGGCCGTGCTGGGCACGCTCTACCTGCAGGGCCTGACGCTGCCGTGGCTCACCCGCGTGCTGCGCGTGGTCCCGAACGATCCGGCGGCCGACGCCCTCGCCCGCGCGACCCTGCTGCAGAAGGCGGCGGACGCCGGCGGCACCGTGCTCGCCTCCTGCGAGGAGCAGGACGATCCCGCGGTCGTCCAGATGATCCGCGACCGGCAGGACCAGCGCACCTTCGCCGCCTGGGAGCGGCTGTCCACGCAGGTGGGCCAGGAGAGCCCGAGCGACGCCTTCACCCGCATCCGCAGCCGGATGCTCGCGGCCGAACGCGCCCGGGTGCTCGAGATCCGCTCGAAGGGCAAGGTGCCCTCGCACGTGGTGCGCGAGGTGCTCGGCATGCTCGACTTCGAGGAGTCCCTGCTGGACTCCGGCGCCGAGGCCCGCGAGGACATCGTGGCGACCGGCAGCGGCGAGGGCGGCTGGTGCGAGGACCTGCAGCGCTATCCCGCCGTCGGCACCCCCGAGCCGGAGCGCGCCTTCTGCCGGCGCTGCCGCGAGGAGGGCACCACCACCGTCGCCCTGCGCCAGTGCCTGGAGTGCGGGGAGGTCGGCTGCTGCGACAGCTCCCCCGGCCAGCACGCGACCGCGCACTTCCACGACACGAGCCACCCGGTCATGCAGTCCGCCGAGCCCGGCGAGACCTGGCGCTGGTGCTACGTGCACCAGGCGACGGCCTGAGCGGCGCCGGACCGCCCGGTCAGGCCCAGCAGCCGTCCCGACGAGGTGCCCTCAGCGGCGAGTCTCGTCGTCGAGCCCTTCGCGTCCGCCGTCACGGTCGGCGTCGTCCTCGTCATCGTCGTGCCCGCCGTCGCCGTCATCGGCGGCGTCCTCCGACTCCGACCCCGTCGGGTCCTCCCCGCGCCGCGCCTTCTCGAGGCGGTTCCTGCGGTCGCGGATCGTGCCGATCGTGACCACGAAGACGACCACGACGACGAGGACGGGGACCAGGTAGTCGACGATCCAGTCCGGCACGTCGATGCCCAGGTGGATCTCCGGGATCCATCCGAACAGCAGGTTCCAGAGCCAGCCGAGGAATCGGCGGATCGGCTCGAGGATCGCGTCGACGAGTTCCCGCACGGGACGGGTGACCTCGCCGATCCAGGTGCGGATGCCGCGGGTCGCCTCGTCGATCCAGGTGACGACGGGCTCGATGAGTCGGCCGATCCAGCGCTTGACCGGATCGAGCAGCCCGGACAGCAGCGCGCCGAGACCCAGCAGGGGCACCAGGAAGCGCGCGGCCTGGGCGGCGGCGGCGATCAGGCCGAACCGCACGGGATGATCTGCCTTGCGGGCTTCGCGCGCGGCGGAGGGCGATCCCTCGGCGGGCACCAGCGGCGCGCCGACGAGCTCGTCCGCCCGGACCACGTCGACCTCGCCGGCGCCGCCGAGCGTCGTGGTGCGCACGACGAGCTTCTCCCGGTCCTTCATCTTCCCGCTGGTGGTGGGCCTGCGCACGGTGATCGTGCTGCGGAAGAAGCCCTCCTCGAGCTTCAGCGCGAGGCCGTCCGCGGTGGTGACGTCCTCCGCGCGGTCGGCCTTCGCGAGCGCCTTCTCGCTCTCAGGGTCGTGACGCACGCCGTCGAGGAAGACGATGGCCTCGGTGTCCAGGAAGCGGTGGCGCACCTGGGCGATGTAGTCGTGGCCGTCGCGCCGACCCTCGTAGTGCACGTCGGCGCCGAAGCGCGTGGCGCGGTGCGCGCCGAACCCCTCGTCAATCCCGGTCGCACCGTCAGACCCCTCGAGGTCCGTCCCCTCGGGGCGCGTCCCCCTGACGTCCTGCTCCCGCTCCTGCGTCCCCTCGTCCTGCATGCCCTCCATCGTGCCGGGCCGGCCCGGCGCCGGGATCATGCGGAAGCATGGGATCGGGGCGGGCGGCGGTCGGTCCCTCAGACCATCGGCCGACGCAGCACGTGCCGCAGCGCCTGCTCGAGCTCCGTGTGGGCGGGGTCGAATCCGCTTCCCAGCAGCCGCGACGCGTCGACGTCCTGGTCGGCGCGCACGAGCTCCTTCGCCCCCTCCCTCCCGAGCAGCAGGGCGGGTCCGAAGCCGGGGACCGGCACGAGCGAGGGCCGGTGCAGCACGCGTCCCAGCGTGCGGGCGAACTCCCGCGAGGTGACGGGCGCGGGGGCGACCGCGTTCACGGGCCCCTCGAGCTCGTCGGTGCACAGGGCGTGGGCGTAGGCGCGGGTCATGTCGTCCAGGGTGATCCAGGAGAGCACGGCGTCCGGCGCCGCGAGCCGTCCGCCGATCCCGGCGAGGAACATGGGGATCTGCGGGAGCAGGGCCCCTCCCCCGTCGGAGAGCACGATGCCCGTGCGCAAGTGCACCACGCGCACGCCCGCCCGCACGGCGGGGGCGCTACTGGCCTCCCATTCTTCGCAGACACGGGCGAGGACGTCGTCGCCGAAGGCGTCGTCCTCGGTGAGCAGCTCGCCCGGCCGCTGGGCGCCGTAGGCGCCGATCGCGCTGGCCTGCACGAGGATCCCGGGGCCGTCCGGCGCGCCCGACCCGCCCCGCATGCGCGCGAGCGTGCGGGCGATGAGGTCGCCGCCGTGCACGCGCGACGTGAGGATCTCGCGCTCGGCGCGCGCGGTGAAGCGCGTGGAGATGGGCCGCCCGGCGAGGTTCACGACGGCGTCGACGCCCTCGAGATCGGCCGGGTCGAGCTCGCCGCGCTCGGGGTCCCAGGAGATCTCGTCGGGCCCCTCGGCGCGCCCGCGGACCATGCGGATCACCCGGTGGCCGCCGGTGCGCAGCAGCGCGACGAGCTGGGTGCCGATCAGCCCGGAGGCCCCGGCGATCGCGACCACCAGCCGCGGGGACCCGGCGCGGCGGGCGTGGAAGGCGAGGTCGTCGCGCAGCTGCTCGCCGCGGAAGGAGAGCATGCGCTCGATCGTCCGACGGGCCTCGCGCGCCGGGAGACCGCCGATGCCGCCTGCCTCGTCGGCGCCGATCCCGCCGGTCTCGCCGATCCCGCCCGGCATCTCGAGGTCGATGCGGTCACGGATCTCCGAGGCCCCGGGCCCGGTCCCGGCGATCTCGTGCTGGTGCCGCCAGGCTCGGAAGGGCCCGGTGACCTGGGCGTCGACGAAGGCGTGGACGGCCGTCGCGCCGCTCCCGCGATCCTCGCGGGAGGCGTGCCGCAGCTCCCAGCGGGGACTGAGCCCCGCCGGCAGCAGCGGCGCGCCGAGCCGCACGGCGACCCGTCGGCCGACCTCGAGCCCACCGGCGTCCGGGTCCTCGATCCTGGCCATGCCCGGCGGGGTGAGCCGGACCAGGGCGCCGGGCCGCTCGTGCCAGGCGAGGACCTCGTCGACGCCATGGTCCAGCGGGGTGCGTGCCTCGATGCGCATCGGTGCCTCCCGGCGTCGGTCGCGAATGTTCGCGGTGGTGCGCCACGGTACGCGCCTTCCCTCCCCGGCGCCTGCGGCGCGGCATGCGCGAGGCGGCATGCGAACGGCCCCGCCCGGGAGAGGCAGGGCCGTTCGAGATCGGAGGGCGTCGCACCTCCCGCAGCGGGAGCGGGGTCAGTCGAGCGCGTCGACCTTGGGACGACCGCCGTCGCCGCCGGAGGCGCGGGCGTCGGCCCTCTCCTCCCAGAACTCGGCGTTGCGGATGCCCAGCGGGCGCGGGTCGAACTGCGGGTCCAGGCCCGCGCGCTTCTGGCGCCGGTAGTCCTTGAGCGCCTTCATCGCGGGCACCTGCAGGACGAGGATCGCGATGATGTTCAGCCAGGCCATCGCGCCCACGCCGATGTCGCCGAGCGCCCACGCGTTGCCGGTGGTCGTGGCCAGGCCGCCGATCGCCACGGCGATGATCATGAGCACGCGCAGCACCCACACCAGCGCGCGGCGCGCCTGGTGGCTGGGCACCCAGCGCATGAGGTAGGTCAGGTTCGTCTCGGCCATGTAGTAGTAGGCGACGATCGTGGTGAAGGCGAAGAAGAACAGCGAGAGCGCGATGAACGAGGCGCCGACGCCCGGCAGGAAGGTGTCGAAGCCCGCCTGCGCGAAGCCGGGCCCCACGGGGACGTCGTCGGCGAGGCCCCCGGGGCCCTGGGTGAGGATCTGCGAGGGATCCTCGACCGCATCGGAGTACACGCGGTACATGCCGGTGGACAGGATCATGAAGGCGGTCGCGGAGCACACGAAGAGGGTGTCGACGTAGACGGCGAAGGCCTGCACGAAGCCCTGCTTGGCGGGGTGGGAGACCTCCGCGGCGGCCGCGGCGTGGGGGCCCGTGCCCTGGCCGGCCTCGTTCGAGTACAGGCCGCGCTTGACGCCCCACTGGACGGCGAGGCCCACGATCGCGCCATAGACCGAGTCCATGCCGAAGGCGGAGGAGAAGATCTCGGAGAAGACGGGCACGATCTGGTCGGCATTCACGAACATCACGACGATCGCCGCGAGGATGTAGATGACCGCCATCACGGGCACCACGAGGCCCGCGAAGGTCGCGATGCGCTTGACGCCGCCGACCACGATGAGCATCAGCAGCACCAGGATGACGACGGTCGAGATCCACTGCGGGAGGCCCCAGGCGCCGAAGGCGGAGACGGAGATGCCGTTGGCCTGCACGCCCGGGAGGAAGAAGCTCATGGCCAGCACGGTGACGAGCGAGAAGACGATCGCGTAGACCAGGGAGATGCCCTTGGCGCCGGTGTGCTTGTAGGCCTTCTCGATGTAGAACGCGGGACCGCCGCGGTACTCGCCGGTGTCGCGGTCGCGCTCCTTGAAGATCTGGCCGAGCGTGCACTCGATGAAGGAGGTCGCCGACCCCAGGAAGGCCATCGCCCACATCCAGAACACCGCGCCCGGCCCGCCGAAGGCGATGGCCGTCGCGACGCCCGCGATGTTGCCGGTGCCCACGCGGCCGGCGAGCGAGATCATCAGCGACTGGAAGGAGGAGACGCCGCTCTCCGACTTCTCGCCCCTGATGATCTGCCGGAGCATGTCGGGGATGTTGACGACCTGGAGGAGCAGCGTCCTCGCGGTGAAGTAGAGGCCTGCACCCAGGCACAGGATGATGAACGGCGTGCCCTGGATGTTTCCGGACAGCCAGGAGATGAAATCACTCATGCGAGGAGGCTCCTGAGGAGGGGGCAGGGGATGTGCAGCACGCACGAGTGTGACGCACGACTCCCCGCTTCCGGGCCATTTCGGGTCATGTTGCGAAATCGAGACCTCGGCGGCCGGGCGGACGGCAGGGCGCTGCGCGCGACGCCCCCGGCCCCCTCAGACGACCAGACGTCGGGCGATCAGCCTGGTCAGCGGCCCCACGCTCAGCAGTCGGCGTCCTGCACGGTGCACGAGGCGCTCGGCCGGGCTGCGGGAGACGAAGGTCCCCGCGCTGCGGCGTCCGCTGCGCTGGGCGCGTTCGGCCACCGGCCGCATCCTCCGTTCGTACTCCGCGAGCCCGGCGTCCCGGTGCGGGCCCGCGTGGCGCAGGGAGACGGCGAGCGCCTCCGCCCCGGCGATCGCGAGCGAGGTGCCCTGCCCGGCGAGGAGGGAGACGGCGTGCGCGGCGTCCCCGGCGAGCGTCACCCCGCCCCGGCTCCACGCGGGGGCGGAGGACTGGGCGACGAGGTCGTCGTAGTACTGCGCGGGGGCGTGCTCGATGGCGCGGTCGGCGAGGGGGTGGAGCCCCGAGAATCGCGCCCGCAGCTCCTCGGGGTCGGGGGTCGGCCGGGCGGTGGCGGCGGGGTCGACCCTCTCCATCAGCAGCAGCGCGGCGCTGCGGTCGTCGCACGCGTAGAGCCCCGCCGTGCGCTCGAGGGAATCGGTGAGCATCGCCCAGTCGCCGAGCTCGGCGGCGATCTGCGGGTCCTCGAACAGGAAGCTGGAGGCGCGGTACCCCATCGGCACCACGTCGGCGTGCGCCGGCGAGATCGCCGCCCGCACCCGCGAGCGCACCCCGTCGCAGCCGACGACGAGGTCGGCGGTCAGCTCCTCGCCGCTCTCGAGCACGGCCCGCGGGCGCTCCCCCGGCCGCGCACCCGGGTGCACCTCGCGGACGCGGGCGCAGTAGCGCAGGTCGACCGCGGCGGGGAGGGCGGCGAGCAGGGCGAGCTCGACCTGCGGCCGCAGGATCGAGAAGTAGTCGCTGCCCAGGGCATCGATCAGGGGCGCCACCTCGATGCGCCCGTGCTCGCGGTCCGCGGCGTCGACGTAGCGCACGCCCTCGAAGACCCGCGAGCGCACACGCATCTCCCCGAGCACGCCCAGTCGTCTCGCGGCTGCGACGCCGGGCCCGAAGAAGTCGATCATGTAGCCGCCGCCGCGCGGACCGGGCGAGGCCTCCAGGACCGTGACGTCGTGCGCGGGAGCAAGGCCGTGGGCGAGTGCGAGTCCGCAGACTCCGCCGCCCACGATCAGGATCTCCATGGGGCGAGGCTACGCGGCGGCCGCGCGGCGCCTGTGCCGGGCGGGACCATGCGTGGGGCCCGACGGCGCGAGGACGACGGGAAGACGAGGCGTCCGGGCATGAGAGGACCCCTCGCGCACCTGCCAGAGCCCACCTGCCCTTGCTGCCGTCAAGCCCTGGGGGAGTTCAGTGAGGTGACACCGCACGAGGGGTCGCGGACGAGTCTAGCGATCCCGCGCCGCGCGTGCACACCCGCCGCCGCACGGCGTGACGCGACTCCCTCCGGCGGCCGCGTCCGCCGCTCTCGTCTCGCGAGAATCCGACTCCCCACCAGGGCCCCCGGAGCCGTAGAATGGTGATGCCCGTCACGTCCCGAGGGAGCGATGTGCTCCCCGGGCGCGACCACCGATGGAACCGATCTCGACGAGGAGAGTCATGACCGTCTATGCACGACCCGGGACCGACGGGGCGAAGGTCTCCTTCGCCTCCCGCTACGACAACTTTATCGGCGGCACATGGGTGCCCCCGGTCAAGGGCGAGTACTTCGAGAACCCGACCCCGGTGACGGGCGAGGTGTTCTGCGAGGTCGCCCGCTCGACCGCCGAGGACGTCGAGCTCGCGCTCGACGCGGCGCACAAGGCCGCCCCCGCCTGGGGGAAGACGTCGGTCGCCGAGCGCGCCGTCGTGCTCAACAGGATCGCCGACCGCATCGAGGAGAACCTCGAGACCCTCGCGGTCGCCGAGACCTGGGACAACGGCAAGCCCATCCGAGAGTGCCTGAACGCGGACCTGCCGCTCGCGGTGGATCACTTCCGCTACTTCGCGGGCGCGATCCGCGCCCAGGAGGGCACGCTCTCCCAGATCGACGACGACACCGTCGCGTACCACTTCCACGAGCCCCTCGGCGTGGTCGGCCAGATCATCCCCTGGAACTTCCCGCTGCTCATGGCGACGTGGAAGATCGCCCCGGCCCTCGCGGCCGGCAACTGCATCGTCCTCAAGCCCGCCGAGCAGACCCCGGCCTCGATCCTGGTCCTCATCGACCTCATCGGGGACCTGCTGCCCGAGGGCGTCCTGAACATCATCAACGGCTTCGGCGCCGAGGCGGGCAAGCCGCTCGCCTCCAACCGCCGGATCGCGAAGATCGCCTTCACGGGCGAGACCACGACCGGGCGCCTGATCATGCAGTACGCCTCGCAGAACCTCATCCCCGTGACCCTCGAGCTGGGCGGCAAGAGCCCGAACCTGTTCTTCGACGATGTCGCGAGCGAGAAGGACGCGTACTACTCGAAGGCCCTCGAAGGCTTCGCGATGTTCTCCCTGAACCAGGGCGAGGTCTGCACGTGCCCATCGCGCGCTCTCGTGCAGAAGGGCATCTACGACTCGTTCGTGGCCGACGGTCTCGAGCGCGTGAAGGCGACGAAGCAGGGGAACCCCCTGGACACGGACACCCAGATCGGCGCGCAGGCCAGCAACGACCAGCTCGAGAAGATCCTGTCCTACATCGACATCGGCACGCAGGAGGGCGCGAAGATCCTCACCGGCGGCGAGCGCGCCGATCTCGGCGGGGACCTGTCCGGCGGCTACTACGTGACGCCGACGATCTTCGAGGGCGACAACTCGATGCGCATCTTCCAGGAGGAGATCTTCGGCCCCGTGCTGGCCCTGACCTCGTTCACGGACTACGACGACGCGATCTCGATCGCCAACGACACCCTCTACGGGCTCGGCGCGGGCGTCTGGACGCGCAGCCAGAACACCGTCTACCGGGCCGGCCGCGCCATCCAGGCCGGCCGCGTGTGGGTGAACAACTACCACAACTACCCTGCTCACAGCGCATTCGGCGGGTACAAGTCCTCCGGCATCGGCCGCGAGAACCACCTGATGATGCTCGACCACTACCAGCAGACCAAGAACCTCCTGGTCTCCTACTCCGACGACGAGCTCGGCTTCTTCTGATCCCGTCGCCCCCGGGCCCGGGCCCGGGCTCCGGATCCCGGCCCGGACCGGGGCCCCATCGCTCGCGAGAGGTGAGTTGTCGTCGTCAAAGCACCCTTGTGAGGACGTCAACTCACCTCTCGCGGGATCGTGGCGCGGCCGCTTGTCGGCCGGTCGCCGGTCGCCTCGCCGGTCACCGGTTGCCGGTCGCCGGCTGCCACGCACCGCGACCACCGGCGCTGCTGTCCACGCCGGCACCCACCGCGCGGGATCATCGAGATCCCGCGCACCGGTCTCCCCAGGAGGCCGCCCATCGGAAGGAGCGCATCATGACGGATTCCTCCGCCGAGAACCCGACCCCCGCACCCGGCAGCTCGTCGGCCGCGGAGGCCACGCCCGCACCCCAGCCGGGTCAGCCGCCCGCTCCCCCGCTGCCCGAGCCCACCTCGGCCGACGACGTGCTCGAGGCCGAGCCCACGATCGAGGGCGAGGACTTCTCCCGGGTGGCCTTCACCCAGGCTGCGCTCAAGCAGATCCAGCGGCTCATCGACCGCAACGGGCCCCTCATGTTCCACCAGTCCGGAGGCTGCTGCGACGGCTCCTCCCCCATGTGCTACCCGGCCGGCGACTTCCTCACCGGCGATGCGGACGTGCGCATGGGGCACGTGGAGGTGCCCCTGCCCGATGGCACCAGGAGCCCGCTCGACTTCTGGATGAGCCGCGAGCAGTTCGCCTACTGGCGCCACACCCACCTCACGATCGACCTCGTCGACGGGCGCGGCGGCGGCTTCAGCCTCGAGACGCCCGACGGCAAGCGATTCCTCACCCGTTCCCGGATGCTCCCGGAGGACGCGCAGGTGCGGGAGCGCCTGGAGCTCTGAGCCCCGCGGGCCCCGTCGACCCCGTCGGCCCCGCCGACCGCGCGGGACCCTCCGGCCGGGCCGAGGGTCCCTGGTCCTACTCCGGCCCGCGTCCCTTCGCGTGCGCGATCGCGGACTCGCGCTGCTCGATCATGCGCAGCACGTCCAGCAGGCCGCGGCTCATGACGGTGCCCACCACGACCATGCGCATGGCCTCGGCGGTGCTGCGGGGCATGTGGGCGATATCGGCTCCGGCCACGAGGGACATGGCCTCCGCGTAGGCGTCGATGTGGTCGTCGCCCGTCGGCACGCGCGCCTGGTCGCAGGCGGCCCAGGCCTGCTCGAGGCGGGTCATGAGGGGGTCGGAGCGCTCCAGGACGGTCCAGCCGCGGCGCTCGGCCAGCGCCCGCACGCGGGGCGAGATCCTCCCGGGCGCGAAGCGGGCGGCGTCCTCGTCGACGGTCGCCGTCTCGGCGTCCTCCGCGGTCTCGCCCGCGAGGGTGCGCTGGGCGATGCCGAGCATGTCGATCTGCTCCTGGTGCGGGGAGTCGAGGGCGTCGACGATGCGGCGCACGGCCGCGATGTTCAGTCCGCCGGCGTCGGTGAGCGCGCGGATCAGGCGCACGCGGTCGACGTGGCCCTCGTCGTAGACGGCGCTCGTGCGGGAGGTGAGCCGGCCGGGAGGCAGCAGCTTCTCCCGCAGGTAGAACTTGATGGTCGCCACGGGCACGCCGGTGGTGTCGGCAAGCTCGGAGATCCTCATGTCACGTCCTCGTCCGGCGGTCTGGGCCTCTGGATATTACCCATCGGCAACCATAGGTATGCGCCAGGGATCGGCGTGCGACCGTTCACCCGGACACGAACGGCGCGAGCAGGGGCAGGACGAGCGTCATCGCCAAGGCGTTCAGCACCATGGCGGCGCTCGACCAGCCGCCGGTGACAGGGGACTCGTCGAGCGCACGGGAGGTGCCGATCCCGTGGGACGTGAGCCCGATGGCGAAGCCGCGCGCCCGCGGATCCTGCACGCGGGCGAGGCTCAGCAGCACCGGCGCGAACACGGCGCCGAGGATCCCGGAGAGGATCGTGAGCACCACGGCCAGCGGGGCGGAGGCCTGCAGCGACTCGGCGAGGGTGAGGGCGACGGGACTGGTCACCGAGCGCGGCAGCACGGAGCGCAGGATCTGCGGGTCGGTGCCGAAGGCGCGGAGCACTCCCACGGTGACCCCGAGGCTCACCACGGCGCCCGTGATCAGCGCGAGCAGCACGGAGCCGGCCGAGCGGGCCAGGGCCCGCCCGTTCGCCAGCAGCGGCAGGGCGAGCGCCACGGTCGCGGGCCCCAACAGCAGCGTGAGCACCGTGACCTGCTCGAGGTACTCCGCGTACGGCAGGCCGACGAGCTCGAGCACCGCGGCGACCACCACCACGGTGACGAAGACCGGCGTGAGCAGCGCGGGCCGGCCCGTCCGACGGTGCAGCCAGAGGGCGCCGAGGTAGACGGCGAGGGTGAGCACGAGACCGAAGATGGGCAGGTGGACGACGGTCCGGACGGCGTCGCTCATGCGCCGCTCCCCTCGAGCCGCTGATGCCCGTCGTCGCCGCGCCGACGGTCCTGCCGGTGCAGCAGCGCCTGCAGCACGCGGCCGACGACGAGCAGGGCGAGCAGGAAGGACCCGCCGACGGCGAGGGCGATCGGCAGGGCGTTGCGGGCGAGCGCTCCCATCTCGACGATCACGCCGACGCCCGGCGGGACGAACAGGAGCTGCAGGTGCGCGAGCAGCGGGGTGCCCGCGGGCTCGGCGACGCGCAGGATCCCGCGGGTGCGCGGCACGAGCCCCAGGATCACCAGCAGCACGAGTCCGAGCACCACTCCGGGGATCGGCAGGTGCAGCAGAGCGGCGAGCGCGAGGCCGATCATCTGCAGGACCAGCAGCACTGCGAGGCCCAGCAGGACGGGCGGCACGAGCGCGGGCCGCGGCGCGCGCCCGTCCTCCTCCGGCTCGTCCCCCCATCGGTCCGGCTCCCGTCGACCCCTCGTCGATCGGCTCCCTCGCGCTCATCGGCTCACTGTCCCAGGTGGATACCGTTGCCCGGGCCCAGCGGCAGGTCGAAGGCGAAGAACAGGGCGAGGATCAGCGTCCAGGCGATCCAGAAGGGGACCACGAACGGGAGCATGCGGGCGAACAGGCTGCCCAGTCCCGCGGACGGCTCGTACTTCCTCAGCATGCCCAGCAGCACGACCATGTACGGGTTCATGGGGGTGATCACCTGGGTCGCGGAGTCGCCCACCCGGAAGGCGGCCTGCGTGAACGCGGGCTCGTAGCCGAGCAGGGCGAACATCGGCACGAACACGGCGGCCATGATCGTCCACATGCCCGAGCCGGAGATGATGAACAGATTCAGCACGCTCGCGAGCAGAATGAAGCCGACGACGGCGCCGAAGCCGGTGAGTCCGATGTGCTCGAGGCCCTCGGCGCCGGTCACAGCGATCCAGGAGCCGATGCCGGACCAGTTGAACAGGGCGATGAAGTTGCCCAGGATGAAGGCGAGGACGATGAACGGGAGCATCTCCTTGAGCGCCTCGGTCATCATCCGCACGGCGTCGCGCGTGGAGCGCAGGGTGCCGGTCGCCATCCCGTACACGCTGCCCAGGACCACGAAGTAGAGGAACACCAGGAACACGATCGAGTCCAGCAGCGGGGATGACGGCAGGAAGCCGCCGTCCTCGTTGCGCCACGGGGAGCCGGGCACGAGCGCGGCGAGCAGCACGATCGCGGTGAGCACGAGGCCGGCGAGGACCGTGAGCAGCAGGCCCCGCTTCTCCGGCCGTGAGAGCGCGGCGCGCATCTGCTCGGAGGACTCGCCCGAGGTCTCCGGGGCCTGTCCGTCGGCGTCCTCCTCGATGGTCTCGTCGCGCGGGATGTCCTGGCGCACCAGGCGCGGCTCGATGACGCGGTCGATGATGAAACCGGCGATCAGGGCCAGCACGATCGAGGAGGCGATGTTGAACCACCAGTTCGACACCGGGTTCACCGTGGTCGCGCCGAGCCCGGAGACGGTCTCGATCACGGAGTTCGTGATGCCCGCGAACAGGGCGTCCAGGCTCGTGGGCACGAGGTTCGTGGAGTAGCCGGCGCCGGCCGCCGCGAAACCGCCCAGGAGTCCCGCGACGGGGTGCCGGCCGGCGGCCTTGAACACGAGCGCGGCCAGTGGCGGCACCACCACGAAGGCCGAGTCGGACATGATCGAGGCGACCACGCCCACGATGCCCACCACGTAGGGCAGGAGCCACGCCGGGGAGGAGCCGAACATCGCGCGGATCCCGGCGGCGAGCAGCCCGGAGTGCTGGGCGATGCCGATGCCCAGCAGGATCGGCATCACGGTGACCAGCGGCGGGAACCCCAGATAGTTCTCGCCCAGGCTCGTGGTCAGCCAGGCCATCCCCTCCCCGGTGAACAGGCCCTTGATGACGGTGACCTCGTCGGAGCCGGGCACGCTCACCTTCACCCCGGCCAGCGCCATCGCGGTGGAGACGATCCCGGTGATCGCGAAGAGGATCAGGAACAGCATGAACGGCTCGGGCAGCCTGTTGCCCAGCCGCTCGACGACGTTCAGCAGACGATCGGTGCGGGTCAGGCGCGCGGCGGAGTCGTCGGGGGCGGGCCCATCGGGGGCAGGGCCGACGGGGCGCGGGGAAGGGCTGCTCATCGTCTCTCCTCGGGGCGGGACGGGTCGGTCGACGGGCGTCGGCCGACGGTGGCTTCCGGCGGGGTCGGTCGATCGACGGGGGCCGTTCGACCGGGTACGCGGTCAGTCGAAGTAGTGGGGCACGTCGATCGCACCGCCGGCGGCCTCGAACTCCTCACGCACGGCGGCGGCGAGCTCGGCGTCGTGGAGCATGTCGAGCACGGTCGCGGCGAGGCCGAAGGCGCCGTCGGCCGCGGAGGCGCGGGCGAGGTCCCCGGTGGCAGCCTCGGCGAACTCGCACGTGTGCAGGGCGGTGTCGGCGCCGGCGACGTGGATGACCGGGTGCATGCCGGGCACCCGGAAGCTCACGTTGCCGAAGTCGGTGGAGGCGGCGAGGGTCTCGGAGACCACGCCGCGCGGCAGCGGGTCCCGCCCGCGCCGGCGCTGCGCCTCGACCCAGCGCCCGGTGAGCGCCTCGTTCGTGCGCACCGGGAGCGAGGGCGGGTGCTCGTCCCAGCGGATCTCGACGCCGCAGCCGGTCATCAGCGCGGCGCCGCGGGCCGCGTCCTCCACGCGGCGCGAGATGTCCCGCAGCGTGGAGGGCGCCAGGGAGCGCACGTAGAGGTCCAGGCGGGCGGTGTCGGGGATGACGCTGGCCCGCTCCCCGCCCTCGCGGATCACCGCGTGGATCCGGTCCGACGGCGGGGTCTGCTGACGCATCAGCCCGATCCCCTGGTACATGAGGTTCGCGGCGTCCAGGGCGTTGCGCCCCATGAACGGCTGCGCGGAGGCGTGGGCCGTGTGGCCGTGGAAGACGACGGTGAGGGTGCGCCGGCCCAGCCATGCCTGGTCAGCGAGGTCGTAGCCGGGGTACGGGTGGGCCATGACGGCGGCGTCGAGGCCGTCGAAGGCGCCCTCGCGGGCCATGTACTCCTTGCCCGTGTGGCCCTCCTCGGCGGGGGTGCCCAGCAGCACGACCCGGCCGGGGACGGCCGCGGGGTCCGTGGCCGCGAGCCGTGCGAGGGCGAGGAAGGCGCCCACGCCCATCGCGGCGATCACGTTGTGGCCGCAGCCGTGTCCCACTCCCGGCAGGGCGTCGTACTCGGCGCAGATCGCGATCGTGGGCGACTCCGGGGTGGAGGCGCCGCTGATCTCCGCACGGATCGCGGTCTTCAGACCGTGCACGCCGACCTCGGGGGCCAGCGCATGGTCCTCGAGCACGGCGGCGATCACGGCGGCCGAGCGGTGCTCCTCGAAGGCGGTCTCGGGGTGCGCGGCGAGGTCCACGAGCAGGTCGACCATGGCGTCGGCGTCGGCCGCGACGGCCTCCTCGAGGCGGGCGTGCAGCTCCTCCCCCGCGCCCGCGAACGCGGAGCCGGGGTGGGACGTGGTGCGCATCGCCTGCTCGCGCGCCGCGTCGAGCTCCTCGAGGTAGGCGGCCGACGCGGGGACCGGACTCTCGGTGGGCAGGCCCGGGGCGTCGGGGACGGGCGCGCCGGTCGCGTCGCTGTGGCCGTGGGACTGCAGGTCGGCATCGGTCATGGTCAGACCCTAATGGAACCTCTCCGTCCCGCGGCGCTCCGCTCGCGCCCCACGGTCCGGTCGGGCCGGCCCCGCCCTCCTCGGCCCGACCAGTGGTCCTCGCGTGCCCGGAACGCCGCATATCCCTTAAGGTGCACGCTCAGCGTGCGCCGCGGATCTGCTCCTGCCCGCCCGGGCCCGGAGCCCGTCGCGCGCCCCGGGGCGCACCAGCCCCGCGCACCGTCGTCCTCTACTCCTCCATGCGGAAGGCATCCCATGTCCTCCTCCCCAGCCAGCGCCGCGGGCGGCGACGCGCCGCAGCGCGAGCGCGCGAACCGCGGCGCGTTCAGCGGCCGCTCGGCCTTCATCTTCGCGGCGATCGGCAGCGCCGTCGGCCTCGGCAACATCTGGCGCTTCCCGGCCGCCGCCTACGAGGGCGGCGGCGGGGCGTTCATGATCCCCTACCTGATCGCCCTGCTCACCGCCGGCATCCCGCTGCTGTTCGTCGACTACGCGATCGGCCACCGCTGGCGCGGCTCGGCGCCGCTGGCGTGGCGCCGCCTCAAGCGCTGGACCGAGTTCATCGGCTGGTGGCAGGTGCTGATCTGCGTGATCATCGGCGCCTACTACGCGCTGATCATCGCCTGGTCCCTGAACTACATGGTGTTCTCGGTCGGCCAGAAATGGGGCGATGACGCGGAGGGCTACTTCTTCGGCCAGTTCACCCATTCGCTCATGGGGGCCGACGCGGGCATCTCCTTCGACTACGTGGGTCCGGTGCTGGTGACGATCCTGCTGGTGTGGGTCGCCGTGATCATCACCCTCGCCCTTGGCGTGGAGAGCGGGATCGCGAAGACCTCGATGATCTTCATCCCGCTGCTCGTGGTCATGTTCGTGATCCTCGTGGTGCGCGCCCTGTTCCTGCCGGGCGCGATGACGGGCCTGAACGCGCTGTTCCAGCCGAACTGGGCGGCGCTCGCGGATCCGGCCGTGTGGATCGCCGCCTACGGGCAGATCTTCTTCTCGCTGTCCGTGGCGTTCGGCATCATGCTCACCTACTCCTCGTACCTCAAGAAGAAAACTGACCTCACCGGATCGGGTCTCGTGGTGGGCTTCGCGAACTCGAGCTTCGAGATCCTCGCCGGCATCGGCGTGTTCTCGGCGCTGGGCTTCATGGCGCAGGCGCAGGGAGTGCAGGTCCAGGACGTCGTCACCGACGGCATCGGGCTCGCGTTCATCGCCTTCCCGACGATCATCTCCCAGGCTCCCGGCGGCGCCCTGATCGGCGTGCTGTTCTTCGGGTCGCTGGTGCTCGCGGGCTTCACCTCGCTGGTCTCGATCATCGAGGTGATCGTCTCCGCGGTGCAGGACAAGTTCGGGCTCTCGCGAGTGCCCGGCACGCTGGTGGTGCTGCTGCCGATGGCGATCGGCTCGACGCTGCTGTTCCCGACCACGATGGGCCTCGCGCTGCTGGACACGCTCGACAACTTCGTGAACTCCTACGGGATCGTCGGCGCCGCGCTGGTCTCGACGATCGCTCTCGGCTACATCGTGCGCGGCCTGCCCACGCTGCGCGGCCACCTGAACTTCAAGGGCACCTTCCGCCTCGGCATCGGCTGGGAGACCTGCGTGAAGGTGATCGCGCCGCTGGTCCTGGGCGTGACGATGGTGCTCTCGGCAGTGCAGCTGCTGACGGCCGACAAGCCCTACTCGGAGTACCCGGGCTGGTTCGTGAACGTGTTCGGCTGGGGCATGGCGGTCGCCCTCGTGGTGATCGCGATTGTGCTCTCGCTGGCGCCCTGGCCGGCGAACTCCAACAAGGACCGTCCGGACTCCGATGGCGACCCGATCGCCCCGCCCGTGGTCACCGACAGCGTGCTCGCCGCGCCCGGCACCCGCGTCGTGATCGATGACGGCGCGCTGCCCGGCACCCCACAGGAGCTGCGCCCACCGCAGGTCTCCGGAGCCGGGTCCGCCCGCGGCACCGGCGGAGCGGACGGGGCCCAGGAGCTCGCCGCGAGTGCGATCGCGACCGGCCGCAGCGGGCCCTCGGGCCCGGCGGGCTCCGACGGACCGACGAGGTCCGACGGGCCGACGAGGTCCGACGGGCCGACGGGGTCCGGCAACACCCACCGCGCCGCGCAGGAAGGAGGGAACTGATGTCGGCATCGGCCATCGTCATGCTGTGCGTCGCGATCGTCACCGTCTGGGGCGGTCTCGTCGCCGCTGTCGTGAACATCGTGCGTCATCCGGAGGAGCCGGAGGACTGACTCCGACGCCGGAGGCCCCCGCGGCACAGTCCCGTCGGTCCGGCCGGGTGTGACATGCACCCGGCCGGGCCGGGGCCGGCTCGCACCACCCGGGGTCCTCCGGTAGTGTGTCTCCTGCTCTACGAGCAATGGAGGATTCGCATAGCGGCCTAGTGCGCACGCCTGGAACGCGTGTTGGGTGAAAGCCCTCGGGGGTTCAAATCCCCCATCCTCCGCCACAGGGAACGCCCCTGATCCGCCACGTCGCGGATCAGGGGCGTTCTGCATCCGCCGGTGGCACGATGAGCCCCATGGCACAGGAGTCCACGCCCCGCCGGCGCATCGCCGCCGCGGTCTCGCGCGAGGGCGAGGAGGCCTTCGTCGGCCGATGCCTGTCGATCCTCGGGGACGGCGGGATCGACGTGGAGCTGATCGAGGTGCTCGGCGGGAACTCCGCCGGCCCCGTCCTCGCCGGCAGATCGGACGGCCCCCGCGGGTACTGGGTGCGCACCTGGGCCCTGCGCGCCCTCCTCTACGCCTGGTCCGCTTCCGCGGAGTCGGCCGTGGTCGCGGCGACCGCCGACACGCACTGGCGGGCGCGGGAGATGGCCGCGAAGGTCCTCGCCGCCAGGGCGACCTCGCGCTGCGGCGCCGAGGCGGCGCTCGAGCGGCTCCGACAGGACGGGCATCCCCGCGTGCGCGCCGCGGCGGGGCGAGCGCTGGGTCGCCCCGGCTGATCGATTCGGCGCGGCGCTCCGTCCTCTCGGGGACGGAGCATTCCACGCCACGGATGAGATGAGATCGCAGTCGACGCAGGAACGTGGAGGTGCTGGAGGATGGCAGACGGAGCGGGGGCCTTTTCGATCGTCACCCCGGAGAGGGAGCTCGAACTCATGGGAACGGGCGCCACCGCGACCTTCCTGCTGGACAACGGGTTCGCGAACGCCGATCGTGAACCGCATTGGCATCTGCGGTGGTGCCTGGATCGTATGGAGGTGGGAGAGTCCATGGACGTCGGCTCCGCACATGTCGTCCGGGAGGCTCTCTACGACTGAGAAGCACCGACGTCGGCGTCGTCCGTGTCGTGCAGCCCGCCCCTCAGCGCTCCGGCAGGTCGTAGGTCCGCCGGATGCTCGAGCCGAGCTCCCGGATGTCGGCGCCGTAGACATGGATGGAGATCGCGGTGCCCTCCCCCGCGTTCCAGACCCGATGGAGGTCCCCGGGCGGGGCGAAGCCGTCGGCGCTGCCATTGGGGTTGGTCACCTCCGCAGTGCGCACGAGCCGCAGGCCGCCCTCCGGGGCCGGCATCTGGCCGTCGGCGAGGCGCACTTCGTCCCCAGCGGCGTCCTCGACCCGGTACCGGATCTCGGCCTCCTCGCCCTCGTAGACGCCCACCACGCACCAGGAGATGTGGTCGTGCACGGGAGTCTGCTGTCCAGGGAGCCATACCAGCGCGACGATCGAGAAGCTGCCGTCGGGCTCGACGTGGACGATGTTCTGCCGGTAGCGCTCGGGGTCCGCGACGCGGGCCTCCGCAGGCAGCAGGTCCGGCACGGCGAGGTGCCGCTCCAGGGTGCGGGTCACGCGCCGCGACGTCTCGGCGGCGTCGCCGCCGGGCGCGACCGCCTCGCGGATCTCGTCGATCAGACGCCGGAGGCAGGGCGGGGCGTCCTGCGGCGCACGATCTTCTGGCGCGCCTTCCGGTCGGACCGCCGAGGTCTCCTGCGCACTCATCGGCCCGTCCCTTCTCCGAGTGCGCCCCTGCGGGCAGGCGACGCACGTCCATCAGCGGTCTTCGACCAGGTTATCGAGCACCCGGCGTCGACCGCACGCTCGGCGAACCCCCGATGTCACGGGGGTGACGAGCGCGTGGACGGCGCCGGCAGCACCGCCGGTGCGTAGGAAGGCGCTCACCCGTCGGCCATGACCTCCCCGGCCGCGACTCCCTCGGCCGCGTCTACCCTGGGGCCATGGCGGAAGCATCCGGACACTCCCCGACCGCGGCCACCACCGCGGGAGCATCCGCGGCCACGGCCCCCGACGCCCTCCCCGAGAAGTACAACCGCGCTCTGTACACCGCGCACGTGGAGAACGTCGGCGGCACGGCGGGCGAGGTCCGCGTCGAGAACGGACCCACGCTGCCCACGGGCGGTCCGTCGGCCGATGCCACCGGCTCGAATCCCGAGCAGTTCCTCGCGATGGCGTGGAGCACGTGCCTGGGCGAGACCCTCAAGGCGGTGCTGCGCGAGCAGGGGATCGACGCCGCGACCCATGTGCACGTCGAGGTCAGCCTGCACTTCGACCCCTCGGGCGGCTACCGCTTCGCGCCGCGCGCCCTGGTGAGCATCGAGGACGTGGGCGAGGACGAGGCCCGCCATCTCGCGGAGGCCGCGCACGCGCGCTGCCCGGTCTCCCGACTCCTCGGCCGTGCCGATTCGGGTGCTCTCGAGGTCGTGCCGCCGCCCCGGGGCTGATCACCCTCGCGGCGGCCGACGAGGTCCGAGCCGCCGCAGGGGCGACGGAGGCTCAGGGGCGCGCGTCGAGGATCTGCTGGGCGCGCGCGAGAGCGACGTCGACCCCCGTACGGACCTCGGCGAGCCCCTGCGCGACGGGCAGCGCCCGCAGCTCGTCGGCGATGATCTCGACGCCCCAGAAGCCCGTCCAGCCCGCGTCGGTCATCGCCACCACGAAGGCCGCCATGTCGAGATCCCCGCGGCCCGGGAGGCAGCGCGGAGCGACGCCGCCGGCACCCACGGGCGCGTCACCGAGCTCGACCACGGCGACCGGGACGCCCTCCAGGAGCGCGGGCAGGAGCGTGAAGTCGTCGTCGCCGGATCTCGCGAGCTGGAAGATGTCCACGGCGAGCCCGGCACGCGGATGGCCCACGGCGCGGATGAGGTCGACCGCGTCGCCGAAGGTCGGCAGGTTGGTGTCCGCCATCGCCTCGAGGGCCAGGGTGACGCCGAAGGCGTCGGCGCGCTCGGCGACCCGGTGCAGATCCGCGGCGAAGGCCGCGGGGTCCGGCACCCCGGAGCGATCGGCGCCGAGGTGGCATGCGCCGATCTTCAGGGCGGGGGCTCCGAGCTGCGCCGCGGCCTCGAGGAAGTCGTCGAGCTGACGGTCCGAGGCCGCGCGAGCCGCGCCCTGTTCCCACCAGTCGCTGAGGAACTCGAGCTCGATGCGCTCGATGCCGGCGTCCTCAAGCTGTGCGCGCAGTCGGGGAAGACCGATCGTGTCGCGCAGCTCCACGAGATCGGCGTGCTGGATCCCCGCGCCTCGCCAGCCCGAGGCGGCGAGGGCCTCGATCCGCTCCGGGAGAGGCACGGGGCTGCGCTGATCCTCATCGCGGGGGCCGACGTCCCCCGCCCATGTCCAGCAGGAGGCCAGCAGGTCGTGGTGGGTGCTCATGGGTTCTCGCCTCTTCGCGGCGGCAGCGCTGCGATGCGCACTGCCATGGATGCGTACGAGTGTACAAAGGCCGCGTCCGCCACCGCCCGGCCGCTCGCATAGGGAACCGACAGCTCGCGTTCAGCGCCTGCCAGGCTGGGAGCGGTTATGTATATCCCAGGTGCTGACGGAGCGGCGAGCCACTGAGGAGAGGCTCCCGCCTGACCCGCAGCACCGGGGAAAGGGATGGCCCCGGCCCGTGGGGACGGGCCGGGGCGCTTTCTGTTCCGGGGGCGTGAGGCCCGGCCGGAGCCGTTCAACCCAGCGTCGCGGGGCGGTCCCAGGCGATGCCGCGGACGTGCTCGTCGAGGAACCCGAGGAACGTCTCGTACCAGACCTGCGCATTGCCGCGACCGGTGATCCAGTGACCCTCGTCGGGGAAGTAGAGGAACCGGTGGCGGGTGCGGCCCTGATCGTCGCGCGGCGTGGCGGAGAACTCGTGCAGGTCGTACCAGAGCGCGTGGCCCTGCGAGATCGGCACGCGGTAGTCCTTGTCGCCGTGGATCACGAGCATCGGCACCTGGATCTGGGCGACCGAGTCCTTGGGGTTGAAGCGCTGGTTCTGCTCGCGCATCGGCCGCTCCCAGCCGGCGTTGTCGGTGGTGCGGCCCATCGATGCCGTGTCCCACAGCGAGGCGTGGGTGACCACGCAGCGGAAGCGGTCGCCGGTGTGCCCGGCCACCCAGTTCGCCATGTACCCGCCGTAGGAGCCGCCCGCGAAGGCGGTGCGCTCGGCGTCGATGTCCGCGCGGGCGATCGTCGCGTCCGCGAGCGCCATGATGTCGGTGAACGGAGCGCCGCCGAGCTCGTGCTGGCCGCGGTCGATCATCTCCTGTCCGTAGCCAGTGGAGATCGCCGGGTCCGGCAGCAGCACGGCATAGCCCGCGTCGACGAAGGGACCGGGGTTCCAGCGGTAGGTCCAGGCGTTCCAGGATCCCCAGGGCCCGCCGTGCGCGAAGACGACCAGCGGGTGCGGGCCCTCGCCCGCGGGCAGACGCAGCCAGGCGCGCAGCGCCGTGCCGTCCTGGGCGGTGGCCGAGACCTCGGTGAGGGTGCCGGGCTGCCCGACGGCGTCGGCGGGGTTCGGCAGGTCCGTGATCTCGCCGCTCGCCAGGTCGATGCGCACGGGGTGCGGGGCGACGGCGATCCCGGAGGCCGAGGCGACGGCCGCACCGCCCGCGACGGCGAGCTGCGCGAAGGAGACCTCCTGGTCCGGTCCGCCGGCGAGTCGGCGAGGGGCGGCCTCGCCGGAGCCGCCGACCCACACGGATCCGCGTCCCTCGTCATCGCCCGCGCCCACGAGGGTATCCCCGTCGACCCAGGTGAGGTGGGGGTCCCGGTCCAGCTCGGGCCAGATCCCGCGGCTCTCGCCGGTGGCGAGGTCGAGCACCTCGGCGCGCGAGCGGGCGGAGGCGGTCTGTGTCCAGGTGCGCTCGCGCGAGATGAGCACGCGCGTCCCGTCGGGGCTGAACTCGCCGGGCCAGAACTCGATCTCGTTCGTGGCGTCGCGCAGCAGCAGCGGGGCATGCGTCCCCGTGAGGTCGAGCAGGTAGAGGCGGCCGACGCCCAGGCGTTCGTCGAGCGAGTCGGTCATCGCCGCGAGCGCGCGGCGTCCCTGCCGGTCCGCGCTCCACGCGCTCAGCCGCCCGGGCGGCATCTCCAGGTGCCGGAAGTGGAGGACCTGGCGGCGAGGGGCGTCGTCGTCATCGGCCGACGGGGACTGGTCGGCCGACGCACCCTGACCAGCCTGGGCGGTCGCCGTGGCGGAGAAGAGGTCCTCGGGGAGGGTCGCGACGGCGAGCACGCTGCGGGCGGGGCCCAGGTCGTGGTCCCAGTGGCGGGTCGGGAAGCCGTCATGAAGGGCGGCGCTGACCTCGGCCTTCTTGCGCTCGCGGGAGAGGCGTGCGTGCCCTGCCTCGTCGGACGCCTGTGAGTGGACGTCGATCTCGGCGACGAGCACGCCGTCGGCGAGGTGCAGTCCCCCGAAGCCGCCGGGACGGGAGGCGACCTCCCGGGCCTCTCCGCGCGGGGGCAGGGCCCAGAGCTGGGCGTCGTCGGCCTCCTCGCCGTCCTCCCCCACGCGCTGGGCGGTGAAGAGTGTGGTGCCGTCCTCGGCGAGGGCCACCGAGCCCACGGACGCGTTTCCCCGGGTCAGGGGAAGCACGGTGTCCTCGAGGAGCTCCACGAGCGAGCTGCGGAAGGAGGCGCCCTTCGCGTCCGGGGCCGAGACCTTCGCGACGATCCTCCCGCCCGGCGTCGTCTCCAGCCCCGCGAGGCGGCGGGCGTCCAGCAGTGCAGTGATGCTCCGATGCGTCATGGCCAGCAATCCTGCCAGAGCGGGTGCGCGCGCGGGCCCGGCCCGCCCTCGTGAGTACGCTCTGTGCTGACGCGGCACCTGGGTACGCTCTGGGCTGGAGTGCCGCACGCGCCACGAGGGGGAGCCATGACGCAGGGACCGGGATCGCCGCACGGACAGCAGCCACCGTCCGGGCTTCCGCACGAGCCCGGCGCCGCTCCTGCGACCCAGCCCGGACAACCCGCTCCGCCCCGTCGCCCCGTCGGCCCCTGGATCGTGGGGGTCTGCGGGTGCCTCGTGCTGCTTCTCATCGCGATCGGCGGCGGAGCGCTCGCCGTGATCCTCAGCCAGCGCGGGGATGACGTGGCGTCGGCGGATCCCTCGGCGACGTCCTCCTCCGACTCCTCCTCGAAGCCGCCGGAGACGCCTCCGCCGTTCACTCCGGCCGACCCCTACGAGAAGCTCACGCTGAGCGAGCAGGAGACGCGCGAGGTCCTGCAGACGAACCCGCTCACGCGCGGCACCCTGCCGACCGCGGACGAGTGCGACCTCCCGAAGCTCGCGGCGAAGCACAGCGACGAGGAGCTCGAGGCCTTCCTCAACGCCGGCGAGTCGTGCCTGACGCAGGTGTGGTCGACCGCGAGCTCGGACCGCTCGATGCCGTGGGCGACGCCGAGCATCGTGGTCTACAGCTGGCCCGACGTGCCGAAGTCCAGCTGCGACAAGGACACCTTCGAGCGCGACTACCCGCGCGTGTGCAACCTCGACAACACCATCTACTGGCCCGCCGACTACGACGCCTCCGATTCCAAGGACCCCGCCGAGGACTACCCCGCCCACCTGATGTGGGGGCTCGCCCTGGTGCAGCAGACGACGGTCATGTGGCAGTCCAGCATCGGCCTCTACTACCAGCACCTGGACGACGAGGCCGGCGACGACCAGAAGGCGCAGGACGAGGCGCACCGCCGCTACGTCCTGCAGAACCAGTGCATGGCGGCGGCGACCGTGATGCAGCTTCCCGACGGGGCCCGGCCGTCGGCCGCCCTGCAGAAGTCCGTGCTCGACGCTCCTGCGCGGAAGGACAACACCGACCCCACGATCTCCGAGGACTCGCAGGACGCCTGGATCCGCGCGGGCCTGGAGAGCGAGGGCGACCTCGGCGCCTGCAACTCCTGGACGGCCGAGTCCTCCGACGTGAGCTGAGCCGGTCGGCCGCGCGCCGCCGGCCGCGTGCCGCCGCGCGCCGCCGACCGTCGTCGGCGCCCCCTTCGATGTCGCCCAGTGAGACCTCAACGGCCATATGGGCTCGAGACCTCACGGAGAGACACCGAAGCGCACGCACACCCCGCCACCTCCACGACACGCCACCTCCACGCCACGCCACGCCATGCCATGCCCACAAGGCTCACCTGAACCCGCAGGTCAGCACCCCCGCTGTGTCCCACCATCCACCGTGCTTGCCGCCGCCTCCAAAGTAGTTTAATGTTGAACCATCTTCAGACGCAGAGCCCAGGAGGCCGTCATGCAGTTCGGAATCTTCACCATCGCGGACATCACGCCCGACCCCACCACGGGACGCGTGCCCACCGAGCACGAGCGCCTCGAGCTCATGGTCGAGGAGGCGAAGCTCGCCGAGCAGGTGGGCCTGGACGTCTTCGCGATCGGCGAGCACCACAACCCGCCCTTCGTCACCTCCTCCCCCACCACGACCCTCGCGTACATCGGCGCGCAGACGAAGGACCTCATCCTCTCGACCGCGACCACGCTGATCACCACGAACGACCCGGTGAAGATCGCCGAGGACTACGCGATGCTCCAGCACCTCACGAACGGCCGCGTGGATCTGGTGATGGGGCGCGGCAACACGGGCCCCGTCTACCCGTGGTTCGGCAAGGACATCCGCAAGGGCCTCGAGCTCGCGATCGAGAACTACGACCTGCTGCACCGCCTGTGGCGCGAGGACGTCGTGGACTGGCAGGGCGAGTTCCGCACCCCGCTGCAGCAGTTCACCTCGACCCCTCGCCCGCTCGACGGCGTGGCGCCCTTCGTGTGGCACGGCTCGATCCGCTCCCCGCAGATCGCCGAGCAGGCCGCCTACTACGGCGACGGGTTCCTGCACAACAACATCTTCTGGCCCATGAGCCACACGAAGCAGATGGTGCAGCTGTACCGCGAGCGCTATGAGCACTACGGCCACGGCAAGGCCTCGCAGGCGATCGTCGGGCTCGGCGGCCAGGCCTTCATGCGCAAGAACTCCCAGGACGCGATCGCGGAGTTCCGCCCCTACTTCGACAATGCGCCGGTCTACGGCGGCGGCCCCACGATGGAGGACTTCACGAAGCAGACGCCGCTGACCGTCGGCTCGCCCGAGCAGGTCGTCGAGCGCTACCTGGGCATGGCCGACGCCGTCGGCGACTACCAGCGCCAGCTGTTCCTCATGGACCACGCGGGCCTCCCCCGCCAGACCGTCCTCGAGCAGATCGAGCTGCTGGGCACCGAGGTCGTCCCCGTCCTGCGCCGCGAGCTCGAGGCGCGTCGCCCGGCCGACGTCTCCGAGGGGCCGACGCACGCCGCGATGGTCGCGGCGCGAGACGCCGAGAACGGCGCCTTCGATGCGTCGTACCGTTTCGAGACGGGCGACAACTGGACCGGTCTGCGCGCCGAGGACCGCGGCTGACGCGGACGGGCCGTCGCATCCCGTCGTCCGTCCACTCGTCGTCCGTCGCTCCGCCACCTCACCGAAGGAGGCCACCGTGCCCCGCGCCTACCGCGTCCTGACCCTCACTGCGGGCCTGTCGACCCCGAGCTCGACCCGCATGCTCGCCGACCAGCTCACGGCCGCCGCGCGCGTCGCGCTCGAGGCCTCGGGGGCCGAGGTCGAGGCCTCCACGATCGAGCTGCGCGAGCATGCCCATGACCTCACCGATGCCCTGCTCTCGCACTTCCCCGGCGAGCGCCTGCGCCCCGTGGTCCAGGCGATCAAGGAGGCCGACGCGGTGATCGCGGTGACCCCGATCTTCAACGTCGGCCCGTCGAGCCTGTTCAAGCTGCTCATCGACGCGCTCGACAAGGACCTGTGGCGCGGCAAGCCCGTGCTGCTCGGCGCGACCGCCGGGACGGCCCGCCACTCCCTGGCACTGGACTTCGCGATCCGGCCGATGTTCTCGTACCTGCGCGCGGAGATGGTGCCGACGGCCGTGTTCGCGGCCTCGGCCGACTTCGGCGGCGCCTCGGCCGCCGAGTCCTCGCAGGATCCGCTGGCCGAGAGGGCGCACCGCGCGGGCGGGGAGCTCGCCACGATGCTCGGCGCCGGGATCGGCGAGCATGGGAGCACCAGCGGCGGCTCGGACGAGGCTGCGAGCACGGCCGACAGCGCCTCCCGCGCCAGTGCGTCCGGCGGCTCACCTCTGGACCCCGAGTTCGAGGACTTCGTGCCAATGGACCGCCTGCTGGGCCACTGACCATCCGCCGACCCCTGCGGATCCGGGGCCCGTCGGCTGCACCCCTCAGCCCCGTCACCTCGGCCGACTCGGTCCCGTCGGCGCCGACCCGTCAGCCGAGCGGGCGGTCCTGACCGCTGCCGTCGACGTCGACGCGCCAGCCGCTGAGTCCGGGGAGCACGTGGTCGGCGAACCAGGAGCCGAGCCGCGCACGGAGGATCTCGAGCTGCTGCACGTGGGCGGGGTCGTCCGAGAGATCGCGCCGCTCCTGCGGGTCCTCGCGCAGGTCGTAGAGCTCCGTCGGGCCGTCGCGGCGCACCACGAGCTTCCAGCGCCGGGTGCGGATCATGCGGTTCGCGCCGTACTCGTCGTGGATGACGATCGGCTCGGCCTCCTCCCCGAGATCCTCGCCCGCGGGGGCCTTCGCGCCGTCCTCCTGCGCCGCCTCGGCGCACAGCCGCGACGCGACGGAGCGTCCGGCGCGCAGCGGGTCCTCGCGCGGCTCGACGCCCGCGAGCTCGGCGAGCGTCTCGAGCAGACTCGTAGCCGAGGTCGGCTCGTGATCGACCGCCCCGACGGAGATCCTCCCGGGCCAACGGGCGATGAAAGGGACGGCGATCGAGGGCTCCCAGAAGTTCAGCGGCCAGGTGCCGTTGCCCTTGCCCCAGATGCCGTGGTGGCCGCAGGAGAAGCCGTTGTCCGAGGTGAACACGACGATCGTGTCGTCGAGGACCCCGGCCTCCTCGAGCCGTGCCCTCAGTGCGTCGATGCTGCGGTCCACGCCGCTGAGTGCCGCGCAGTAGCCGGCGATCGACGGCCGCCGGTCCTCGATCACCGCGGGGAAGTTCTCGCGCACGAACCAGGGATGCCATTCGTCGCGCGGCACGGAGGGGAAGTCGGTGTCCGCATAGAGGTCCAGGAGATCCTCGGGGTGGTTCCCCGGGTCCCAGGGGTCGTGGGGCGCGGCCCAGCTGACCTGGAGGAAGAACGGCCGGTCGTCGTCGGCACCCTGCCCGATCGAGCCGTCCAGGAAGTCGACCGAGCGCTCGGTGATGGCCTCGGTGAGATAGCGCGGCTCGACGGTGGGGACGGCAGGAATCGCCGGCAGGCCGTCGGGCTCCTGCGCCCAGATCGGTGCCCCGTAGTAGGGGCCGCCGCCGAGCTGGTGGGCGTACCAGTACTCGAAGCCCTCGGCCGGGCAGTCCGAGGAGCCCACGTGCCACTTGCCGACCATCCCGCAGCGGTATCCGGCGCGGGAGAACATGGCACCAAGTGAATCGGCGCCCTCCGCGCGGGCGGGGAAGTCCGGGTCCACCGGGTGCTCCGGGCTTCCGGCGCGCGCGAGCGCCTCGGGGGCCAGCCAGTCGTGGATGCCGTGGGCCGAGGGCATCCTGCCGGTCATCAGGCTCGCGCGGGCCGGGGAGCACACCGGGGAGGCGCAGAAGAATCGGTCGAGCGTGGTCCCCTCGCGCTGCAGACGGTCCAGCGCGGGGGTGTGCAGCTCGGGCATCGACGAGCCGAGCGCCCACGCCCCCTGGTCGTCGGTCACCATCAGCAGCACGTTCGGGCGGCGACCGAGCCCGTGCCGGTTCCGCCTGTGCTCAGGGGTGCTCCGGGACATCGTCGTCGACCTCTCCGCGCGGGGCCGCTCCCCGCAGCTGCGCGCCCTCGCGTCGCCCGCACAGCTTAGACGGGACCGCATCGGTGCGCCCCCTCCTGGTGCGCGGATAGCCTGGTGCCCTTCGCGCGCCGACCAGGAGGATCCATGCACGCCGCTCGCCTCACCGACTCCCTCTGCTACCACGGCGAGGGCCCGATCTGGTCCGCGAGCTGGGGTGGGGCCGGCGCCCTGCGCTGGGTGGACATGCTCGCCGGGGAGTACCTGCAGCTGGATCCGCGCACCGGGGCGATCACCCGGACGGCGACCGGCAGCCCGGTGGTCGCCTGCGTGCGCCCCCGTCGCGGCGGCGGCGCCGTGCTCGCCCTCGAGAAGGGCTTCGGCCTGCAGGATCCTGACGGCACGATCACCGTCCTACCCTCACTGTGGGACGAGCCCGTGCGGATGAACGAGGGGGCCATCGCGCCCGACGGCACCTTCTGGTGCGGCTCCATGGCCTACGACCGCACCGAGGGAGCGGCCTCGATGTGGCGGCTCGGCACCGACGGCACGGCGATCCGCGCATGGGACGACGTCACGATCTCCAACGGGCTGGCGATGTCCCCCGACCACGCGCACGGGTACTACGTGGACACCCCCACCGGCCGCGTCGACGTCCTGGACTGGGACGAGACCGCGGGGTTCGTCGACCGACGTACCTTCCGCGACCTGGACGACGAGGACGGCCACCCCGACGGCCTCACCGTCGATGCCGGGGGCCGCGTGTGGGTCGCGATGAACGGCGCCGGCCGGGCCCTGTGCCTCGAGGCCGACGGCACCGTGGCCGAGCGCATCGAGGTGGGCGCCCGCCAGGTCACCGCCTGCACCTTCGGCGGCGAGGGCCTGACGACCCTGTACCTCACCACCAGCAGGGAGAACCTGCCCGAGGGCGAGGACCCCGCGGCAGGGTCCCTGTTCGCGGTCGAGCCGGGCGTCAGCGGAGTCGCCGAGGAGCTGGTGTTCGGTGGGTGAGGGCGTGATGCCATCGTCGGCCGATCACGAGCGCGGGACGACGGCCCCTTCAGTGGCATCCATGACCGACGCCGAGGTCGCCACCGCGCTCACCCGCGGCCCGCGAGGACTGCGGACGCTGCTCGAGTTCGCGCTGCGCAGCGAGCGTGCGGCGCAGCCCCACCCCCGTAAGATCGGTCGGCTCGACAAACTTGTGTACAACGCGGCCATGCGGCGTGAGGACAGCGTCCCCCACGCGTACGTCCGCAGGCTCCCGTTCCTCCGCTCCACGCTGGCGCCCCTGCCGCCCGAGCCCTCCCTCGAGGAGATCGCCGCCCTCATCGAGGCCCTCCCCCTGCTCGATCCCCTCGAGGACGTGCTCCGCTTGTGCGTCGCCGATGCGGTGACGACCGCGCGCTACTGGCAGGGAATGGCCGGTGAGGACGTGCTCGCCTCGACGCCCCCGGTGAGCCGCGCCCTCGAGAGGGTCGCGGAGCACCTTTCGCGCTCCCCACTCGTACACTCCTGGTTCTCGGGCATAGCCACGGATCATCAGCAGCGGATCACGTGGGACGAGGAGGAGCCCACCACGATGCATGACGGCCTCGGCTACGAGGCCAATGCGTTGCGCGACCTGCTGGGGCAGCGCGAGGAGTGGCGTGCAGATGTCCGCTCCGGCGGCACCAGCACCTGGTGGACCACCCCGCATTTCCGCATCGAGGGCACTGCAGGCGTGTTCGCCGACGGGGTCCCGATCCACCTGTGGCTCGTCGAGGACGACTTCGGATACGACCGCGCCCATGCGCAGCCCCTCGAAGACACACGCGGGCGAAAGGTCATGGAGATCCGTTCGGAGCAGGAGTGGACCCACCTCTGCCGCGAGCATCCCGTAGAACCCATGCAGGGTCGACGCGGGAACTGGCACGCGTGCACGGGCGCCGACGGCCCGTGGGTGATGCCGGACTGGGCATCGGTCGCGCGCACGGCGGACGGCGTCCATCTGAGCCTCGGTGCCTATCTTGATCTCGCAGGACGACCGCTCGAGGTTCGCGGCATCGAGGCGCCTCCCCCGCTTCGGAGCAGGGGCGATGCTCCCCGCACTGCGCTGTCCATCGTCGCCGGCTGGCACCCGGACACGACGTACTGGTTGCACGAGGCGCCGCGCCCCGCGGGTGCGCCCGAGGCCTGGCATCGGATCGATGTCGACGGCGCGCCCGGTGATCTCTCATGGACGCGCGATCGAGGTGCACGAGGATGACCGGCCGCCTCGATCCGACATACACAGGATCTCCCGACCCGGGTTCTGCAGGCCGCGCCGGCCCCGCCGCGGACGTCGGCCGCTGGTTCTCGACGGGCGCGCAGACCGCGAGCGTCGAGGCGCCCGTCGGCCCGCACGCTCCCTCGCCGAACGCACCCCGCACCCACGCCCGCGACCATCCCTGGGGCCCCTCGGACCCCTCGCTCTACGGCCGGCTGAGCACTCCCGAGCAGGTGCTCGCAGCCCTCGACGTGCTGCGGGGCGGTCCGGTCACCGTGCTGACCGGGGCCGGGCTGTCCACGGAGTCGGGGCTTCCCGACTATCGCGGGCCGCGCGCGGTGCCGCGCACCCCGATGACCTACCAGGAGTTCGTCCGCTCCGATCTGTCGCGGCGCCGGTACTGGGCGCGCTCGACCGTCGGCTGGACGCAGTTCGGCACCGCCCGGCCGAACCGCGGGCACCGCCTGCTCGCCGCGCTCGCCGCTCCGCTCGAGATCACGGGCGTGATCACCCAGAACGTCGACCGGCTGCACGAGGAGGCGGGGTCGGATCCGGTCGTCGACCTGCACGGACGCCTCGACGTGGTGCGCTGCCTGGACTGTGACAGGACCATCTCCCGCGACTCCCTGCACTCGCGCCTGCTGGGGATGAACCCCGACATCGCCGCACGCCTCGAGGACCTCGCCCGGGACGCCGCCCAGGCACCCGACGGCGACGCCGAGGTGGATCGCACGAGCCGCTTCCGCTACCCGCCGTGCTCACTGTGCGGCGGGATGCTCAAGCCCGACGTGGTGTTCTTCGGGGAGAGCGCACGGCGCGAGATGGTCGCCGACGCCTTCGCGCTGCTCGAGCGCTCGCGCGCCCTGCTCGTGCTCGGCTCGAGCCTCACCGTCATGTCCGGCCTGCGATTCGCCCGCCAAGCCCTCGCCGACGGCAAGCCCGTGGTGATCGTCAACGACGGCCCGACCCGGGCCGACGACCGCGCGACCGTCCGCGTCCACGGCCGCGTCGCCGACGTGCTGGGCGCCTGGGCTCTGGAGCTCGGGATGCCGAACCACCACCGACACGCGAGGAGACTCGATCCATGATCCGTCCCGGCCTCTGCTCCATCACCTTTCGCGGTCTCTCGCCGCATGAGGTCGCCGATCGCGCCGCGCACGCCGGCCTCGCCTGCATCGAATGGGGCGGAGACGTGCACGTCCCGCCCGGGGACACGGAGAGCGCCGAGCGGGTCCGGCTCGTCACCGAGCAGGCGGGGCTCTCCGTCGCGTCCTACGGCTCCTACCTTCGATTCGACGGCGACGAGGCCGCTCATCTCGAGAGCGCGGACGCGGTGCTCGCCTCCGCCCGCGCCCTGCGTGCACCACGGATCCGCGTGTGGGCGGGCGGCGCGGGCTCCCGTCAGACCTCGACCTCGCAGCGTGCCCTGACCGCCCGGCGCATCCGCGAGTTCGCGATGCGTGCGGGCGAGCACGGTATCGACCTCGGCCTCGAGTTCCACGGAGGGACGCTCACCGACGAGATCGGGTCGACCATGCGCCTGCTCGACGAGGTCGCCGCGGAGAACGTGCGCACGTACTGGCAGCCGCACCAGGACATGCCCGACGACGACGCCCTGCAGACGCTGCGCACCGCGCTGCCGCGCACGTCGACCATCCACGTGTTCTCGTGGTGGCCCGGCGCCACGCGACTGCCGCTCGCGGAGCGCGCGGACCTGTGGCGCGCGGCATTCTCGATCCTCGAGGACGAGGGCTCCGACCGCGACGCCCTGCTCGAGTTCGTCCCGGACGATGACCCCGCGGTGCTCGACCGCGAGGCGGCGACGCTCCGCGAGCTGATCGAGGAGGGACGGGCGAGCACCCCATGAAAGTCCTGCTCGCGATGCCCGATGGGCTGCAGCACCGCATGTTCGACCACGACCAGCTGGAGCGCCTCGCTGCGCTCGCGGATGTCGATGTCGACGTCGAGCGCACCGCACCCGACCTCTCCGCCCTCGACGATGCCGAGCTCTCCGCCGTCGACGTGCTCCTCACCGGCTGGGGCTCGCCGCTCGTCGACGCGGCGGCCCTCGCGCGCATGCCGCGGCTGCGCGCGATCGTGCACACCGCCGGCACCATCCGCTTCGTCGTCTCTCCGGGAGTGTGGGAGCGCGGAGACATCGTCGTCACCTCCGCGACCGAGGCGAACGCCGTGCCCGTCGCCGAGTTCGCCCTCGCGCAGATCCTTCTGGCCGGCAAGCGCACGCTGGCGCAGTCGGCCCGTCACCGGGAGGTGCGCGGCAAGCGCCGGGAGCCTCTGGTGGGTGAGCGCGTGGGGAACTTCCGCTCCGTCGTGGGTCTCATCGGCGCCTCGCGCATCGGCCGCCTCGTCGCCGAGCACCTGCGCCGCTTCGACCTCGAGGTGCTCGTCAGCGACCCCTTCGTGAGCGCCGAGGAGATCGCGGCGCTGGGCGGTCGCAAGGTCGAGCTCGACGAACTGTTCGCGGGCAGCGACGTAGTGAGCCTCCACGCCCCGGACGTCCCCTCCACCCAGGGCATGATCACGGCGCGACTTCTCGCCTCGATGCCCGACGGCGCGACGTTCGTGAACACGGCGCGGCCCGCCCTCGTGGATCGCGACGCGCTGCGCGCCGAGCTGCTCAGCGGGCGGATCAGCGCCGTGCTCGATGTCGAGGACGACCTCCCGGCCGACGACCCGCTGTGGGACGTGCCGACGGTGCTGATCACCCCGCACATCGCCGGTTCGCAGGGCAACGAGCTGCGCCGCATGGGCGAGTCCGCGCTCGAGGAGGTGCGCCGCCTCGCTGCGGGCGAGCCGCCGCGATTCCCCGTGGATCCGCAGCGGCTCGCCGTCAGCGCGTGAGCGTGCTCAGCCGCTGAGCGTGGTCAGCCCTGGTTCACGCGGTCGAGCATCTCCTGGAGCTGCTCGCGGCTGAACCCGCCGAGGCCGGTGAAGCGGCCGACGGGGATCTGCTCGGCCATCTTCAGCATCTCGGGGTCCGCGAACAGGCCGCTGTCGCCGAGCAGCGAGCCGAGCGCCTCCTCACCGCCGGGAAGCGCACGGATCTCGAGCGGCGTCGAGGTCATCGTCATCACCGGGCGGGGCTCGTCGCCCGTGATCTCGACGTCGGCCGACGCGCGCAGATCCCGGCTCGAGGCCCCCACCTCGACGCGGTAGGTGCCTCCCTCGACGACCCACTCATCGGCCGCGGGGCTCCAGTACTGCAGGTCCTCGGCGGGGATCGAGATCCCCACGCGTCGGGACTCGCCGGGCGCGAGCTCGACCTCGGCGAAGCCCTTGAGCTCGCGCGGGGCGCGGGTCACGCGGGAGCCCGGCACGGAGACGTAGGCCTGGACGATCTCGCGGCCCGCGCGGTCGCCGGTGTTCTCGACCGTCACCTCGACCTCGATGCCGCCCCCGGCCGAGGCGGTCACCGCCAGATCGCTCTGCGTGAAGGTCGTGAAGCTGAGGCCGTGGCCGAAGGGATAGGCGACCTCCGCGTCCACGGCGTCGAAGCCGCGGTAGCCCACGAACAGGCCCTCGCCGTAGCGCACGTGCGAGTCCTCGCCCGGGAAATGCAGGTACGAGGGGGTGTCCTCGAGGCGCAGAGGGATCGTCTCGGCGAGGCGGCCCGAGGGATTCGCGCGGCCGAAGAGGATGTCGGCCGTGGCCTCACCGCCGCCCTGGCCCAGCAGCCAGCCCTCGAGCAGGGCGTTGACGCCGCGCAGCGCCTCGGGCAGGCGCACGACGGAGCCGTTCGAGAGGACCACGGCCACGCGCTCGGCGACCTCGCGGACCTCCTCGAGGAGCTGCAGCTGGACTGCGGGCAGCTCGATGTCGGTGCGGTCGAAGCCCTCGGACTCGACGTCCTCCCCGAGCCCCAGGAAGAGCACGGCGGTGCGGGCGCCGCGGGCGAGCTCGACGGCCTCGGCGCGCAGGGATTCGGAGCTCGGTGCAGCGTCCGTCTCCCCGTCGGCCGTGCCCGGGACGAACCCGCGGGCGAAGGGCACCTCCTCGCCCGCGATCGCCCGGATCGCGCCGAGCGCGTCGGTGAGCCGGGTCGGGTTCACGTGAGAGGAGCCGGCCCCCTGGTAGCGCGGAGTCTGCGCGAAGTCGCCGATGACCACGAGTCCCTCGGCGTCGGACGCGGCGCCCGCGCCGGTCCCCGCACCTGCGCCGGTTCCCTCACCTGCGCCGTCCCCCGGCTCGGCGAGGGGCAGCGTGCCGTCGTTCTCGAGGAGGACGAGCGCGCGGCGGGCCGCCTCGACGGCGATGCGATGGTGCGCCGCGGCGTCGTAGTCCGCGTCGGGGTCGGCCGCAGCGAGCCCGCGGCGCAGCAGTGCGACAGCCTTCCCGGCGGCGCGTCCCAGTGCCTCCTGGTCCACGTCCCCGCGCGCGACGGCCTCGCGCAGGTCCTGCTCGCCGAAGGGGTCGGCGGGCATCTGCAGGTCGAGGCCCGCCTGCACGGAGGCGGGCCGGTCCTCGACCGCTCCCCAGTCGGAGACCACGAGTCCCTCGAACCCCCACTGCTCGCGCAGGATCTCGGTGAGCAGGCGGCGGTTCCGGGCGACCGGGGTGCCGTCCACGCTGTTGTAGGAGCACATGACGGTCCACGGCTGCGCCCGCGTGACCACCGTGCGGAAGGCGCGCAGGTAGATCTCGTGCATGGTGCGCTCGTCCACGTCGACGTCCACGCGCATGCGGTCGGTCTCCTGGTTGTTCAGCGCGAAGTGCTTCACCGAGGTGCCGACGCCGCGCTCCTGCATGCCGTCCACGAAGGCGGTCGCGAGCTCGCCCGCCAGGTGCGGGTCCTCGGAGAAGTACTCGAAGTTGCGTCCGCACAGCGGCGAGCGCTTGATGTTCATGCCCGGGCCCAGCACCACGGAAACGCCGCCGGCGAGGGCCTCCTCGGCGATCGCCCCGGCGACGGCGGCCGCGCTCGAGCGGCTCCAGGTCGAGGCGAGGCCGACGGCGGGCGGGAAGCAGGTGGCCTCGACGGAGTCGTTGAGCCCGAGGTTGTCGGCCGCGCCGGACTGCTGGCGCAGTCCGTGCGGTCCGTCGCTCACCTGGATCTGCCCGAGGCCCAGGGAGGGGGCGTCGTGGAGGTGCCAGAAGTCGGCTCCGCCGGTGAGGGCGATCTTCTCCTCCTGGCTGAGCGCGGAGACATCGGCCGACAGGTCGGCAGACCGATCGGTGGTGTTGCTCTGGGGGCCGGAGGGCGTGTTCTGGGGGTCGGAGGGGGTGCTCTGGGTCATGGCGGTCCTTCCTGCGGCGGGACGACGCGGGCCGACGGCGCGCTGCGCGCGGCTCCTGCGGATCGTGGTGATCGCACAGTACGTCCTGCGGGCTCGTCGGACCCTGAGCACTCGTAGCATGGCCGGACTCGTCGTCCCCGCCCCGTCCCCGACTCCCCCGGAGGCCACCTTGGCTGAACTGAAGAAGTCCCTCGGCCTGCCCTCGCTGATCGCCCTCGGCGTCGCCGGGGTCGTCGGCTCCAGCTGGATCTACACCTCCTCCTCGTTCTTCGCGGACCTCGGTGCGGGCGGCATGATCATCGGCCTGCTGATCGGCGCGGCCCTCGCCGCCTGCGTGGCCCTCGCCTACGGCGAGATGACCAGCGCGGTGCCCCGCGCGGGCGGCGAAGTCGTGTGGGGGTACACCTCGCTCGGACGCTCGGCGGGCTTCGCGACCGGCTGGTTCCACATCGGCGCCTACATCTCCTCCCTCGCCTTCTACGTCACCGCGTTCGGGACGCTGCTGGCGAAGTACGTCCCTTCGATGGACGCGATCCCCCTGTACTCGGTGGGCGGCGCGCCCGTGACGCTGCCCGTGCTCGCCGCCGGTCTCGCCCTGACCCTGGTCATCTTCGGGCTCAACTGGTTCGGGGTCTCGCTCGGCGCGCAGATCCAGGTGGTGCTGTTCGGGGCGATGCTGCTGATCGGCGCGGCGCTCGTCATCGGCGCCCTGGTGGTCGGGTCCCCCGCGAACCTGTGGCCGATGTGGACCTCGGAGCAGCCGCCGGTCGCCTCGACCCTGCGGATGGTGGTCCCCGGCATCACCTACGTGGTCGGCTTCTCCCTGGTGGCCGTGCTCGCCGAGGAGTCGAGCCTGTCCCCGCGGCGCGTGGGCCGGGCGGTCGTCGCCACGGTCGGCTGCGCCGCCGTGTTCTACACCGCGGTGCTGCTCGCGACGGCGTACGTGGGCCCGTGGGAGGACGTCGCCGGCATGGACCTCGGGACGATCGACGCCTTCACCGCAGCCGGGCTGCCGCTGCTGGGCCTCGGCGCCTTCCTCATCGCCGTGCTGGGCCTGATCACGAGCTTCCTGGGGCTCTTCGTCGCCTCCAGCCGCGTGGTGCTCGCGCTCGCCCGCTCGCGTCTGCTCCCCCACGGCCTCGCGAAGGTCGACGAGCGCTCGGGCGTGCCCCGGCGGGCGCTGCTGTTCATCCTCGTGGTCACCGTGGCGCTCGGCCTGCTGGGTCCGGGCGCGATCATCTGGTTCCTCGACGCCGGCGGCGTGTTCCTGGGCGTCGTCTGGTTCCTCGTGGTGCTCGCGAAGTACCGGCTGCCGCGCGTCTACCCGGGGCTCGAGCGCACCTACCGGGCACGGCCCGCGTTCCTCCCGGCCGTCGGCGCGCTCGGCGCCGTGCTCGTCATCGTCTTCACCCTGGTGCCGGTGCCGGGCGTGGAGATGTCCCTGCAATGGCCGCAGGAGTACCTGATCCTCGCCGCCTGGGTGGTGCTGGGCGCGGTCCTGTTCGCCCTCACCCCGCGGCCGACGGACCCCGAGCGGGCGTTCGACGAGATGGTCGGCCCCCTCGCGGGGACCCTTCGGCAGGCGAAGCGGGACTGAGGGGATCGGCCGCGCGCACCACGGCGAGCGCGGCCGGCAGCTCCTCGGAGAGGTCGTCCCACGAGCACTCGATCGTCACGTCGGCCGTGCAGCCACCGCGGCGCAGGGCCTCGAGGAACGCGGCGATCGGCCAGTCGCCCCGCCCCGGCGGGGTGCGGCCGCTGTCGGCGACGTGGATGTGCCCCACCCGGGAGGCGTGGGCCTCGACCGCGCGCAGCGACTCGCCCTCGTGCTGGATGTGGAACAGGTCGGCGACGACGCGCATGTGCTCGAGACCGTGCGCGTCGAGGAAGCGGGCGGCCTCGGCGATCGTGTGGATCAGGTCGGTCTCCTCCCGGCGGAGGGGCTCGAGGATGATCTCGAGGTCCCGCTGCTCCGCGAGCTCCGACGCGAGGCGGAGGACCTCCGCGAAGCGGGCCTCGCCCTCCTCTCGCAGCACCTCGGGCCCGATCGTGCGGGCGGCGCCGCTGCCCAGCACCACCTTCGCGCCGGGGCGGGCGATCGCCGCGACGGCGTCGAGCGCCGTGGCGAGGTACGCGCGGACGGCTGCGAGCGGCACCGAGGGATCGGAGACCCGCAGGGTCGAGGGCACCAGCACGGCGCACGAGCCGATGGCCTCCACGGGGGCGACCTCCGCGGCGCGCCAGACCCCGGGAGAGGCCTCGACGACGAGCCCGCCGACGACCGTCGGCTCGAGGTGGTCGGCCCCGGCGCGCAGGGCCGCGGGCTGCTGGGAGATGTCTGCGATGACTCCGTGGGGCACGGGGACTCCTCGTCGATCGTGCGTGCCGGGATGAAGGGATCCTGACACGTTTCAACCCTGCAGGGCCAGCATCCCGGGGACATTCGGAGGATCTGGCGATCCGTCGCTGACAACACTGTGCAACCGCTTTCCAGCCGAGGTGAGCGTCCTCACACTCGTCCGACATCAGTGCACTTGCACGCATCGAGCGCCGACCCCGCACCGGAGCGGGCGACCGCGATGCCGCCCAGCAGACCGCACGACAGCCCGGACGGCGCGAGGACGCGACCGTCGCACAGCGAGGAGCCTCATGTCCCTCACCCGCCGCACCCTGCTCGCCGCCTCCGGCGCCGGTGCCGTCGCCGTCGGCGGCGCTGCCTGCGGATCCGGCGGGGCGATGGATCCCTCCGTGCCCCTCGACATCGACGTCGCCGACGCCGACCTCTCCGGGTCGATCGCCCTGCTCACCCCGGACTTCGTGGGCGATGACCGCGCTGTGCTCGACGACGACGTCATCGCTCCCTTCACGAAGCGGACCGGCGTCGACGTCTCCGTCGACCAGGTCGACTGGAACAAGCTCAACGAGAAGATCTCCACCGGCATCGCCGGCGGCATCATCGCCGACGTCATCATGACCGGGGTCGGCTGGACCCAGCCCTTCGCCGAGAAGGGCATCTTCGCCGAGATCCCCGCCGACTTCATCGAGGGCCTCGGGTACGACGAGAGCGTGCTCGTGTCCACCCGCTACGACGGCCGGTACTACTCCCTTCCGCAGGCCCTGGACCTGCGCTTCATCGGCTTCCATCCCGAGCTGCTCGAGAAGAGGGGCATCGACTCGGCGCCCGAGTCGCTCGACGAGCTCGCCCAGGCGGCGGAGGAGCTCACGGGTGACGGCGTGGTGGGCCTGGACTTCCTCTCCGGCAGCGCCGGCAGCGCACGGCAGGCCTTCGTGTTCCTCCTCTACGCCTTCGGCGGCACCATGTTCAGCGACGACGGGATGGCGCCCCGACTGCACGAGGAGCCCGGACGGCTCGCGCTGCAGTGGATGCTCGACTGCATGGACACCGGCGCGATCGACTACTCGATCCAGGCCGCGGAGGGGCAGCCCTCGCCGTTCCAGCAGAAGACGGCCGCCATGTCGCTGGTCTCGACCGGGAACTGGCCCACCTGGCAGACGATGACCCCGGACCTGTGCGAGAAGGGCGCGGTGGGGACGTTCCTGCTCCCCAGCGGCGTCGACGCCGACCCGGTGATGTTCCAGGGCGGCACCTTCATCTCGATCTCGAGCCTGTCGAAGAACAAGGACGCCGCGGCCGCGTTCATGAAGCACATGCTCGACCCCGACATCCTCAGCAAGGCGAGCGCCGCGACCGGCAAGGTGCCGCCCACGCCCGACATCCCCGAGACCGACGGCATCCGCAGCAATCTGCTGATGACCTTCGGCCTCGACAACCTCCCCTACGCGGGGGCGACCGAGGGCGGCTCCGCCGCCTACATGGAGGTCAGGGGAAATCTCGACGGCATCGTCGAGACCTGCCTGACCGGCAGGGCCACGGTCGACCAGACCCTGGCCGACATGAAGAAGCTGTGCGACGGCGCGATCAGCAGGATCTGAGGACCGGACCATGACGACCACCGCCCCCACCGCGTCCACGGACCGCACGGCCCCCGCCGCAGACCCCCCTGCTCCCGAGACGCGGCGACGACGCTCCGTGCGCACCGCCGAGAAGCGCTGGGGCCTGCTGCTCGCGGCCCCGGCGACGCTGCACACGCTGATCTGGATCGGGGCGCCGATCGTCGTCGCGATCGTCCTCAGCTTCACCGCGTACGACATCATCCACGCCCCGGAGTTCTCCGGGCTCGAGAACTACGCGACGATCTTCACCGACGGATTGTTCTGGCTCTCCGTGCTGCACAACGTGATCATCGCCGCCGTCGGGATCCCCCTCTCGATGTTCCTCGCGCTCGTGTTCGCCACGATGCTCAACCGGGCCCTGCCGGGCCGCGGCGTGTTCCGGGTGATGATCTTCCTGCCCCACATCACCGCCACCGTCGCCGTCGCGATGATCTGGCTGTGGATCTACAGCCCGTCGCAGAGCGGCCTGATGAACGTGGTGCTGGGGCTCGTGGGGATCAAGCCGCTGCCCTTCCTCACCAATCCCGACCTGGCGCTGGGCAGCGTGATCCTGGTGACGATCTGGCAGGGCATCGGGCTGAAGATGCTCATCTACCTGGCGGCGCTGCAGGGCGTCGATACGCAGATGTACGAGGCGGCGGACCTGGACGGCGCGAACTTCGTGCAGAAGTTCTTCCGCATCACCGTGCCGATGCTCAAGCCGGCGACCTTCTTCATCCTGGTCACCTCGCTGATCTCGAACTTCCAGACCTTCGACCTCATCTACATCCTCACCGAGGGCGGTCCCGCGAACTCGACCTCCGTGGTCACCTACCGCATCTACCAGACGGCGTTCCAGGAGTTCCGCGTGGGGCTCGCCAACGCCCAGTCGGTGATCCTGCTGCTGATCCTGGTGGTGCTCGCGTTCCTGTCCCGCCGCATCGTCGGAGGCACCGATGACGACTGACCACGCCCCGAGCATCACCGGCACCGCCCCGTCCGCGACGCGCGCACGGGACCACAGCCTGCGACGCCGCAAACGCACCTCGAACGCGCTGGTCCTGGCGTTCCTCATCGTCGCCTCGGTGGTCATGGCCGCGCCGTTCCTGTGGATGGCGGTCTCCTCGATCCGCGATCCCACGGAGCTCGCCCAGGTGCCGATGCCGCTGATCCCGAAGGATCTGCGGCTCGAGAACTACAGCGAGGCCCTGGGCCGGGCGCCGTTCGCGACCTATGCGCGCAACAGCCTGATCCTCGCGACCGCGGCCGCGGCGCTCAACGTGGTCTTCGCGTCCGCTTGCGGGTACGCCCTGGCCAAGCTGAGGTTCCGTCTCGCGCCGGCCGTGTTCGGCTGGATGGTCGCGTGCATCATGATCCCGTTCTACGCGACGGTGATCCCGGTCTTCCTCATGGTGCGGCACATGCCGCTGTTCGGCGGGAACACCCTCATGGGCGTGGGCGGGACGGGTTGGATCGACACCTGGTGGGCGCTCATCGTCCCCGGGGCCGTCTCCCCGTTCATGGTGTTCCTCTTCCGCCAGTTCTACGTGTCCACGCCCTCGGAGCTCATCGAGGCCGCACGGCTCGACGGGGTGAGCGAGTTCGGGATCTACACGCGGATCATCACCCCGCTGATCCGCCCGGGTCTCCTGACGGTCGCGCTACTGAGCTTCGAGGCGGGCTGGAACAACTTCCTGTGGCCGCTGCTGGTGACGACCTCCGACAGCCTGCGGGTCATCCAGGTCGGGATCGCCTCCTTCCGGCAAGAGGCCTCGACGGACTGGCACCTGCTGATGGCGGGGACGACGCTCGCGGCGGTGCCGATGATCGTGCTGTTCCTGATCTTCCAGAGGTACTTCGTGCAGGGCTTCGCCTCGTCGGGGATCAAGTGACGTCGGCACCGGCGGGCGAGGCCCGGGGACTGCTGCGGTTCTTCGTGGTCCCCGGCGCGCTGATCGCGACGAACTGGGCGGCGGTGCTCGGTGCGCTCACCGTGATCGGCCTGGTGCCGGCGCTCGCGGCGGCGACGCACACGACGAGCCGCCTGCGCGAGCACCCCGACGCCGCCTTCCGCTCGACGCTCTCCCGTGCTCTCGGCACGCTGCGGCGGGACGCCCCGACGTCGGTGCTCGCCGTGCTGGTGATCCTCGCGATCGGCTTCGACGCGCTGTTCGTCGCTTCCCTTCCCAGCCCATCCCGGGTGTTCGTGATGGGGGTCCTGATCCCGCCCGCCTGGGCGACGATCGCGTGGATCTCCGCCTACGTCCAGGTGGCGGCCGAGGCCAGCACGGCGAGCTGGTTCGAGGTCGCGCGCGAGGCCATGGGACTGTGCGTCTCTCGTCCCCTGCGCGCGACGCTGGCCCCCGCGGCGATCATTGCCCTGTCACCGCTCTGGCTGCTGGCGCCGCTCACGATCGCGTGCGGCTTCTCGGTCCCGCCTATGGTCGTCGGGGCCCTGTGGGGAGCATGGGGTGCGGAGTCCCGAGAACCGCGATCATCTGCACGTCCTCGCGTCAGAGGATGAGAAGTTCTCGGGATCCAGTCCGGTTCAGGCACGCCCGGACACGCTCACAGCTCCCGCATGATCTGGGCCATCCGGTCCATCGACTCGCCCGCCTCGCGCAGGCCCACGCGGTTCAGATGCCCGTGGCAGACGCCGCGGCGCACCACGTGCTCGACGTCGACGTCGGCCTGCGCGAGCTGGTCGGCGTAGGCGCGGGAGCTGACCCGCAGGTCGTCGAACTCATCGGACTCGATGTACGTGCGGGGCAGGGCCGCGAGGCGCTCGGCGGAGGCGAAGGCGGGGAACACGGTGGCACCGGCCTGCTCGGGGTCCCCGCCCACATACGCGGAGCGCATGATCTGCATCGTCTCCGGCGGGAAGCGCAGCACGGGCGGGGTGACGGCGAGCGCCGCCTCCTCCTCGGCCGTGGGCTCCGGGAGCGAGGCGTGGGCCACGGGGTACATGAGCAGGGACGCGGCGAGCGGGATGCCCTCCTCGGTGAGGCGCAGGGACGCGGCGGCCGCGAGGTTGCCGCCCGCGCTCGCACCACCCAGGGCGATCCTCAGCGGGTCGGCGCCGAGCTCGTCGGCGCTCTCGCGGGCCCAGTGCACCACGGCGCACACGTCGTCGCCGGGCACGGGGGCGTGCACCCCGCCGCGTGATCCGCCGACGCTGCGGGCGGGGTTCCCGCCCAGCTCCGGGGGTTCGTCGCACAGGCGGTAATCGACGGACACCACGACGGCGTCGGCCCTGCCGGCGACGCCGCGCGCGACCTGGTCGGCCTCGGGCATCTCGAGGTCGCCGTGCATGAAGGCGCCGCCGTGGCACCACACCAGCAGCGGGCGCGCCGAGAACGACGGCCCCTGCGGGGTATAGACGCGCACAGGCACGGGACCGTGCGGTCCCGGGACCTCACGATCGAGCGTCCCGACCGCCCATTCCTCCGCCTCGCCGTAGGGAGCGTCCCAGGCGGTGCGGACCTCCTCGTCCACCTCCTCCCAGCCGGCCGCGTCGCCGAGGTCGCGCATGCGCCGCGCCATCTCTCCGTGAGGAGGCTGGGTGGACGCCGGGGAGGGGGTCTCGGACGGTAGGTCGGCGGGCATCAGTGCTCCGATCGGTCGGGAGGAAGCGCTCGCGCAGGCCGACGGACGGGCACCGCTGCGAACCCTGGAGGAGCTTCGATCCTTTCACATCGAGGACTCCGTACGGGGGCGGCGGCGAGGCTGCGGACGCTGCGGGGATCAGCCCAGCGCGGCCAGGAGGAGGTCGACGGACTCCTTCCCCACGAGGCGATGACCTGCATCGGTGATGACAAGCCGAGCTCCGCTGCCGGCGTCGCGGGATCGCTCCCGGTGCTGCTCGAGCCGCGCGAACGAGGCCCGGGCGGCGGCGATCGGGAACAGCGGGTCCGCCTCCCTTGCTTCGAGGACCAGGGCCCGCGGCGCGACGAGCGCGGCGATCTCCGCCATCTCGAAGGCGGGCAGCAGGCCCGGCACGACATTGCAGGGGCAGTGCGGGATCGCGGCGATGCTCGAGGCGAAGGATGAGAAGAAGTTCGCGACCAGGGCCGCGGGGATGCGGAGGTCGAGCGCCGCGAGGAGCAGCGCGACGGCGCCCCCGCCGGAGCCGCCGACGACCCCGACCCGGTCCGGGTCGACGCCGGGCTGCGCCCGCAGGGCCGAGACCGCGGCAGAGGCGTCCGCGACCCGCGCACCGAGCACGGGACTGCCGTGCAGGAGATGCCGGGCGGCGTCGACCGCGCAGCTGCTCTCGGCAGGGCCGTACGGCGCGGTGCCCGGCGCGGGCAGCGTGCGCCGCTCCCCGAAGGAGATCATCTCCGGAATGAGCACCGTGACGCCCTGGTCGACGAGGCGCCGGGCGATCGCCCCGTGGTAGCCGTCGCCGTCGCCGACGAGCGCGCGCATCCCCTCCCCGTGCCCGGGGACGAGCACGACCGCCGCTCCGCTCGCGCGCTCGCGCTCGGGGCGCAGCAGGAGCGCGGGGAACGCGCCCCGCCCCTCGGGCGCCACCTGCACGGCCGTCGGATCGCCGGGGACCAGGCCAGCCGCGGGGGCGAGCGCGCCCGGGCGATCGCAGTCGAGCAGGGCGCGGAGATGGGCGCGCGCGGCCTCGTCCGGATCCGAGGGCGGTGCCTGCGTCGTCTGCGTCATCACCGCCCCATCTTCCCGCCGTCGGCCCGCCGTGGGGCAGCCGCGGGGCCGCCGCGGGGCCGAAGCGTGCGGACCGGCCGCACCCGCTTGACGAATGAATCGTTTCAGATCTACGGTGTGCATCGCCGGCCCGCCATGGCCCCGCCCGCAGCACGGAGATCGCGCCGCGGACCGCACCCCACGACCGGCCCCGCAGCACGACGAAGGAGTCAGCGCTCATGCCCATCGGCCGACACAAGCCGCTCACCGGCTGGAAGGCGACCGCGGCCGTCTCGATGTCCAACTACATCGATTCGGGGTCGATCATCGCGATCGCCACGTCGCTGGGTTTCTGGGGAGCCGCATACTTCCCCGACGACTCCGGCAGGATCGCGGGCCTGCTCGCCGCCTTCAGCTCGAACGCCTTCGGCGCCGCCGTCGGCGCACTGATCGGCGGCCCGCTGTGCGACAAGTACGGCCGCAAGTTCATCTACACCTACGACCTCCTGCTCTACGCTCTCGGCGGGCTGATCGCGACCTTCGCGATGAACCTGCCGATGCTCTTCGTCGGCTTCATCGTCATCGGTCTCGCGGTAGGCGCTTCGGTGCCGGCCGGCTGGACGTACATCGCGGAGTCCGCGCCGACGCATCAGCGCGGGCGCCACATCGGCGCCACCCAGCTGGCATGGTCCGTCGGCCCGTTCATCGGCTTCGGCCTCGCCGCCCTGCTCTCGCCCCTGGGACTTGTGGGCAGCCGGATCATCTTCGCGCACCTCGTGGTGATCGCCCTGGTCACCTGGTACATCCGGCAGGGCCTCTACGAATCCGAGGCGTGGCAGAAGTCCAAGGGCGGACAGCAGGCCAAGGCCCCGTCGATCTGGACCTCCCTGCGCGGCCTGTTCAGCCGCAAGGCCAACATCACGGCCCTGCTGTTCCTGGTGGCGATCTACACCTTCTGGAACCAGGCGGCGAGCCAGAACGGGATCTTCCTGCCCACGATCCTCTCCTCGATGGGCTTCGGGACGCTCGCCTCGGACCTCTTCTCGATGCTCACCTGGGCGTTCGTCATCATCGGCACGATCGTGTTCATGGTGTTCGTCGACAAGGTGTCCTACCGCTGGTTCTTCCTCGTCGGCGGCGCGATGGCCGTGGTCTCGTGGGTCGTCCTCGTCTTCGGTCCGTCCACCGCGGCGTCCACGGCCTTCGGCTACGCGATCCTGTGGGGGCTCTCCTCCGGCCCGTCGGCCCAGGCGTTCTACTCGGTGTGGTCCCCCGAGCTGTTCGCGACCCCGTACCGGGCCGGGGCCCAGGGGCTGGTCTTCTTCACCGTCCGGCTCGCCTCGGGGATCATCTCCCTGGTCTTCCCCGTGATCCTGATGGGCGCGAACGGCCTGCTCATCGACGGCCTGATCCTCATCGCCTTCCTGCTCGCCTCGACGCTGATCGGCACGATCTTCGCCCCGCGCACCCAGGGCAAGGAGCTGCGCGAGATCGAGATCGAGCGCTACGGCGAGGTCGTCTCGGCCGGGCTGCTCGACGCCGAGGCGGGACGTCCCCGGGCCGACGACGAGGGGCGCTGACGATGCTCCACAACGACCCCCGTCCGACCCGAGGAGCCCGGCCATGACCGTCGACGCCGCGCCCGCGCGCGCTCCCCGTCCGTGGCATGTCGCGATCGTCTGCGGCATGGCCTCCTACATCGATGCCGCCGCGATCGTGAGCTCCGGGATCGCCCTGGTGATCTACCAGCAGGCGATCGGTCTGACGAACGGCCAGGTGGGGATCCTCTCCGGGCTGCTCACCTTCTGCATCGCGATCGGCGCGATCACGGGCGGCCGACTGGGCGACCGGCTCGGCCGACGGCACGTCTTCATCGCGACGATGGCGATGGTGGTCCTCGGGGCCGTGCTCCTCGTCCTCGCGGGCACCTTCACCAGTCTGCTTCTGGGCACGGTGCTCGTGGGACTCGGCACCGGCGCCGACCTGCCCGTCTCGCTCGCCACGATCTCCGAGGCCGCGACCGACGCGAACCGCGGGAAGCTGCTCGGCTTCTCCCAGGTCCTGTGGACCGCGGGCATCCTGGGGACGACGGCCACCTCCGCGGTGGTGGGAGGAATGGGGCACCTGGGCGGGCAGATCATGTTCGCCATGATCGGCGTGATCGCGCTCGTGGTCCTCGCGCTGCGGCTGACGATCCCGGAGTCCCGCTCGTGGCAGGACGCCCACGCCGAGCGCCTCGCCGGGGCGGACACCGTCCGCGCCCGGCGCACCGGCCTGAGGGACCTGCTGACCGAGCGCCTCTATCTCGTGCCCTTCGCCGCGATCCTGGTGTTCTACTCGCTCACCAACATCGGCGCGAACACGGGCGGGCAGTTCGGGACCTGGATCGCGGTGAACGTCGTCGGCGTCTCGGTGCAGTTGAACTCCCTGATCAGCCTGGTGCTGTTCCCCGCCGGCTTCCTCTGGGCGTTCCTGTTCATGCGGATCGTGGACACGCCGCACCGCATGACCTGGTTCCTCGTGGGCGCCGTGGCGCTGGTGGTCTCCTACCTGCTGCCCGCCGTGCTGGGCTTCTCCCTGCCGGTCTGGATCATCATGCAGATCGTCAACGGATTCGGCGGCGGCTTCGCCTTCGAGGCCATCATGAAGGTCTGGTCCCAGGAGTCCTTCCCGACGCTCATGCGCTCGAGCGCGCAGGGCACCACGATCGCCGTGGCCCGCGTGATCGCGGCCGTCGCCGGCATCCTCACCCCGTCCCTGCTGTACGCGAATCCTCGCGCCTTCTACGCGGGGATCGCCGTGGTGGTGCTGATCGGCGTGGTCGTGGGCCATCTCGTGTTCCGATCCCGCCGCGCGAACCTCTTCGACGTCGAGGCGAAGGACCTCGGCGAGGCGCAGGAGGAGCTGATGGAGCAGGGTCTCCGCGCCGACGCTCCGGCCGGTCGCAGTTCCGGACCGCCCTGATCGCCTCTCCTCCCCGTCGTCCCGATCCCCGATCTCGATCCACCCACTCGATCCACCAGTCCACCCCGCCCGACCACCCCACCCGCGAAGGAGACCACCCCATGCCGCAGCTGACCGCCCTCCCCGACCCGATCGCCCGCGACCTCGCCGACTTCTCGATCGAGGTGCCCAGCTGGGGCTACGGGAACTCCGGCACCCGCTTCAAGGTGTTCACGACGCCCGGCACCCCGCGCGACCCGTACGAGAAGATCGCAGATGCCGCCCAGACGCACGCCTTCACCGGCGCCGCCCCGCGGGTCTCGCTGCACTACCCGTGGGACCGGGTCGAGGACTTCGGGGCACTGGCCGACTACGCCCGCGAACAGGGCGTCACCGTCGGCATGATCAACTCCAACACCTTCCAGGACGACACCTATAAGTTCGGCTCCCTCACCCACGGCGACAAGACCGTGCGCCGCCAGGCGATCGACCACCACCTCGAGTGCATCGACGTCATGCGGGCGACGGGCTCGAAGGAGCTGAAGATCTGGCTGGCCGACGGCACGAACTACGCCGGCCAGGACTCGATCCGGGAGCGCCAGGACCGCCTCGCCGAGTCCCTGCAGGAGGTCTACGGGGGCCTCGCGGACGACGAGCGCCTCGTGCTCGAGTACAAGTTCTTCGAGCCGGCGTTCTACCACACGGACGTCCCGGACTGGGGCACGAGCCTGCTGCACTGCCTCGCCCTCGGCGAGAAGGCAATGGTGGTGCTCGACACCGGCCATCATGCGCCCGGCACCAACATCGAGTTCATCGTGGCCCAGCTGCTGCGCCAGCAGCGCCTGGGCGCCTTCGACTTCAACTCCCGCAACTACGCGGACGACGACCTCATCGTGGGCGCCGCCGACCCGTTCCAGCTGGTGCGCATCCTCTTCGAGATCGTCCAGCAGGACGCCCACCGGCCGGAGTCGGGCGTGAACTTCATGCTCGACCAGTGCCACAACCTGGAGTCGAAGATCCAGGGCCAGATCCGCTCCGTGATGAACGTGCAGGAGGCCCTGGCCAAGGCGCTGCTCGTGGACCGAGAGGCCCTCGCCGACGCCCAGCGCCGCAACGACGTGCTCGAGGCGAACGGCATCCTCATGGACGCCTTCTGGACCGACGTCCGCCCGGCGCTCGCGACGTTCCGCGAGGAGCGCGGCCTGCCCGCCGACCCCTTCGCGGCGTTCCGCGCCAGCGGCTACGAGGACAAGGTCGCCGCCGAGCGCGTGGGCGGCGACCAGATGGGCTGGGGCGCCTGAGCCCTCACCCGTCGGCCGCACCGCGTCTCCCCTCCGCATCCTCGACAGGAGAATCTTCATGACCACTGCCCGCAAGACCATCGACGCGCTCCTGGAGCGTTCCCACCAGCTGGGCGCGGACCCGCGCACCACGAACTTCGCCGGTGGCAACACGTCGGCCAAGGGCACCGACACCGACCCCGTGACCGGCCAGGACGTCGACCTGCTGTGGGTCAAGGGCTCCGGCGGCGACCTCGGCACCCTGCAGGAGAAGGGCCTCGCGGTGCTGCGCCTGGACCGCGTGCGCGCGCTGCGCGACGTCTACCCCGGCGTGGAGCGCGAGGACGAGATGGTCGCGGCCTTCGACCACTGCCTGTTCGGGAAGGGCGGCGCCGCGCCCAGCATCGACACCGCGATGCACGCCCTCGTCGACGCCGCCCACGTGGACCACCTCCACCCCGACGCGGGCATCGCGATCGCGACCGCGACGGACGGCGAGCGCCTGACCCGCGAGATCTTCGGCGACGCCGTGGTGTGGGTGCCGTGGCGCCGGCCCGGCTTCCAGCTGGGCCTCGACATCGCCGCCATCAAGGAGGCGAACCCGCAGGCCATCGGCTGCATCCTGGGCGGCCACGGCATCACCGCCTGGGGCGAGAGCTCGCAGGAGGCCCAGGAGAACTCCGAGCGGATCATCCGCGAGGCCCAGGCATATCTCGAGGATCGCGGCACCGCCGATCCCTTCGGCGCGCACGATGCATCCCGCGAGGCGCTGCCCGAGGCCGAGCGCCGCGCGAAGGCCTCGGCGCTGCTCCCGGTGGTCCGCGGGCTCGCCTCGACCGATGCGCCGATGATCGGGCACTGGACCGACACCGAGGACGTCCACGAGTTCCTCGCCGGGGAGAAGCTCGGGGCCCTCGCCGAACTCGGCACGTCGTGCCCCGATCACTTCCTGCGCACGAAGGTGAAGCCGCTGGTCCTCGATCTGCCGTCGGACGCCTCGACCGAGGAGCAGGTGGCGCGCCTGCGCGAGCTGCATGCGGCCTACCGCGAGGACTACGCCGCCTACTACGCGCGCCATGCCTCGCAGGACTCCCCCGCCATGCGCGGCGCGGATCCGGCGATCGTGCTGGTCCCGGGCGTGGGCATGTTCTCCTTCGGGGCCGACGCGCAGACCGCGCGGGTGGCCGGCGAGTTCTACGTCAACGCGATCCGGGTGATGCGCGGCGCCGAGTCGGTCTCGACCTACGCCCCGATCGACGAGGCGGAGAAGTACCGCATCGAGTACTGGGCGCTCGAGGAGGCGAAGCTTCAGCGCCGTCCGAAGCCCAAGCCGCTCGCGACGCGGGTCGCGCTCGTGACCGGCGCAGGATCCGGGATCGGGAAGGCGACCGCCGAGCGGCTCGTCGCCGAGGGCGCCTGCGTGGTCATCGCAGACCTGAACCTGGAGAACGCCCAGTCCGTCGCCGAGGAGCTCGGCGGACCGGACCGCGCCGTGGCCCTGAGGGCGGACGTCTCGGACGAGGCGTCCGTGGTGCAGATGGTGGCCGACGCGGTGCTCCCCTTCGGCGGCATCGACCTGATCGTCAACAACGCCGGGCTCTCCCTCTCCAAGCCGCTGCTCGAGACGACGGCGAAGGACTGGGACCTCCAGCACGACGTGATGGCGCGCGGCAGCTTCCTGGTCTCCCGCGAGGCGGCCCGGGTGATGATCGACCAGGCCATGGGCGGGGACATCATCTACATCTCCTCGAAGAACTCCGTGTTCGCGGGGCCCAACAACATCGCCTACTCGGCGACCAAGGCCGATCAGGCCCACCAGGTGCGGCTGCTCGCGGCCGAGCTCGGCGGCCACCAGATCCGCGTCAACGGCATCAACCCCGACGGGGTGGTGCGCGGCTCGGGGATCTTCGCGGGCGGCTGGGGTGCGAGCCGCGCGAAGGTCTACGGGGTCAAGGAGGAGGAGCTGGGCGAGTTCTACGCCCAGCGCACCCTGCTCAAGCGCGAAGTGCTCCCCGCGAACGTCGCGAACGCCGTGTTCGCGCTGACCGCGGGCGACCTCTCCCACACCACCGGTCTGCACATCCCCGTCGACGCGGGGGTCGCGGCCGCCTTCCTCCGATGAGCCCGGGAGCAGAGTCCGACGGGCCGCGCCCGCGGGCAGACGGGGTCGACGGGCCGCGCCCCCGGGCAGACGGCCGCCCCCTCGCCCTGGCCGCGATCGACCTGGGCGCGACCTCGGGACGCGTGATGGTCGGCCTGCTGCGCCCGTCGCCCTACGGCACGACCGATGGCGGGGAGGGCGACAGCGACGACCCGACCGGCCGCCTCGAACTGCACGCCGCGCATCGCTTCGAGAACCGCCTCGAACGACGCGAAGACCATCTGAGCTGGGACATCGACGCCCTGTGGGAGCAGGTGCGGCAGGGGCTCACGGCCGCCGAGCATCTCGCGCGGGAGCTGGGCGCGGACGGAATCGCCTCGATCGGCGTGGATTCGTGGGCCGTCGACTACGCCCTCGTCGGGCCCGGCGGCGAGCGGATCGGCGAGGTGATCGCCTACCGCGACGATCGCACCGACGGCGCCGCGGAGAGCGTCGCCCGCCGCGTCGACGTCGGGCGGCAGTTCGCGCTGACCGGCATCGCCCAGCAGCCCTTCAACACCCTCTACCAGCTCGCGGTCGACGATCGCCTCGCGAATGCCCCCGGCGGCTCGCAGGCGCTGCTGGTCCCGGACCTGCTCTCCTTCCTGCTCACCGGCGAGCGCCGCACGGAGCTCACGAACGCCTCGACGACCGGCATGCTCGCGGCCGGCGAGAACGCCTGGTCCCCCGAGATGCTCGAGGCCGCGGGCCTGGACGAGGGGCAGTTCGCCCCTCTGATCCGCCCCGGGGAGCGCGTCGGACCGGTCCGCAGTGATCTCGCGCGCGAGCTGGGCATCGGCGAGGTGCCGGTGATCGCCGTCGGCTCCCATGACACGGCCTCGGCCGTGCTCGCCGTTCCCGCCGCGGACGACGGCCCCGTCGCCTTCATCTCCTCGGGCACCTGGTCGCTCATCGGCCTCGAGCTCGAGTCGCCCGTCCTCACCGAGAGAGCGCGCGAGGCGGGGTTCACGAACGAGCGCGGCGTCGACGAGACCTTCCGCTTCCTCAAGAACGTGACGGGGATGTGGCTGGTCAGCGAGTCGATCGCGCAGTGGGAGGAGTCCGGGGCGCGCATCGACCTCGACGACCTGCTCGCCGCCGCGGCCGCGGTCCCCGGCGACAGGTTCCGGATCGACCCGACGGATCCGTGCTTCCTCGCCCCGGGCCGAATGGCCGACCGCGTGGCCGATGCCGCCCGGGTGATCGGCGGGGACGAGGAGCGCCCGCGCACCCCGGCCCAGCTGGTGCGCTGCATCCTCGATTCCCTCGCCGAGACCTACCGGGACGAGCTGCACGCGGCGTGCCGACTGGCACGCCGGCCGCTGCCGGAGCGCCTGCACGTGGTGGGCGGCGGCAGCCGGAACCGTCTGCTGAACCAGCTCACCGCGGACGCCCTGGGCATCGAGGTCGTCGCGGGTCCGATGGAGGCGACCGCACTGGGGAACCTCACGCTGCAGGCCCGAGCCCTCGGCGCGATCCCCCACCGCCCCGGCTCGATCCGCGAGCTGGTCCGCGCGAGCGTGGAGCTGGAGGTGTTCGCGCCCGTAGACTGCGCCGGATGAGCGTCGACGAGCAGCACTCCCGGTCGCCCGTGGAGGCGATCGACCGCGCGGCTCTCCTGCTCGTCCGCCTCGCAGAGGCCGGCCCCGAGGGCGCCGCGCTCGCGGACCTCGCCGCGACGACCGGCATGCACAAGGCCACCGCGCACCGTGCGCTCCAAGCCCTGCGACTGCGGGACTTCGCAGACCAGGTCGACGGCCGCTACCGCCTTGGCCCAGTCGCTGCCCGCCTGGGCGAGGGATTCACTGCAGGGGCGAACCTGGCGCCGCAGCTGCATCCCGCTCTGGTGTCCCTGAGCGCGCGCACGCAGGAGCTCGTCCACGCCGGTGTGCTCGAGGGTGCCCATGTGCGCTACATCGACAAGGTCGAGCCGCAGCGCACGATCCGCGTCTGGTCTTCCGTGGGTGGCACCGTTCCTGCTGCGGTCTCGGCGATGGGGCGCGCGATCCTCGCCGCCGGCGACGTCGGGCGCGAGCAGGTGGAGGTGTTCACCCGCGCGGTGGATCCCGCTCTGCGCGCCGATCCCGACCACGTGTGGGAGGTCCTGGAGCAGGCTCGCGCACGCGGCTGCGCGTGGGAGATCGACGAGAACGAACCAGGCATCGGCTGCATCGGCATGCCGGTGCTGCGCGAAGGCCAGGCAGTCGCGGCGGTCTCCATCACCGCACCGGTCGAACGGATGACCCCCGAGCACCGCGAGGCGCTTCATGTCGCCATGCGCGAGGAGCTCGGGCGACTGCTGCCCGCACCCCTCATGATCCAGGGCCGATAGCCCGTTCCCGGCCAGATGCCCCGCACGTCCGCTCCGCCGCAGACCTCCGGTCGCTGACGGTTCACGCCCGGTAGCGCGTGCGGGCTCATTCCTCCGTTCTCCTTCCTCCGTGCCGGGAAGCCTCCAGTGACGTCTCGAGGGCTGCGACGTCCTCCGATGTTTTGCCCTCTCCACAGCACGCCGTTACGCTCTATGAATCGCGCGTACCGCACAACGAAACGCCTTTGCAACGATGCCAGGAGTGCCATGACCCCCGCCCCCACTGCCGCGGCCGAGCCCGCGGTGGACCGCGCCCATCTTCGCCAGGCGTCCCTCGCCGGCCTCGTCGGCACGATGCTCGAGCAGTACGACTTCGTCATCTACGGGACGGCGTCGGCGATCATCTTCAACTCGCTGTTCTTCCCCGACGTCTCCCCGGCCGTCGGGATCATCGCCGCCATGAGCGCCTACGCCGTCGGCTTCGCGGCGCGGCCGCTGGGCGGACTGTTCTTCTCCCGCTTCGGCGACCGGCTCGGTCGCAAGTGGGTGCTCGTCGCGACGCTGTTCCTCATGGGCATCGCGACCTTCGCGATCGGCTGCCTGCCCACCTATCAGCAGGCCGGGATCCTGGCGCCGATCCTGCTGGTGGTCTGCCGCATCCTCCAGGGCTTCGGCGCGGGCGCCGAGCAGGCCGGTGGCGTCACGCTCCTCGCGGAGACGGCCGGCCCGCGCCGGCGCGGCTTCTTCACCTCGACGGTCTTCGCGGGCGCGGCCCTGGGGTCCGTGCTGGGCGCGCTCGCCTGGATGGCTGCGCAGGCCCTGCCTGCCGACGCCCTGGCCTCCTGGGGCTGGCGCGCGGTGTTCTGGTCCTCGCTGATCGTCACGCTCGCCGCCTACGTGCTGCGGCGCCGGCTGCGGGAATCGCCCGTGTTCGCCGAGACCCAGAAGGCGCGGATCGGCCAGGAGTCGACCCCGATCGGGGATGTGCTGCGCCACGGGCGCGCGCCGCTGTGGCGCGTCTTCCTCATCAACATGGGCTCGAACGGCCAGAGCTACATCTATCAGGTGTTCATGGGGTCGTTCCTGGTCACCTGGCTGGGTGTCGAGGCGAAGTTCATCCCCGAGCTGCTGCTCTATGGGGCGATCGGCGCCGCGGTGGGATGCGTCCTGTTCGGCGCCGCGACCGACCGCTTCGGGCGGCGCCCGGTCATCATCGCCGTCCTCGCCTTCCTGCTCGTCTTCCCGATCCCCGCGTTCCTGCTGATCAGCACCGGACAGCCACTGTTGATCGGGGTGGTCGTGTTCATCGGCTTCGTGGTCGCCGGGTACGGGACCGTCGGCAGCCAGGGCGCGTTCTACGCGGAGATCTTCGGCGCCCGCTACCGCTACGCAGGAATCTCGCTGGCGCGCGAGTTCTCCTCCGTGCTGGGCGGGGGTGTGGCCCCACTGGTGTGCTCGGCACTGATCACCTGGGCGGCGGGCTCATGGTGGCCGGTCGCGATCTACATGATGGTGATGATCGCCCTGTCCCTCGTCGGCGCTGTCATGTCTCCGGAGACGCGCGGCCGCGACCTGCGGCTCGAGGAGGACGCGGTGCCCGTGCGGGCGTGAGGTGGACCGCTGCGCTCACCGCGCTCCTCATCCCCGCGACGATCCGCGCCTGACCAGCTCCGGGCTGAAGCGCACGTGCCGGTCCACGGCGTCGTCGCCCGCGCTGATCTTCTCCTCGAGCAGGGCGAGGGCGGTGCGGCCCATGAGTTCGGAGGGCTGGGCGATGGAGGTCAGCGGGACGACGGTGCTGCGGGCGAAGGCGATGTCGTCGTAGCCGACCATCGCGATCTCATCGGGCACGGCGATCCCGGCCTCGTAGGCGAAGGCCTGCATCATGCCGACGGCCACGAGGTCGTTCACGCAGAACACACCGTCCGGCCGGTCTTCTCGGGAGCGCTCGGCGATCTCGGAGCCGGCGGCGCGCCCGGCCAGGACGCTGAGGTCGTCGGCCTCGATGAGCTCGAGCTCGAGCCCTGCCTCCGCGGCGGCGGCCTCGGCGCCCTCGATGCGGGCCGAGACCTGGTGGAGGTCCCCGCGGGCGAAGACCATGGCGGGGCGCAGCGCACCGCCCTCGACGAGGTGGGCGACCGCCAGGCGCCCTCCCTCGACGTCGTCCACGGAGACGGTCGAGCCGCTCGCGCCCGCGCCCGCGCGCCCGTCCGCGCCTCGTTCCCCCTCGTCCTCGACCATCACCACGGGGGTGCCGCGATCGACGATCGAGCGGACCAGCTCACGGTCGGTGCCCGCGGAGGCGAGGAGGATGCCGCGCACGCGCTGCTCCTCGAAGAGGGAGAGGTAGAGCTTCTCGCGCTCGGCGCTGTTGCCCGAGCTGCCCACGATCACGGCGAGCCCGGAGTCCTCGGCAGCGGCCTCCATGCCGTGCACGAGGTCCGCGTAGAAGGGGTTCGTCGAGTCCAGGACGATCGCGCCGACGGTCCGCGAGCGGCCCATCTTCAGCAGGCGCGCGGCGTCGTTGCGCACGTAGCCGAGCTCGGCGATGGCCTGCTCGACGCGGGCCCGACGATCCGCGGAGACGATGTCGGGACGGTTCAGCACGTTCGAGACGGTGCCCACGGACACCCCGGCCGCACGGGCCACGTCCTTCATGCCGACCGGTCGCGAGTTCCCCACGGCCCAGACGCTACCCCACGGCGCGCCCGTCGGCCCGCGCCGCGACCCGCTCTTGCAACGTTTCATCAACCGTGATGGACTTGCGTCGCACCGCGCCCCGCACGGCTCCGCGGCGCTCGCGCCGCGCACTCCGCAGCCCTGACACCGTCGTCCTCCGCAGGAGCAGCCCTCATGTCCTCCGCCCCCTCCCCCGCCGACATCCTCACGGAGTCCCTCGCGATCACCGCCCCCGTGGACACCGGCCGTCTGCCGGTACTGAGCGGCGCCCTGGCCCTCGCGCAGGACGCCGATCAGGTCACCCGCGCCACCCTCCACGCGACCTCCCACGGCGTCTACGAGGCGACGCTGAACGGGCTCCCGGTGACGGACTCGCTGCTCAACCCGGGATGGACGGTCTACGAGCGGCGCCTCCAGGTCCCTGCCTTCGACGTCACTGACCTCGTCCACGAGGCCCCGATCGAGGACCCGGACGCCCCGGCGCTGTGCCTGGACGTGACCCTCGCGGGCGGGTGGTGGCGCGGCGATCTGGGCTTCGAGAACGCCGACGCGAACTACGGCGACGACCTCGCGCTGCTCGCCGTCCTCGAGGTCGTCTTCGCGGACGGCACGGTCCAGCGCCTGCGCACCGACGAGTCCTGGACCTCGCGCCTGACGGGCATCGAGCTCGCGAACATCTACCAGGGACAGCGCGAGGACCGCCGCCTCGCCCTCTCGGCCCCCGAGCCGGTGCGCGTCGTCGAGATCGACCGCTCGACCCTGATCCCGCAGGCGTCGCCGCTGATCACCCGCCACGAGACCCTCGCGCCGCAGCGGATCTGGACCTCGCCGTCGGGCCGGACGCTGCTGGACTTCGGGCAGAACCTCGTCGGCTTCCTCCGCTTCTCGGTCACCGGTCCCGCAGGCACCGAGATCACGCTGCGCCATGCGGAGGTCCTCGAGCACGAGGAGCTCGGCACCCGTCCCCTGCGCGGCGCCGAGGCGACCGACCGCATCGTCCTTTCCGGGGATCCCGAGGGCGAGTTCTTCGAGCCCACCCTCACCTTCCACGGCTTCCGCTACGCCGAGGTCACCGGCTGGCCCGGCGAGCTCACCGCGGAGGAGATCGAGGCCGTCGTGGTCGGCTCGGACATCACCCGCACCGGCTGGTTCGAGAGCTCCCACCCGGGGGTGAACCAGCTGGTGAACAACTCCGTCTGGTCGCAGCGCGGGAACTTCCTCGCTGTCCCCACGGACTGCCCGCAGCGCGACGAGCGCCTGGGCTGGACCGGCGACATCGCCGCCTTCGCCGCGACCGCCGCCTTCCAGTTCGACGTCGCCGACTTCCTGCACGCCTGGCTGCTGGACCTCGCCGCGGAGACCGAGGCGAACCCCGACGGCTGGGTCCCGTTCGTGATCCCCGACCTGCTCAAGCTCGCCCACCACGACCCCGAGGTCGAGGCCGCGGGATGGGCCGGGGCGACCGCGATCTGGGGCGACGCTGCGGTCTGGGTGCCCGAGGCCCTCTGGAATGCCTACGGCGACCTCGAGCGCCTGCGCGAGGAGTACCCGGGGATGGTGCTGCACCTGCGCAGCGTCGAGAAGGTCCTTTCCCCGAGCGGCCTGTGGGACACGGGCTTCCAGTTCGGCGACTGGCTGGACCCGGACGCCTCCCCGCACGCCCCCGCCGACGCCAAGGCCGACAAGGGCGTGGTCGCGACCGCGTGCCTCGTGCGCTCCGCGCGCTTCGCGAGCCGCGCGGCACACCTCATCGGCCGCGAGGAGGACGCCGCCTACTGGCAGGACCTCGCCAATCGCGTCCTCACCGCGTTCACCGACGCCTATGTGCACGAGGATGGCACGATCACCTCGGACTGCGCGACCGTGTACGCGCTCGCGATCTCCTTCGATCTGCTCGCGCCGCGGACCCGAGAGCGGGCCGGCGAGCGCCTGGCCGAGGTGGTGCGCGCCGCCGAGTACCGCGTCTCCACCGGCTTCGCGGGCACCCCCTTCGTGACCTGGGCGCTCTCGGAGACGGGGCACGTCGAGGACGCCTACCGCCTGCTGCTCGAGGAGGAGTGCCCCTCGTGGCTCTACCCCGTCTCGATGGGTGCGACGACGATCTGGGAGCGCTGGGACTCGATGCTCCCCGACGGCTCCATCAACCCTGGCGAGATGACGAGCTTCAACCACTACGCGCTGGGCGCGGTCGCCGACTGGATCTACCAGGTCGTCCTCGGCATCCGCGCCGCGGAGCCCGGCTACCGGCGCGTCCGCATCCAACCGGTCCCCGGCCCGGGCCTCGACTGGGCGCGCGGGGCCCTGGAGTCACCGGTCGGCCGCATCGAGGTCTTCTGGAGCAACGAGGGAGCCGACGGTCCAGCGGCCGACGGTCCGGCGGCCGACGGTCCGGCGGCCGACGGGGGCTTCCGACTCGAGGTCACGATCCCAAAAGGGATCCTCGCCCAGATCGTCCTGCCCGACGGCCGGGTCGAGGAGGTCGTGGGCGGCTCTCACACGTTCTGAGACGGCGCGGGCGGCGCAGTCGTCCCGCGCAGCACGAGCTCGGTGGGCAGGAGACGGTGCAGCGGCGCGTCGGCGTCGTCCGCTCCGCGGTCGAGCAGCGCGTCGATCGCAGCCTCACCGATCTCGGCGCGCGGCACGCGCACGGTGGTCAGCCCGGGTGCGAGCATGCCCGCGAACTCGATGTCGTCCCAGCCGATCACGCTGAGCGCGCCGGGGACGTCGACGCCGAGGGTGCGCAGGTGGTCGACGAGCCCGAGCGCCATCACGTCGTTGTAGACGAGCACCGCGCCCACGCCCGAGGCGAGCACGGCCTCGGCGGCCTGCGCGCCTCCGTCGGCCGTCGGCGGGAAGCGCCCCAGGTCCACCTGCTCCATGCCTGCCCGGCAGGACAGCGCGATCGCCCGACGCCGATCGGCGTCCGAGCGGCTCGCCTCGGGGCCGCCCACGTAGCCGATGCGCGTGTGCCCGAGCTCCGCGAGGTGCCGCACGGCCTCGCCCACTCCGGGCTCGGGATCCGCGAGCACCCCCGGGAGGCCCGGATCGGTGCGGTTGACCAGGGCGAGACGGGTGAGACCCGCGGCTTCGCGCAGGCTCGCCTCATCCATGCGGCTCGAACACAGCACGATCCCGTCGACCTGCTGGGCGAGCGTCCGCACGAGCGGCAGCTCACCCTCGGGCTCCTCCTCGGCGTCGGCCAGCAGCAGCTGCACGCCGCGCTCGCGGGCACGCGCCCGCGCCCCCTTGAGCACCGCCGGGTAGAAGGGGTTCAGCAGGTCGGGGACGACCACCCCCACCACATCGCGCCTGCCCGTGACCAGCGCGCGAGCGGTGGAGTTCGCGACGTAGCCGAGCTCCTGGGCGGCCTCGAGGATCCGCGTGCGGGTCGCCGCTCCCACCATGTCGGGGCGCTGGAAGGCGCGCGAGGCGGTCGCGACCGAGACCTGCGCCCGCGCGGCGACCTCCCGCAGCGTCGCGACCATCGGCTCCCCCTTCGTGCTCGCCCGCCCCCGTGCCGCCTCGAAGCGTCTCGGCCTCGACGTCGAGGCGGCGGCATCACCGTGCAACCGTTTCGAGGGCGGTGGGCGCACGGTCACTATATAGTCGTTCGAGCCCCGCGTTGCAAACGATTGCATCCCGGTGGGCCGCACGCCCCGGCACCCGTCCGGAACCGCCCCGGAGGCGGAGCCGGACCCGAGCCCGGAGCCCCTGCGCTCCCGTCGTCGCCATCTCGAGGAGGAGACCCCCATGACCACGCCGCTCACCCTGCACCCCCATCGCGCGCTGCCCGCGGACCCGGCGGTGCGGGACATCGCCGTGCGGATCTACGAGCAGGTCGCGGGACTCCCGCTGATCTCGATGCACGGGCACGTGGAGGCGCAGGCCTTCGCGGAGAACACACCGTTCGCCGATCCCGCCCAACTCCTGATCGTGCCCGACCACTACGTGACCCGCATGCTCGCCTCCCAGGGCATCTCCTACGACGCGCTGGGCCTCGCGCGCAGCGACGGCGGCGCGGTCGAGACCGACTCCCGGAAGATCTGGCGCACGTTCTGCGAGAACTGGAAGCTCTACCGGGGCACCCCGTCGCGCTACTGGATCGAGCACGAGCTGGTCGAGGTCTTCGACGTCCACGAGATGCCGTCGGCCGAGTCCGCGGACCGCATCTACGACCAGATCGCCGCGGTCGTCGCGAGCGACGACTTCCGTCCCCAGCAGCTCCTGGACCGCTTCGACATCGAGATCATCTCGACCACGGACCCCGCGACCTCCGACCTCGCCTTCCACGCGAGCATCGCGGAGCAGGGCCTCGGCGAGCGCGTGGTGCCGACCTTCCGTCCGGACGCGGTCTTCCAGATCGGAGGCCCCGCATGGACGCGGGAGATCGACGACCTCGCCGCGGTCTCCGGCATCGACACGGGCGACTTCTCGGGCTTCCTCGACGCGATCCGCGAGCGCCGCCGGGCCTTCGTCGCCGCCGGCGCGCGCGCCTCGGACCACGGCCACCTGCGGGCCGACACGACGCCGATGGATCCGGCCGACGCCGCGGCGCTCTATGCCCGCGTGCGCGCCGGGGAACGGCCCAGCCGCGAGGAGGCCTTCGCCTTCGAGGCCCACATGCTGTTCATGACCGCCGAGATGTCCTGCGAGGACGGCCTGGTCATGCAGATCCACCCCGGGGTGCTGCGCGATCACCACTCGGGCGTGCTGGAGACCTACGGCAAGGACAAGGGCTACGACATCCCCGTGCCCGTGGACTACGCGCGCGGCGTGCAGCCCATGCTCGACCGCTTCGGCCGCGACCCGCGCTTCCACTGCATCCTGTTCACGATCGACGAGACCGTCTACTCGCGCGAGCTCGCCCCGATCGCGGGCACCTACCCCTCGGTGCGCCTGGGCGCGCCGTGGTGGTTCCTCGACTCGCCCGACGGCATGCGCCGCTTCCGCGAGCTCGCCACGGAGACCGCCGGGTTCTTCAACATGTCCGGCTTCGTCGACGACACCCGCGCCTTCGCCTCCATCCCCGCGCGCCACGACCTCTCGCGCCGCGTGGACGCCGGCTACCTCGCGAACCTGGTCGCCGAGCACCGCCTGGGCGAGGACGAGGCCACCGAGGTCGCGATCGACCTCTCGACCACCCTCCCCCGCGCGGCCTACCCGCCCATCGCCCACTGAGCCGGCGCCGCCCGCACGGGCGGCCGCACCGCGGCCCGCCCGCACCCTCGCCACCGCACCGCTTCCTGGAGGTCAGCACCGTGAGCACCCCGTCCACCCCCGCCGCCGCGGCATCCGCCGCCGGCGCCGCCCCGTCCGCGGGCGGCCGCCTCGTCCACCTGGGCATCGGCAACTTCTCCCGCGCCCACACGTTGCCGTACACGGCGGACGCCGGCGAGGGCGCGGCCGCCTGGCGCGTCAGCGCCTTCACCGGCCGCTCCCCCGCGATCGCCGGGACGCTCGAGGCGCAGGGGAACCGCTACGGGCTCGTCGTCCGCGAGGCCGACGGCGACCAGGTGCGCCTGCTGGAAGTCCTCGACGAGGTCCGCCCCGCGTCCGACATCGAGGCCCTGCAGCGCCTGATCGCGGATCCCGAGGTCTCCGTGGTGACGCTGACGATCACCGAGAAGGGGTACGCGGCGGGCGACGACCCTGCCGTCTCCGCCCCCGCGCGCCTCGCGCTCGGCCTGCGCGCACGCCGCGAGGCCGGCGTCGAGGAGCCGATCGCCCTGGTCTCGTGCGACAACCTGCCGGGCAACGGAGAGGTGCTGCGCGAGGCGGTGCTCTCCGCGGCCGACGCGGACACCCGCGATTGGTTCGACGACCACGTGGACGTCATCTCCACGATGGTCGACCGGATCACCCCGGCTGCGAGCGCCGAGGACCAGCGGATCGTCGAGGAGGCCACGGGCTTCGCCGACCGCGCGACCGTGGTCACCGAGCCCTTCACCGAGTGGATCGTCCAGGACGCGTTCCGCGGGCGCCGCCCGGCCTGGGAGACGGCGGGCGCGCAGCTCGTCGAGGACGTCGAGGTGCACGAGAAGCGCAAGCTGCGCCTGCTCAACGGCGCCCACTCCCTCATGGCCTACGCGGGCCAGCTCGCCGGTCACGAGCGCGTGGACCAGGCGATCTCCGACCCGGCCGTGCGCGCCCTGGTCGATGCCGTCTGGGCCGACGCCCGCGCGACCCTGCCCCTGCCCGCCGCGGAGCTCGACACCTACACGGCAGCGCTCGTCGAGCGCTTCGAGAACCCGCGCATGGCCGACGCCCTGGACCGCATCGCGGCCGACGGCTCGGTGAAGCTCACGGTGCGCGCCCTGCCCGTGATCGCCGACCGCGGCGGCCCCGCGCAGGCGTCCGGCGCCCTCGCGCTCGTCGCGGCCTGGACCACCTTCGTCACCTGGCGCGTCGCCACCGGCACCGCGTTCTCGGACCCGCGGGCAGACGAGATCTCCGAGGCCGCCCGCCTCGAGGATCCGACAGCGCGCGTGCAGGCCCTGCTCGACATCGTCATCGACGGCGGCGCCCCGCAGGATCTCGTGGACGCTGTCGTCGCCGCCGAGGGGACGCTGCCCCGGGCGTGAGGCCCGGGGTCCGGGGCCCGGGCCTCAGCCCCGCAGGATCCGCAGCACCGGCACCCCGTGCAGGCCGCGGTGGACGTCCTCGAGGGCGCGATCGAGGTCCTGCAGTGCGAACCGCTCGCCGTACACCCTCCGGGACTCCTCGACCATCGGCCCCACATGCGGGTCGACGGCCGAGGCCCCGGCCGCGGTGGTCAGGACCGTCAGCCGCAGCCGGTGCGTCGTCCCCGGGCGCAGACGATCGGTGAGATCGAGGCGGTGCGGTGCCCGCCAGATGATCCCTGCCCGCTCGCCGTCGACCTCGACCACGGCGATCTCCCCCACGGGCGGGCGCACCTCCGCGCGGAAGCCCTGCGCGCCGTCCGGCCGAGGCATCGGCGCGCACGGCCCCAGGTCGAGCTCGACGCGCGCTCCGGCCGGCACCTGCTCCGCCCCGATCCGGACCTCGATCTCGTAGACGCCGCATGAGCGTTCGGGCGCCAGCTCCCCCTCCCAGCTGTGCGGCAGGGTCACCTCGCGCTCCACGTCCTCCGCGCTCGTGAAGGTCCACGGCCCCGCGAGAACGAGCTGCGCGAGCGGCTGCCCCCGCGACGCGCCGTCGACCGCCGCCACGGCACGGTGCTCGTCCTCCTCGGCCAGGCCGTCGTCGCTCCCGATCAGCACGAGCGCCTGGTACGGGTGCAGCTCGAGGGTGATCGCCCCGTCGTCGACGCCGCCCCCGACCGCGTCCCCGCCACCGGCCTCGTCCTCCGTCTCGGCCGAGGACCGATCCCCGAGTGCGCGGCGTCCGCCGTCGTCCGGATCGAGGACCTCCCAGTGCGCCCGGTGCGTGCGCGGGGTGATCTCGACGCGGCGTGCCTCGCCCCCGGTGTTCGCCACCAGGTACAGGTCCCCGTCGTCCAGCCTGCGATGCACCGTGCCGATCTCCCCGCCGTCGCCGCGGAGGGCCACGTCGGGCGGGAGAGCGGAGCGGAGGGCCGCGCCGAACTCCGCCTCGGCGACCTGCTCCTGCGCGGGGCACGCCGGCGCCTCGACGGCGATCACGGTGCCGCCTGCCGCGCGCACTGCGTCGAGCCATGCGCGCGTCGTCTCCGGCATCCGGGTCGACCGGGCGACCACGACCACGGGGTAGGCGTTCGGTGCGAGGGTCTCGAGCGCGGGGTCGTCCACCAGGTCCAAGTCCCAGCCTCCCGTGCGGATCGCCGCCGGGATCCGGGGGCCGATGAGGTCCCGCGCGGCTTTGAACAGGTCGAAGCCGCCGGAGTGGGCGGCCCGGGCGTCGTCGGCGGGCACCAGCACGGCCACGTCGGCGACCCGCTCCCCGCGCCGCAGCGCGCCGCAGAGCCGGGCGAGCGAGGCGGTGAGCTCCGGCATCGCCGGCCACCACGGACTGCGGTCGTCCAGCGCCCCGGCGGCGTAGAAGCGCCAGCCCAGCCCCGGCGCCTCGGGCGGCGAGTACGGCCAGCCGTGGCCGACGAACCGGGTGATCCCCGAGAGCAGGTGGTCGTGCGCCTCGGCCCGCAGGTCCAGCGGCGTCGCGCGGAAGGAGGGCGAGTGCACCCACGTCCACACCTCGCTCGAGACCACACCGTGCCCCAGCAGGTGCGCGGCGGAGGACGCCCAGCGGCAGGCCGTGATCTCCTTCCAGCCCGCGCCCTCCCCCTCGACGAGGTCGGCCGAGCGGTACGCGCTGAGCGTCACGGGCGGCTCGCCGTAGGCCTGGACGCGGAAGGGGACGCCGCGGTCCGCGGCCCAGTCGCGGCAGACGGCCAGGAAGTTCTCCTCGACGAGCTCGCCGAGGGTACGGCCCATGTCGATCCGCAGCTGCGCGGTGCCCGGTCCCTCGCCGCGGGCCTCCTCGGTGACGAGGCGGTGCAGCACGGGCACGGGGTCGTAGCCGCGGCGCCGCGCGAACTCCTCGGGCAGCCGCGGCGTCCAGCCCGCCTCGTACACCTCGAGGCTGTCGCAGAACACCGAACCCAGCAGCGCGGCGGGCACTGCGCCGAGCAGCGCCTCGCCCACGACGTGCAGATGGTGCCGTGTCGCGTCGGCGCTCAGGTGGTCGAGCACGGGCCCCTCTGCCCCGGCCGACGACCGTTTGACCTGCTGCCCGGTCACCTCCGACCAGGCCAGCAGCACGGTGCGCGGCCCGAGCCCGGCGGGGATCCGCAGCGCCTCGGCGTCCGTCGCCGTCGCCGTCGCAGTCGCCCTCGATACGTGCACCCACTGCGTTGGCGCCGTGCCCTCCCCGACATAGGCGCCCACGAGAACGTCGCCCGGCCAGGAGGGACGCACCGGGACGTCCAGCGGCGTTGGGGAGATCTCGCGGCGCTCCCAGCGCAGACGCCGCGAGGCGTGCTCGAGTCCGATGTGGGGTCCGCCGAACGACCACCCGCTGCCGAGCGTCACGTCCAGCCGCAGGCCGAGCTCCCGCGCCCGCTCGGCGGCGTGGCGCAGGGTCGCGAGCATCCGCGGCGAGCCGAACCGGTCCGTCGTCTCCCGCAGCGGGTGGACGAAGGCGACCTCGGCGCCGCCGAGGCCGGCGGCGGCCATGGCCTCGAGCTCGCGGTCGATCTCTCCGAGCTCCTGGTCGGGCCCGAACCACCACCAGCGCATCATCGGCCGGTCGGCGGGGTCCGGGTCCCGCCACCCGCTGCGCAGCGCGGAGACGGTGCCGGCTTCCGCGCCCGCCGTGCCTGCTCCGGTTCCCGGCCCGGCCCCGCTCATCGCGCGCTCCTTCAGCGCGCCGGCACGGCGGCGAAGGGGGCGAGGTGCCGGGAGATGTGCGGGACGAGCACCTGCGTGTACCTGTCGTGGTGGGCGCGCAGATCCGCCGCGAAGCGCTCGCGCAGCGGGGTCCCGTCGGGGAGGTCCGCGGTGAGGGAGTCGCCGTAGCCGACGTGCAGGATCTGCCGGGCGTCGTCGCTGTCCCGCACGAGCTGCACGAGGTCGTCCGCGCCCAGGCCCATGAGGTCCGTCGGGGTGCGGTCCTCGTGCGCGGAGACCTGGTAGGAGGCCTTCGCCCGTGCGTACGCCTCCCGCGAGATGCCCCAGACGGCGGCGAACAGCTCGGGGTCCGCTGCGGCGATGACCTCGAGGGCGCACAGGTAGGAGGTGCCGGAGGTCTTCAGGTGGACGAGGCCGTCGGTGGCCTCGAGGGCGAGCGGGTAGATCGAGAACTTGTCGGACCCGGAGTGCAGCGAGATCTTGTAGCCGCCGTGCAGCTCGCCGATCGCGTGGTGGACCTCGAGGTTGCGTCGCAGCTCCTCCCGGTCGCCGCGGAACTCGAGGCCCTTCTCGAAGCCGTCGACGTAGCGGGGGGCGAAGGAGAACCAGCTGACGCCGAGCCTCTCGAGCTCGGTCGCGAGGTAGTGGTGCTCGAAGAAGGTGGTCTGCCAGGCCGTCTCGTCGACCGCGATCTCGACCTCGACGGCGGGCTCGCCGCCGTGCGCGGCGCGCGCGGCCTCGGGTGCGTGCGCGAGCAGGTGGCGGTGCAGGCACGCGGCCTCGGCGACCGCCCCGCCGTACTTCACGGCGGCGGTGAGGATCTCCGCGTCCGACGGCGCGATCCGCTCCCCCGCGGCCTCGATGTCGAGGCCGCGGTAGCGGGCGAGGAGGTCGGTCCGGGTGTCCTCGAGCGCCTCCCAGGGCAGGTCGTCGACCTGCCGCTCGGTGATGCCGCCGGTGACGTCCTGGACCATGTCGCCGGGGTCGAGGGTGAACATGCGGAACCCGGCATCGAGCCCGCGGTCGATGCCCTCGGTGGTCTTGATGTGGTCGCAGTCCGCCCCGTATCCGCGCTCCCATCCGGCTTCGACCAGGCCGAACACCGCGTCGTCGAGGACTTCCCTCGCGCTGCGCCCGAGCCGGTCCATCTCACGGATCGACTGCTGGGCGAGCACGGGGAGGACTCCTCCGCCGGCCTCCGCGAAGGCGCGCGCCTGCCCGGCGGTCGCGAGGCCGGTGCGGTCCCCGGTGCCCACCGAGGTGCGGTGCCCGCTCACGAGCCGCGGGCGCAGCGCCGGCACCGCCGCCCGCAGGGCGAGCGCGTTGGAGTGGCTCGCGGGACCCTCGACGACCATTCCGTCGGCCGTCTCGGAGACGGTCCCCTCGAACGCGGTCAGGTCCGCGCGGCGGGCGGCGCGCAGCAGCAGGCTGCTCCGCTCGCGGGTGCGGACCACATCGGCTTGCAGGGCAGCGGTGTGCAGGGTCATCGGGGTTCTCCTCCGGTGGGGTCGGGTGCGCGGTGGCGCGGGGGCGCGAGGGCCGACGCGGTGGTCTCGTGCACCGCGTCGGGGTCGGCGAAGGGCGCGCCGATGCGGCTGAACGGCGCGCCGGCGTGGAGGGCCCGGCCCATCCAGTCCTCGACGTCGCGGACGACGGGATGGGCCGCCTCGCCCTCGCCGACCCAGGTGACGTGCTCAGGGCCGATGGGCCGCGGGTCGGGCCCGCTCTGGGTCGCTTCGAGGACAGTGGTGAAGGCCTCGGTGCTCTCGAGCGGGGAGAGCAGCGGCGCGGACGAGTCCTCACGGCCGTCGCGATGGTCGGGGCCGTCGCGATGGTCGAGGCGGTCGAGATGGTCGAGGAGGTCCACGAGCAGATCCCTGCGATCGAGGGACTCCTGCGTGCGCACCCCGGAGGCGTCGACGAGCTCGAGGCGATCCGTCGTGTACTCGAGGCGTGCGCGCCCCTTCTCCCCGCGGATCTCGATCCAGGGGTCGCCTTGCGAGGGCGCGGTGGTCACGAGCGCCGCCTGGACGAAGGATCCGGGGCCCGCGGGATCCACGCGCAGGTAGGTGGTGTCGTCGGCCTCGATGTCGTGGGCGCGGCGCAGCTCGGTGGTGATCCGCGCGATGTCGCTCGTGCGGGAGATGCCCGCGATCTGCAGGGCGAGGTCGACGGCGTGGGCGAGGGGGTTGGTGGCGACGCCGTCGGCCACTCGCCGGCCGTCCATGCGGCGCCTGCCCGCCCAGGGGCTGCGCGCGTAGTAGGCGCGGTCGCGCATCCAGGCGCCGAAGGCGTCGACGCTGCGCACCTCGCCCAGCGCGCCGGACGCGAGCAGCTCCCGCATCCGCGCGGCCCCTCCCCCGCCGCGGGCCTGGAAGCCGACCTGCACGACGCGTCCGGCCTCGCCCGCGGCGCGCAACAGGTCCTCGTGATCGACGAGGGAGGGCACGGGCGGCTTCTCGAGGTAGAGGTGACAGCCGGCGGCGAGGCCCTCACGGGCCAGGTCGGCGTGGGTGGTGATCGGCGTGGCGATGATCAGCACCTCGGGTGCCTGATCGGCCCCCTCGAGCAGTGCTGCGAGGCTCGGGAACCACGGGGCGCCGATCCCCGGCTCGGGCTCGGCGACGTCGACGACGCCCACGAGGCGGATCCGCCCGCTCTCGCGCAGCGGCGCCATCTGCCGCAGGTGCACGGCGCCGAAGCCCCGCGTGCCGATCAGCGCGAGGGGCAGCACCGCCCGCGCCTTCCCCGCGCTCATCGACCGATCCCCATGAACTCCTCGACGTCGACGGCCTGCCCGGTCTCGATCGAGGCGTTGCCGCAGATGCCGATGGAGATCGCGCGCAGACCGTCGTGCCAGTCGGCCGCGCGGCCCAATGGATCGGTCCCCTCACCGTGAGCGCGCCCGCGGAAGACCTCGGCGAGCATGAGCGCGTCGCCGCCGCCGTGCGCCCCCTCCCCCTGCGCGATCTCGATCTCCTGGGCGGTCTCGAAGTGTCGCTGCAGGACGAGTCTCTCGCCGGCGCGGCGAGCCCCCTCGCCCTCGTCGTCCACCCGCACGGCGCTCGGGTCCACCACCGCGTCGCCCTCGGTCGCTCCGTCGCTCTCGCCCCGCTCCCGCGTGTTCGTGAGCACGGCCGTGCGCTCGACGACCTCGAGCTCGACGCGCCCCTCGGTGCCGTTGACGGCGACCCGGTAGCCCTCCCAGGGGCTGTGCGCGTTCAGCGCGTAGGTCAGGGTGAGGCCGCTGTCGAAGTCCACGATCGCCGTGAGGTTGTCCTCGGTGGTGACGCCGGGAGCGAAGACGTCCTGGTCGCGGCGGTAGCCGTCGTGCTGCTCCTGGTCGAGGTAGAGCTCCTTCAGGCGAGGATCGCTGCGCAGGTCGAGCTCGAAGGGACCGTGCGGACCGTCGTGCGTGCCGCGCTCGGCGGGCGCGCTCTCTCCCCTCTCCTGCGCCGCCCGGTCGCCGTAGAAGCGCACGCCGCCGCGCGCATACACGGTCCGCGGCTGCGCGTCGATCCACCAGGAGGCGAGATCGAAGTGGTGGGAGGCCTTGTGGACGAACAGGCCGCCCGAGTTCGCCTTGTCGCGGTGCCAGCGCCGGAAGTAGTCGGCGCCGTGCGCAGTGTCCAGCACCCACTCGAAGACCATCGAGACCGGCGTGCCGATCCGGCCGTCGGCGATCACCTCACGCAGGGCGCTGTTGCGCGGCGAGTAGCGGTAGTTGAAGGTGACGGTCACACTGCGACCGGTGCGGCGCACGGCCTCCTCGATCATCCGCGCCTTCTCCGCATCGATCGTCAGCGGCTTCTCGACGACGACGTCGGCACCGGACTCGAGGCTGCGCACGATGTGCTCGGCATGGAAGCGGTCCATGGAGGTCACGATCATGCGCTCGATGCCCTGCTCGGCGATCACGTCCTCGAGGTGCTCGGGGCCGACGGCGGGGACGCCCTCGAGCGCCTCGTAGTGCTCGCGGTACCACTGCATGCGCCCGGGGTTGACATCGAACAGCGCGACGAGCTCGGCGACGTCGGCATGGGGTCCGGTGATCGCGTCGATGTACATCTGGCTGCGATGGCCGGTGCCGATCAGGCCGTAGCGGGTGCTCATGCGGGCTCCTTCGGGACGTCGGGAACGGAATGGGCCGCGCGCGGCCGACGGCTCACGCTCACTTGATCCCCGTCGTCGCGAATCCGCGGATCAGGAATCGCTGGCCGAGGAGGAAGACGATGAAGAGGGGGACGAGAGAGAGGACGGACATCGCGAACATGGCGCCCCAGTCGGAGGTGCCCTGGGAGTCGAGGAAGGCGCGCAGGGCGAGGGGGACGGTGAAGTTGTCCGGCGTCGTCAGGTAGATGAGGGAGCCGAAGAAGTCGTTCCACATCCACATGAACGTGAAGATCACCGTGGTCGCGATCGCGGGCGTCATGAGCGGCAGGATCACGCGGAAGAAGATGCGGAAATGTCCGCAGCCGTCGATGCGGGCGGCCTCGTCGAGCTCGCGGGGAATGCCTCGGATGAACTGGACCATGAGGAAAACGAAGAACGCATCGGTCGCGAGGAACTTCGGGAGGATGAGCGGGAGCATCGTGTTCACCCACCCCGTCTGGGAGAACATGATGTATTGCGGAACGATGACCACGTGGATGGGGAGCATCAGCGTCATCAGCATGACCGCGAACGCGATGTTCCGGCCCCAGAACTTGAGGCGGGCGAAGGCGTAGGCGGTGAGGGAGCAGGCGATGACGTTCCCGATCACGCAGCCCAGGACCAGCAGGGTCGAGTTGATCAGGTAGTGGGAGAACGGCTGGGACAGGGCGTTCCATCCGTTGACGTAGTTCTCGGTGTTGAAGCTGATCGGGAGCAGACCGGGATTCCGGAAGATCTCGGTGTTGGGGCGCAGGGAGCTGACGATCATCCACAACAGCGGATAGATCATGACCAGCGAGGCGATGATGAGGATCGCGTGGCGGACGATCGGCCCTACGCGCCGGGTGCGGCGGGGACGGGTCTTCGCCTGGTCGTCCGTGCGGTGGCCGCGGCCGACGGGCGCGGCGGCAGCGCCGGCGCCTGCGGGGCGGGAGGGGCCGCTGGTGGTGAGTTGATCAGTCATCGTAGAACACCCAGAACTTGGAGACGAAGAAGTTGATGGCGGTGAAGATCGCGACGATGATCAGGAGCAGCCAGGCCATCGCGGAGGCGTAACCCATGTCGAACTGGGTGAAGCCCTTCTGGTAGAGGTACAGCGTGTAGAAGAGGGTGGAGTCGGAGGGACCGCCGGTGCCCCCGGAGACGACGAACGCCTGGGTGAACGACTGGAAGGCGTTGATCACCTGCAGGACCAGGTTGAAGAAGATGATCGGGGTCAGCAGGGGCAGGGTGATCGCGGTGAAGCGCCGCCAGCGTCCGGCGCCGTCGACCTCGGCGGCCTCGTAGTACATCTGGGGGATCTGGCGCAGGCCCGCGAGGAAGATGATCATCGGGGAGCCGAACGTCCACACGTGCAGCAGGATGATCGTGCCCAGCGCGGTGGAGGGGTCGGAGATCCAGCCGGGCAGGTTCGTGAACCCGAGCATGCCCGCGATCTGGTTGACCAGGCCTCCGGTGCCGAACATCTGGCGCCACAGGATCGCGATCGCGACCGACCCGCCCAGCAGAGAGGGCAGGTAGAAGATCGAGCGGTAGAACGAGAGGCCCTTGATGCCCTCGTTGAGCAGAACCGCGAGCGCGAGGGCGAGGACGAGCTGGAGGGGCACGCCCACGATCACGTAGATCAGGGTGACCTTCAGCGAGGTCATCAGCCGGGCGTCGTGGAACATGTCCACGAAGTTCTGCAGGCCGATCCACTTCGGGGCGGCCAGCAGGCTGTAGTCCGTGAACGAGAGGTACAGCGAGGCGATCATCGGGATCAGGGTGATCCCGAGCAGGCCCAGCAGCCACGGCGCCATGAACACCAGGGCCGGTTTGTTGTCCGGGTGCTTCTCACGCACCCTGCCCCGTCCACGGCCCTTCGCCATGGACGTGAGCTCACCGATAGCACTCATCACTCATCCTTCCTCCAGTGGTCCTCACCGTCCGGTCCGGGACCGGTTCAGACGGTGATCGCCGACGTGAGCTGATCCAGCAGGTCCTTCCCGGCGGTCTTGGTGTCGGTGCGGCCGAACAGGAGGTCCTCCCCGCACCGCGTGAGGATGTCCTCGAACTGGCCGCCGCCCTGCGGGGTGATGACGGGGGCGTCGCCCAGCTCGTCCGCGATCGACTCGATGAAGTCGACGGCCTTGATGTCGGCGTCGGTGAGGTCGTCCGCGATGGCCTCGCGGACCGTCAGGTTGGCGGGCACGCCGCGCTCGGCGAGCAGCAGCCTCCCCGCGTCCTCGCTGTTGACGAGCCAGTCGACGAACGCGACGGCATGCTTTTCCGCGGTCGTCTTCGCGGAGACCGCGAAGTACATCGAGGCCTTGTACCAGAGCTGCGCGTCGGCGGCCTTCCCGGTCATCGACGGCATGCGCAGCACGTGCACCTTCCCGCCCGCGGCGGTGTCGTAGGCGACGACCTGGTTGGACCAGGCGACCTGGAGGGCGCACTTGCCGGTGGCGAACAGGGACTGGTCCACGGACTGGCCTGCCTCCTCCACCGACACGGAGGCGTCGGGCGCGGCCTTCGTCTCCTGCAGGGACTTCGCGTATGCGAAGAACTTCTCGGCGTCCTCGGCGGCGAAGCCGGCGCCGTCGGCCGAGTACTGGTCCTTGCCGAGCTGGCGCATGTACACCTGGAAGGTCGCCTGGACCAGGCCGATCTGCTGGAGCCCGTAGACGCCGTCGTCGGTGGCCTTGGTGATGTCTGCGGCGAGGGATGCGAGGTCGTCCCAGGTCCAGGTGGTGTCGTCGGGCAGGTCGATGCCCGCGTCCTCGAACACGGCGGCGTTCGCGAGCAGCACCGGTGCGTTGATGCCGGCGTTGATGGCGAGCAGCCCCTTGTCCGGCACCTCGCCCGCCGCGACGGAGCTGTCCTCGAAGTCGCTCGTCTCCAGTCCGGCCTTCTCGAGGTCGAGCAGCGCGCCGCGGTTGCCGTACTCGCTGAGGTACTTCTCGTCCATCTGGACGACGTCGGGCATGTCGCCGCCCGCGACCTGCGTAGCGAGCTTGTCCCAGTAGCCCGACCAGTCGGCCGGCTCGGCGGAGATGCTCAGATCGGACTCGACCTCGCCATAGGCGTCGATCGCGCCGCGGGTGGCCTTGTCGCGCACGGCGTTCCCCCACCACATGAACCGGAGGGCGGAGGAGCTGTCGCCGCCCGAGGCCTCCGAGCTCGAGCGGTTGGGGCCGCACGCGGCCAGGGTCAGCGCCGTGGGGACGGCGAGGGTGAGGGCGAGGGCTTCGCGTCGGGTGTGCACGTGATCTCCTTCGATCAGGGCTTCTGCGCGGTGGGTGGGTGACATGGGTGGATGTCTGGGGAGCGGGTCGTTCGCGGCCGACGCCGCTGAGTGGGAATGGTGCGGGAGCCGGCGGGCGGAGTCTTCGTGGTGCCTTCCGCGGAGTGTGCGGGGCCGGTTCCGGTGGCTGCGCCGGGGTTCTCCGGAGGATCAGCACGGTCCGCGGCGACCGTGCGATCGGCAGATTCTAAGCAGAGGACACCGCCCGAATGCAAACGTTCTCATACGTCGGAGAGACGGGGTCGCCTTGACCTGGGATAGCGCTGTCCAGACGGTCGTGGCGCAAGGCCGACATACCGCGCGTCATCCGACGCGCACCAGGGACCACCACGATCATTCGGCTCATCCGAGCTGCCCCTCGGCTTCGGTGACGGCGGTGGAGCTCGCGTCGGCCGGCTTCGCACGCCCGAAGAGGACGTCCTCCATGTGCCTGCCGAGGGCGTCGTTCACAGCGCTGCCGCCCGGAGGGGTGATCACCGGTCCATCCCCCAGTTCGTCGGCGATGGCCTCGATGAAGTCGACCGCCTTCAGGTCGGAGTCGGTGAGGTCGCCCTCGATGGCCTTGCGCACCGTGAGGTTCGCGGGGACGCCCCGCTCCGCGAGGAGGATCTTCCCTGCCTCGGTCGAGTTCACGAGCCAGTCGACGAATGCCGTGGCCGCCCCCTGCTGCGCGGACCTGGCCGCGACCGCGAAGTACATCGAGGCCTTGTACCAGAGCTTCACATCGGCGGACTTGCCCGTCATCGACGGCATACGCAGCACCTTCACCGTTCCGCCCAGCGCCGTGTCGTTGCTGACCACCTGGTTCGACCACGCCAGCTGGAGCCCGCACTTGCCGGTGGCGAACAGCGTCTGATCGACGGACTTCCCCGTCTCCTCGACGGCAACCGAGGCCCCGGGCGCCGCCCCGGTGCTCTGGAGCTCGAGGGCGAACTCCATCCACTGCTGCAGCTGTGCGGCAGTGAAGCCGAGGCCCTCGTCGGCGAACTTCTCCGCTCCGAGCTGCCGGAGGTAGACGCTGAGTGCGGGATCGCCGGCGGCGCCCAGCTGCTGGACGCCGAAGATGCCGTCGGGCGTCGCCTTCGTGATCGCGGCGGACATGTCGACGAGCTCGTCCCAGGTCCATGAGCCGTCGTCGGGCAGGTCCACGCCGGCCGCGTCGAAGACATCGGGATTGGCCAGCAGCACCGGGGCGTTCACGCCCGCGTTCAGCGCGAAGAGCCCGTCGTCGACCATGCCGGCGTCCAGTGCCGACGGATCGAACTCGGAGGTGTCCACGTCGGTGTCCTTGAGGTTCAGAAGGATGCCCCGACTGGAGTACTCGCTGAGGTAGGACTCGTCCATCTGGATCAGGTCCGGCACGTCCCCGCCGGCCACCTGGGTGGCGAGTTTGTCCCAGTAGCCCGACCAGTCGGTGGGCTCATCGGAGATGCTCACCTCGGGATGCGCGGAGTGATAGGTCGAGATGGTCTTGCGCGTGGCCTTGTCACGCACGGCGTTTCCCCACCAGGCGAAGCGCAGCGTGCCGGAGTCGGAGGCGCCCGATCCACCGGACGAACCGCCAGGAGCATTCGGACCGCAGGCGGCGAGGCCTCCCAGGCTCGCCAGAGCCAGGGGCACTGCGAGGACGGCGCGACGTGAGGGCATGGCGATCTCCTTCGATCTTCGCCGCCAGGCGCGGCGCAGCTGACGATCCACATGAGCCCGGCGATCTTCGGGACAGCTGCGCGACGGGAGGCTGCGAGGCCGTGCAGCCACCGGTGCACAACGCGCGGGAAGCGCTCTCCAGCTTCCTGGAGTACGCCGCTCACTGAATCGAGGACGAGCGTATGCGCAACTCTGAAACGTGTAAAGCCCTCGATGCCGAATCGTGACAGCACCCCGTACGGCCACGGGCGCCGCGTCCACGCGACCTACCACTAGGGAGCCGTCAGGCTCTTTCGTGCGCTCGACGGGTGCGTCCGCCGGCAGCACACCGGGACGGGGTATGGATGCAGAAAAGGGTTGTGGCTCGTCACCGCGCTCCACCCGAACCCGATCACTCGAGTCCGAGGAGCAGCTGGCAACGAGCCACAACCCTCTCCACAAAAAACGTCCGGCGGCGTCCTACTCTCCCACACCCTCCCGAGTGCAGTACCATCGG
>NZ_JBHTSV010000008.1:0-114186 GCF_042794925.1 Brachybacterium sp. NPDC056505
CCCCTCGGGGTGCCGGCGCCCTGTGCGTCATCCGCCCGCCGAGGGCGGGGGAGCGGGAACGATCAGCGCGGGTCCTCGCCGTGGCGCACCTGCGCGCGCGGCAGGCGCCACCGGCGGATCTGCAGCGAACGCATGATGCCGTACCCCACGAGCCCCCGGCGGACCTCGCCGAAGCGCTCGGTCAGGCGCGCGCGGATCCTGCGGCGCAGGATGAGCGAGTCGACCACGCACAGCAGGATCCCACCCCACAGCACGACGAGCATGATCACGCTCATGGACGTGTAGAGGCCGGGCATGACCAGCGGGAGCACGAGCGCCACGATCATCAGGATCAGGGCGACCGGGAAGAAGAACTCCGCGATGTTGCGCCGCGCGTCGACCAGGTCGCGCACGAAGCTGCGGTCCCGGCCGCGGTGCTGGGCGGGCATGTTCGCCTCGTCGCCCGACATCAGGGCCTGCTGGGAGCGCTGGCGCTCCTGCGCGGCAGCCTGGCGGTCCCGGCGCCGGGCCTCCTTGCGGTCGGTCTGCACGATGGGACGCCGACGGGCGGCCTCGGCCTCCTTCCGCGTGCGGGTGGGGCGGCCCTTCCCGGCGGAACCGGCGGGGTCGCCCTCGGGGGACGAGGTCACGCCGGGCACCTCCCCGCGGCTGCGGCCGCGGCGGCGCGGCGAGGGGTACGTGTCGGCATCGGACGTGTTGCGGGGACTCACCCCTCCAGTCTAGGCGGAGCACGGCGCCGCCCCGACCATCCGCGGCGACGCACGCCGCACGCCGGGGCGCCCGCGGGCGCCCCGGGCGGCGATAACGTGGGAGCCATGTCCCACGAACCCGCCCCCGAGGGCGACACTCCCCGTCCGTCCGACCGCCCCGCGGCCCCCGAATCCGCCGTCGGCCCCGCCGCCGCGCCCCAGGAGGAGGTCGAGGGACTGCGCGCGCGCCTCGAGGGGATCCTCCCGCGCGCGATCGAGGACCTCTCGGCCCTGGTGCGGATCCCGTCCATCGCGTTCCCCGGATACGACCGCACCCCCGTGCACGAGAGCGCCGAGGCCGTCGCCGCGCTGCTGCGCGACGCCGGGATGCCCGAGGTGACCATCACCCACGTCGACGAGGGCGCCCCTGCCGTCATCGCCCGCCGGCCGGCCCGGGACGGCCTTCCCACCGTGCTGCTCTACGCCCACCACGACGTCCAGCCGACCGGCGACCCGCAGGCCTGGACGACCGATCCCTTCACGCCCGCGCGCGAGGGCGACCGGCTGTTCGGCCGCGGCGCGGCCGACGACAAGGCCGGCGTGATGGCCCACGTCACCGCGCTGCGCCTGGTGGGGGAGGAGCTCTCCGAGCTCGGCGTCGGCGTGACGGTGTTCGTCGAGGGCGAGGAGGAGGCGGGGTCCCCGACCTTCCGGCGCTTCATCGAGGCCCACCGGGACCAGCTCGAGGCCGACGCGATCGTCGTCGCCGACTCCGCGAACTGGGCCGTCGGCACGCCTGCGCTCACCACGAGCCTGCGTGGAGTGGTCGACCTCACGGTGACCGTGCGCGTGCTCGAGCGCGCCGTCCACTCGGGCATGTTCGGAGGTCCGGTCCTGGACGCGCTCACCCAGATGGGACGCCTGGTGGCGACGCTGCACGACGAGAACGGCGACGTCGCCGTCGAGGGACTCGTGCGCGCGGAGGCGCCCGAGGTCGAGATGCCCGAAGCCGACTACCGGCGCGACGCCGGCATCCTCGAGGGCCAGCCCCTCGCGGGCACCGGCTCGATCACCTCGCGCCTGTGGTCCGCACCCGCTCTCTCTGTGATCGGCATCGACGCCCCATCGGTGCGCGATGCCTCCAACACGCTCGTGCCCGCGGCGCGCGCCAAGATCTCGCTGCGCATCCCGCCGGGCCAGGATCCGCAGGCCGCCATGGACGCGCTCGTCGCGCATCTCGAGTCCCACGCCCCGCGCGGGGCCGTCCTCGAGATCGCCCGGGGCGAGCAGGGCCGCCCCTTCCTCGCCCCCTCGGACACCCCGGCCATGCGGCTCGCGCGCTCCGCCTTCCGCGATGCCTGGAGCACGGAGCCCGTGGACACCGGCCTCGGAGGGTCGATCCCTTTCATCGCCGACCTGCTCGAGGTGTTCCCCGGGGCGGAGGTGCTGGTCACCGGTGTCGAGGACCCCGACTCCCGCGCCCACGGCGTCGACGAGTCCCTGCACCTGGGGGAGTTCGCCAGGGTGTGCCTCGCCGAGGCGCTGCTGCTGCGCGGCGCGGCGGGGCTCGAGAGGCGACGCGGCTGACCGGGCGCGGAGCATGTGACGTGACGGACGCTGTCCCCGGTCGCGCCCGGCGAGGCGTAACCTGAAGGCACCTGCAGTGAGGAGGAACCCAGATGACCACCACCATCGACACCGAGGCCCCCGCGCACGGCGTGACGCTCACCGGCGAGGCCGCGGCGAAGGTCACGTCCCTGCTCGAGCAGGAGGGGCGCGACGACCTGCGACTGCGCATCGCGGTGCAGCCGGGCGGATGCTCCGGCCTGATCTACCAGCTCTACTTCGACGAGCGGCTGATGGACGGTGACTCGACCGTCGGCTTCGACGGCGTCGAGGTCGTCGTCGACCGCATGAGCTCGCCGTACCTCGCGGGAGCGACGATCGACTTCGCCGACACGATCGAGAAGCAGGGCTTCACGATCGACAACCCCAACGCGGGCAGCTCGTGCGCCTGCGGGGACTCCTTCAGCTGACGTCCGCGTCGCCGCCCTGCGCGAGAGCGCAGCAGCTCGACGGGCCCGCCCCCGCTCCGCATGTGAGCGAGGGCGGGCCCGTCGGCGTCTGTGCACGTCGTCACCCCCGACGACACCGGAACCTGAATGCTGAACCGAGTCCGGGAAACACGTATGATGACGCTGTGCCGTCATGTTCGTCCCGCGTGATGCGATCAGCTGTCGCCGACGGTGAGGGTCCCGCCCCCGCCGGCCTGCTCGACGCCGCCGCCGTCGGGCCGCGCACGACGCACGTCCCCGGGTCTGCCCCGACCCGCGAAGCACCCGCCCTCCCCGCGCGTGCGACGCGCTGCCCCCAGCAGGCAGCACGCCGCGCCTCCTCCCGGAGGGCCGACGAGTGGAAGGTCATCCTGTGATCCCCCAGGCCACACAACGCCGCCGGCGCCTGCGCCGCGTGGCGGCCGTACTCGCGCCGGCGATGCTCGCGCTGTCCGGCTGCACCGCGGAGCAGAAGCGCGGCTTCCTCCCCGGTGCCGACGACGGCGTCCAGATCACCGACAAGACCGAGCGCATCACCCAGCTGTGGACCGGTTCCTGGACCGCTCTCGTGCTCGTCGGTCTGGTCGTGTGGGGCCTGGCGATCTGGAGCGCGATCGCGTACCGGCGTCGCAAGGACGACACGGGCTTCCCCGTGCAGCTGCGCTACCACATGCCGATCGAGATGATCTTCACGCTCGTCCCGGTCGTCATGATCATGACGCTGTTCTACTTCACCCAGCGCGACGTGGGCGAGATCGAGGACACCTCGGCGAAGCCCGACGTCACGGTGAACGTGGTCGCCAAGCAGTGGAGTTGGGACTTCAACTACGTGGACGCCGACGTCCACGAGGACGCGGGCGTGCAGTCCTTCGAGACCGGCACCCCGGGCGCCGCGGAGTCGCTGCCCGTGCTCTACCTGCCGGTGAACCAGACCGTGCGCTTCGACCTGGACTCGCGCGACGTCGTGCACTCGTTCTGGATCCCGGACTTCCTCTACAAGAAGGACATGTTCCCGGGGCACACCAACACGTTCCAGGTGACCCCCACGCGTGAGGGCACCTACGCCGGCAAGTGCGCCGAGCTCTGCGGCGAGTACCACTCGGACATGCTCTTCAACGTGAAGGTCGTCTCCCAGGAGGAGTACGACCAGCACATGAAGGACCTGCGCGACAAGGGCAACACCGGTCAGCTCTCCGTGGACCTCTCGAGGAACCTCGAGGACTGGAACATGCGCGAGAAGGACGACGCGGCCAACGGCCGCACGGGAGATGAGGTCCAGAAATGAGCACCCAGGTCCCCGCCGCGCCGGCGCGCGCGACGGCCGTTCACCAGCCCGTCCGTGAGACGTCTCTGGGCAGGAACTTCGTCCGGATCATCACCTCGACCGATCACAAGGTGATCGGCCTGATGTACCTGGCCATGGCGTTCAGCTTCTTCTGCATCGGCGGCGTGCTGGCCCTGATGATCCGCGCCGAGCTCTGGGAGCCCGGCCTGCAGGTCGTCGTCTCCAAGGACCAGTACAACCAGCTGTTCACGATGCACGGCACGATCATGCTGCTGATGTTCGCGACCCCGCTGTTCAACGGCTTCGCGAACTACTTCATGCCGCTCCAGATCGGCGCCGTCGACATGGCGTTCCCGCGCCTGAACATGTTCGCCTTCTGGATCACTCTGTTCGGCTCGCTCATCGTGCTCGCGGGCTTCCTTACCCCCCAGGGCGCCGCCTCCTTCGGATGGTTCGCCTACGCCCCGCTGTCGGACACGACGTTCACACCGGGACTCGGCGGTGACCTGTGGGTCTTCGGCCTGGGGCTCCAGGGCTTCGGCACCATCCTGGGCTCGGTCAACTTCATCACCACGGTCATCTGCATGCGCATGCCCGGCATGACCATGTTCCGCATGCCGATCTTCACCTGGAACGTGCTGATCACGGCGCTCCTGGTGCTCATGGCCTTCCCGCCGCTGGCCTCCGCTCTGTTCGCCCTCGGGGCGGACAGGAAGTTCGGAGCGCACATCTTCGACCCGGAGAACGGCGGAGCGGTGCTCTGGCAGCACCTGTTCTGGTTCTTCGGGCACCCCGAGGTGTACATCATCGCCCTGCCGTTCTTCGGCATCGCGACCGAGATCTTCCCGGTCTTCAGCCGCAAGCCCGTCTTCGGCTACAAGACCCTCGTCTACGCGACCATCTCCATCGCGGCCCTCTCGGTCACGGTGTGGGCGCACCACATGTATACGACCGGCGCCGTGATGCTGAACTTCTTCAGCTTCATGACCATGCTGATCGCGGTGCCGACGGGCGTGAAGTTCTTCAACTGGGTGGGCACGATGTTCCGAGGGTCGTTGACCTTCGAGACACCGATGCTGTTCTCGCTCGGCTTCCTCACGACCTTCCTCTTCGGCGGTCTGACCGGCGTGATCCTCTCCAGCCCGGCGCTGGACTTCCACCTCTCCGACACCTACTTCGTGGTCGCCCACTTCCACTACGTGGTGTTCGGGACGGTCGCCTTCGAGATGTTCGCGGGCTTCTACTTCTGGTGGCCCAAGATGTTCGGGTACAAGCTGAACGAGAAGCTCGGCAAGTTCCACTTCTGGATGTTCATGATCGGCTTCCACATGACCTTCCTCATCCAGCACTGGCTGGGTGTGGAGGGGGCTCCCCGCCGTTACGTGAACTACCTCGCCGAGGACCAGTTCGACTGGATGAACAAGCTCTCCACCGTGGGCGCCTTCATCCTCGGCGCCTCGACGCTGCCGTTCCTCCTGAACGTCGTCATCACGCACGTCCAGAAGAAGAAGATCGAGGTGGACGACCCCTGGGGCTACGGCGCCTCGCTCGAGTGGGCGACCTCGTGCCCGCCCCCGCGCCACAACTTCCACTCGCTGCCGCGCGTGCGCTCCGAGCGACCCGCCTTCGATCTGCACCACCCGGAGGTCGGCGCCCAGTCGCATCTGCTCGCGGAGGAGCCGATCAAGAACCCGAGGAGCAACTGACACATGCGCACCACTGCATTGATCTTCTGGATCCTCGCCGCGTTCTTCCTCATCGTCGGCGTGGTCTACGGCGTCTGGACCGGCGGGTACGCCCCGCTGGGCATCGAGACCGCGGGCTTCCCGGCCCTGCTCATGGCGACCCTGCTCGCGGCGATGATCGCCACGACCCTCACCTGGGCCTCCAAGCGGTTCCCGGACCGCGCCGAGGAGAACCTCGAGGCCGAGGTCTCGGACGAGGCCGGCGTGCAGGGCAGCTTCGCCCCGTACAGCTGGTGGCCCCTCTGGGCCGGGATCGGCTGCGGCCTCGCGTTCCTGGGCGTCGCGGCCGGCTGGTGGATCCTCGCGATCGGCTCGGTCTTCGTGATCGTCGGCGTCGTCGGCTGGGTCATGGAGTTCTCCCGCGGCCAGCACGCCCACTGATCACCCAGCGCTCCCCTCCCGAGGGGGCGCACTCCTCGACGGCCCGTCCACCGCATGGTGGGCGGGCCGTCGTGCTGTGTGCGTGGGATCATGGCCGCAGGATCCGGGCGCACCGCAGAGCGGTGCGGGGAGCCGGGGAACGGAGGCACAGGATGGCGCTGCGCAGACGCATGATCGGCGGTCTGCCACGGGACGTCCGTGACGCGGGACTCGTTGTCCTGGGCATCTTCGCGGACGACGGGGCGCTCGAGCGGGCCCGCGCATGGGCGCGGGACGTCCTCGCGCGACGACGTCTCGACGCCGAGAGGTCACCGCTGCGGGCGAGCCGGGCGCTGCGAGCGGAGGATCCCCGCCTCACGCTCGCTGCCGCGCGCTGGCTCGTCGCCCACCTCGAGGAGGACCCCGGCGGGACTCCGGAACGAGCGCCGCGACCGGGACGGCTGCGCTGAGCCCGAGCGCCCCACGGGTGAGCGGGATCACATAAGCTTCGTCGTGAGGGACCGGCGGACGGTGACGTCCTCCTGGTGTCCACTGAGAACGGCCCGGTCGATCCGGGCCCGAACCGAGGAGAACTCATGGCGAGCAACGCATCCATCCCTCAGACCGGCCAGCAGCGCGAGCGCTCCGTCGCACGCGCCCAGGAGGCCGATGAGAAGCAGCAGGACCAGCAGCAGACCGCTGCACCCCGCGGTCCCCTGCAGACCGACCGCGGCGTGACCACCGTCGAGGAGACGGTCGTCGCGAAGATCGCCGGCATGGCCGCCCGCGAGGTCCCCGGCGTCTACGACATGGGCAATGCCGTGCGCCGCGCGTTCTCGGCCGTCACCGACCGCATCCCGAACTCGCAGACCAATGTCACCGGCGGCATCGGCGTCGAGAAGGGCGAGACCCAGGCCGCGATCGACGTGACCGTCGTCGTGGAGTACGGCGCCTCCGTGGTCGAGGTCGGCAACGCGATCCGTCGCAACGTCATCGAGCAGGTCGAGAAGGCGACCGGGCTCGAGGTCATCGAGGTCAACGTCAACGTCGTCGACGTCCACCTCCCGGACGAGGACGACGAGCAGTCCGGCGGCGAGCAGCGCAGCAGCGACCTGCGCTGAACGAGCCTCCGCGCCGGGCGCTGACCTGCGCCGGGCGCAGAACCTCGGCGGGCCGGGCACGACGCCCGGCCCGCCCCTGATCGAGGAGCACACATGAAGACATCACAATTCGCCGTGCTCGTCGGGCTCCTGCTCGGCGCCGCACTCGCCTTCGGATCGTTCGGCCAGTTCTTCCTCGTCCTCGTGTTCGGTGCCATCGGCCTCGCCGTCGGCATGGTCATCGACGGACGGATCGAGATCCGCGGGCTCACCGACCGCTGGAGGCGGTGACCGTGGCGTCCGTGCAGGAGGCGACCACATCGGGAACGGACCTCTGGTCGCAGGACGATCACGCGGACGATCCGACATCCGCTCCCGGCGCGGGCTCCGGCGCCGCCGGTCGGCCCGTGGAGTCCCGCGGCACCACCACGGTGCCCGCACGCGTCGTCGCGCGGATCGCGGAGCAGGCCGCGAGCGAGGTCCCGCACATCGGCTCTTCGGCCGGGGGAGTGCTGGGCGTGGGCGCCCGCCGTGACTTCTGCACCAGACCCTCCGTCCACTGCGACCTCTACGGCCGCACCGCCGTGCTGCGCGTCGACGTCGGCGTCGCCTTCCCCGCTCCGCTGCACGACGTGCTCGCGCAGCTCCGCTCCCACGTGGAGCGGGCGGTGAGCACCCTGACGGGCCTCGAGGTCGGGCGCATGGACGTCGAGATCTCCTGGCTGAACCCCGAGACCACGAGGAGGGCCCTGCGATGATGACGACACCCCGCCGCCTCGACCGTCGGCCCGCCCGCACGACGCCCGTCGTGCTCCTCGCCCTGGTCCTGCTCGTCCTGGGCGGGCTCGGCGTCTGGACGCTCGGCGCTCTCGTGATCGACGGCGCGTGGCCCGCATCGGCATCCTCCGCGGCCGCCGACCTCGGAGCCCTGCGACTCGACTCGACCCCGGTCCTCGTCACCGGCTGCGTGCTCGCGGTCCTGGGCCTGCTCATGGTCCTCGCCGCGATCCTCCCCGGTGGCCGATCGCGCATGCACCTGCTCGAGGACGACGTCCCCGGCAGCACCGTGATCTCCCGCCGTGACCTGGCGAACCGGGTGCGCGCTCGCACCGAGGAGGTCGACGGCGTGCAGGGCACCCAGGTCGACGTCGGCCGGCGCACGGTCACCGTCCGCGCCCGCACCGTCGTCGACGAGGTCGGACCCGTCGAGTCCGGCGTGCGCGACGCCGCGCAGGCGGCCGTCGCCGAGCTCCGCCCCGACACCATGCCGAGCATCCGCGTGCGGATGCGTCGGATCGACTGAGAGGAGGACGTATGCGTTCCGTCTCCGGAGTCCGCAACAGGCTCCTGCTCGTCCTTGCGGGTATCATCGCCCTTCTCGCGGGCCTCTGGCTCGCTGCCGGTCGTCTGGACCTGGCCGGGCGCTGGCCGGGTGCCGACGCCGTGCTCCCGCACGGGGATTCCACGCCGGCCGCGCTCGCGGAGACCCATCACGCGTGGATCCTCTCCGTCGCCTGCGTCCTCGCGGTGCTCGCCGTCATCGTCGGGATCTGGCTGCTCGTGATCCAGGTGCCTCGGAGGACTCCCACCGTCTCGCTCAGGATCACGGCCGATGGCAGCAGGCCCTTGGGCACCCTCGCACCGTCCGTGCTGGAGCGGGCGCTCGCGGAGCACGTCGAGGGCATCCCCGGCGTTCTCGACGCGTCCGTCCAGGTGAGCGGCGCGACGTCGTCGCCGTGGGTGCAGGCGTCGGTGAGCACGAGCCAGGATGCCGAGACGGCATGGGTCGTCGAAGGCGCGCGCCGGCTGCTCGCCGACGACGTCGCCACCGTGCTCGGCGCCGCGCCCCGTCACGTGGACCTGCTCCTGACGCTGCGCTCGGCGACCTCGTCCACGAGGACCAGGATCGACGAGGGGCCGGCGACCGCCACCGGCGGCCCCGGCACGATGAGGGAGGGCGCCCCCGTCCCCGCTCCCTGAGCGTCGTCGGCGCGAGCCCCCTCGGCGGTGCGCCGGCCCGACAGCGGGATCATGTCCCCAGGGCCCCGTCCGCCTCCCTGCTCCGGCAGGGAGACGGACGGGGCCCTCGTCGTGCTCCTGCAGGGGCGCGGAGCGAGGGGTGGAAGCGTTCGGTGGGGGCGGCGCCGGGCGGTGCCCGTCGCCACGCCGTCGGCTGTGCACCCCTGCATGTCGCGAGGCCGTCCGCGCAGCGCTGCGCGAGCGCGCACTGCGCAGCGCGCGGACGCGGGGCGACGCCGGGACGAGGACGGGCCCGGAACGCCATGGGCGCCGGGGACGGCACGCGAAGTCGGCGGTCGGGTCGACGTCCGACGTGGGGGACTGCGTGCGCGGCCCGGCCGAGGGGCCCGATGATCACGCCGGGGAGCGGCAGGGCCCGAGAAGCGGACAGGGTCCAGGGAAGCGACGGGCCCTGGGGGAGCGGCGCAGCCGGGACGCGAAAGGGCCCGGACGGCGATGCCGTCCGGGCCCTCTCACGTCGGGGAGCTCATGCGTCAGTGGGAACGCACGTCCGGAGTGCGGTAGTCGCCGCCGGTGAGCTCGTCGATCTTGTGGCGCTCGTGGCCGGCGTGCTCGAGGGCCTCCCGGAGCTCGGTCGGGGTGACCGGGGCCAGCTGGTCCTTGAAGAAGAACGAGGTGGCCGCGGCGCGCAGGGACGAGACGCCCTTGCCCGCCTTGAGCGGACGGTAGTCGTCGTGCTGGACCAGGACCCAGCGGTCGAACTCGTTGAGCGGCTCGTGGATCTCGATCATCTCGCCGTTCTCCATGCGGACCACCTTGGAGGTCTCCTCGCCGTGCAGGGCGAGGTCCCGCTTCTGGCGCTGCATCGCCAGGCACAGGCGCTTGGTGATGTAGAAGACGATCACCGGTGCCAGGAAGAACGCGATGCGGAACGTCCACGTCAGGTCGTTGATCGAGAGGTGGAGCTTCACCGCGATGAGGTCGTTCGTGGCGGCCATCGCGAGGATCAGGTACTCGGTGATCCAGGCGACGCCGATGCCGGTGCGGACCGGGGCGTTGTACGGCAGATCCAGGAGGTGGTGCTCGCGGTCGTCGCCCGTCACCCACGACTCGATGAACGGGTAGAGGGCGAGGAACGCCAGCAGACCGCCGTAGACCACCATCGGCAGCAGGATGTTCAGCGACACCGTGTAGCCGAAGACGGTGAACTCCCAGCCCGGGATGAGGCGCAGTCCGCCGTCCGTCCAGAGCATGTACCAGTCGGGCTGCGATCCGGCCGAGACGGGGGAGGGGTCGTACGGCCCGTAGACCCAGATCGAGTTGATCGCCGTGGTGGCCGAGATCAGCGTGATGATGCCGAACACCAGGAAGAAGAAGCCACCGGCCTTCGCCGCGTACACCGGGAACACCGGGAAGCCGACGACGTTGCGCTCGGTGCGGCCCGGGCCGGGGTACTGCGTGTGCTTGTGCAGCACCAGCATCACCATGTGGATCGCGATCAGACCCAGGATGGCCGCGGGGACCAGCAGGATGTGGATCGTGAAGAACCTCGGGATGATGTCGTGCCCGGGGAACTCCCCGCCGAACAGCAGCATCGAGATGTAGGTGCCGACGATCGGGATGCCCTTCATGAGGCCGTCGACCACGCGCAGGCCGTTGCCCGAGAGGACGTCGTCCGGGAGGGAGTAGCCGGTGAAGCCGGCGACCATGCCCAGGACCATGAGGGCGAAGCCGACGAGCCAGTTGAGCTCGCGGGGCTTGCGGAACGCGCCGGTGAAGAACACGCGGAACATGTGCACGAAGATCGCGACCATGAACACGAGGCAGGACCAGTGGTGCATCTGCCGGAACAGCAGTCCGCCCTTGACCTCGAACGAGATGTGCAGCGTGGACTCGTAGGCCTTCGACACGTGGGCGCCCTGGAGGGGCGCGTAGATGCCGTTGTAGACGACCTCGTCCATCGAGGGGACGAAGAACATCGTGAGGTACGTGCCCGAGATCAGCAGGATCACGAAGCTGTAGAGCGCGACCTCGCCGAACATGAAGGACCAGTGGTCCGGGAAGATCTTGCGCCCGAAGAACCGGACCAGGCCCGCGCCGGAGACGCGGCGGTCCAGCCAGTCGCCGCCGACGGCGCCGAGCTTGAGCATGCGGCCCTCGGAGCCGGAGTCCGCGGGGGCCTCCGTGCGAGGACGGGTGGGAGTCGTGGTCGCCATCAGATCACTTGTCCTTGTGCAGGTTCCAGAAGCTGGGACCGATGGGCTCGGGGAAGTCGCCGCCGGCGACGAGGTAGCCCTCGGCGTCGACTTCGATGGGGAGCTGCGGGAGCGGGCGGTGCGCGGGGCCGAAGATCACCTTCGCGCCGTCGGTGACGTCGAACGTCGACTGGTGGCACGGGCACAGCATGTGATGCGTTTGCTGCTCGTACAGCGCGACCGGGCAGCCCACATGGGTGCAGATCTTCGAGAAGGCGAGGATGCCCTGGTACCCGTGGTCCAGGCTGTCCTGGTTCTGCCCCAGCGCCGGGTCGATGCGGATGAGCACCGCAGCCGCCTTCGCGCGCTGCTCGAGGTAGTCCTCCATGTCCTCGGTCAGGCCCTCGGGCATGACGTGGAAGATCGAGTTCATGGCGACCTCGGAGGCCTTCACCGGGGTCCCGTCGGTGTCGCGGGTGATCCGCAGACCCTTCTTCCAGAACGTGTGGTGCAGCTTGTTGCCCGGGAGGGGGCCGAAGGTCGACAGGGGCGCGAGCACCGCGATCGGCAGAGCGGTGAGCGCGGCGACCATGGCCGTCACGATCACGGGGCGGCGCCCGACGCCGGACTCCTCGAGGCCGTCGGTGATGATCGACGCGGCGACCTCGCGGGTCTCGTCAGAGCCCTCGATGTGGTGACGCTCCTCGACCCATTCCTCATCGGGCATGAGGGTCTTGGCCCAGTGCACCGCGGCTGCGCCGATGAAGAACACGGCGACCGCGAGGCCGAGGCCGGTGAACAGGTTGGACCAGTGCACCGCGTGCAGCGTGCCCGGCGTGCCCAGCAGGTTCGTCCCCAGCGGCGTGAAGATGAAGTAGCTGGCGACGAACAGGACGGTGCCCAGGACGGAGAGCACGAACATCGCGGCGACCATGCGCTCGGCGCGCTTCGCGGCCCGCGGGTTCTCGTCGGCCTGGCGGTGGACGTGGGGAGGCAGCCCGGGGTTCGGGAAGCCGCCGCCCTCCTTGGGAGCGATCGTGCTCACCGAGGAGGACCGTGCCTCCGACTCGCGGTTCTCGTTCACGTGGTCGCTCACTTCGCCTTCGCCCCCAGCCACACGGCGCAGCCGACGAGGAGGGAGAGCACGATGGTCCAGGCGTACAGGCCCTCGGTCACGGGACCGAAGGACCCCAGCGAGATGCCGCCGGGGGAGCCCTGCTCATCGAGCGCCTTGAGGTAGGCGACGACGTCGCGCTTGTCGGAGGCGGAGATGTTGTCGTCGTTGAAGACGGGCATGTTCTGCGGGCCGGTCTCCATGGCCTCGTAGATGTGCTTCGACTCGACGCCGCTGAGCGACGGCGCGAACTTGCCGCGGGTCAGGGCGCCGCCGGCGCCGGCCGCGTTGTGGCACATGGCGCAGTTCACCCGGAAGATGTTGCCGCCGTTCTCGAGGTCGGCGTCCTTCGAGTCGAGCGCTTCCTCGTCGGGGACCGACGGGCCGGGGCCGAGAGAGGCGACGTAGGCCGCGAGCTGACGGGTCTGCTCGTCGTTCATCTGCGGGGGCTTGCGCCATGCCTGCGCACCGGAGTTCTGCATCGGCATGCGGCCGGTGCCGACCTGGAAGTCGACCGCGGCTGCGCCGACGCCGATCAGCGACGGGCCGAGCGTGTTGCCCGAGTCGTCCTGCATGCCCTGCGCGTTGGTGCCGTGGCAGCTCGCGCAGTTGGCCAGGAACAGATCTTCGCCTTTGTCGACGTCGTCCTGGGTGTACGACTCGGCCTGGGCGCTGCGCGGCTGGAACGCGGCGTACAGGCCGCCGGTCGCGACGAGCGCGAGCAGCAGGATCGCGACGAACGCCAGCGGGTGGTGTCGACGCGCTGCGAGTGCCTTCACGATGAGGACCTCGTTTCGGTGTGCGGGGCGGGCGGGAAGGGACCCCCGGGGCCGGGGGATCCGGAGGATCAGAAGAGGGAGGAGAAGAACTCGAAGTTCCACGGGACCGTGCCGTTGAGCAGCGGGTCCATCAGGTACACGACGAAGAACAGTCCGATCCAGACCACGTCCACGAAGTGCCAGTAGTAGGAGATGCAGATGGCGCTGATCTTCTCGTGCTGGGTGAACTCGTTCGCGGAGAACGCCCGGGCGAGGACGAACAGGAACGCGATGAGGCCGCCGATCACGTGGAGGCCGTGGAAGCCGGTGGCGAGGTAGAAGACCGAGCCGAAGGGCGAGCTGCTGAGGGAGACGCCGGCCTCGGCCAGCTCGGTGTACTCGAAGGCCTGCCCGGACACGAAGACCGCGCCCATGAGGAAGGTCAGGGTGTACCACTCGATGACGCCCCACCCGGCGATGTTGAAGATCGAGCCGGTGCGGCCCTTGCGGGACTCGCCCTTGGCCCAGGGCAGCACGCCCTCGGCGGCCATGACGCCGATCTGGCACGTCACGGAGCTCAGCACCAGGATGATCGTGTTGGCGATCGCGAAGTCGTGGGTGAAGTGCTCCTCGCCCGCGACGAACGTCTCGGGGACCATCGCGTGCAGCGTGAAGTACATCGCGAAGAGGCCGGCGAAGAACATCAGCTCGCTGGAGAGCCAGACGAGCGTGCCGATCTGCGTGGAGTTCGGGCGGCCGACTGCGGGGGCAGGGCCTGTGCGCTGGGGCAGAGTCGCAGTAGTCACGTCACCATTATGCCGTGTCGTCAGATTCGATGCCCCGGGTACACGGCCGACCTGGGGAACCGCTGGGGCGCGAGGCCCTGACGGACCCCGCCAGCATAACCCTCACGACACGCTGTCACGAACCTGGACACGCTCTGTGGCGAGGGCCTCTCAGCTGGGGATCCTGACATCCGGGCGCACGCGCACGAGCGGGCCCGGGATGGGATGATCGGCACATGTCCGCCACCGCATCCGCGCCCTCGCCGACCTGGGCGTCCCTGACCGCCCGACTGGTCCGCCACGAGGATCTCGACGCCGCGCAGGCGGCCTGGGCGATGGACGAGGTCATGTCCGGGAACGCGTCCGCGCTCCAGCTCGCCGGCTTCCTGGTCGCGCTCGAGTCGAAGGGCGTGACGAGCGTCGAGCTCGGCGCGCTCGCGGACACGATGGTCGCGCACGCGCGGGAGCTCGACGTGGACCGCCGGGCGGTCGACATCGTCGGCACCGGAGGGGACCTCGCCCATACGGTGAACATCTCCACGATGGCCTCCGTGATCATCGCCGCGAGCGGACGCCGCGTGATCAAGCACGGCAACCGCGCCTCGACCTCCCGATCGGGATCGGCCGACGTGCTCGACGCCCTCGGAGTGCGGCTCGACCTGCCGGCCGAGCGCTCCGCGCAGCTGCTCGACGAGCTCGGGATCGCGTTCCTGTTCGCGCAGGTCTTCCACCCCTCCATGAGGTTCGGGGCGGAGGCGCGCAAGGGACTCGGCATCCCGACGGTGTTCAACGTGCTCGGTCCGATCACGAACCCCGGGAAGCCCCTGGCGAGCGCGGTCGGCGTCGCGAGCTCCGTGATGGCCCCGGTCGTGGCCGGGGTCTTCGCCGGGCGCGGCACGAGCGCTCTGGTGTTCCGCGGCCAGGACGGCCTCGACGAGCTCACCGTGGGCGCGCCCTCGGACGTCTGGGAGGTGCGCGGCGGGAGCGTGCACGAGCACGTGCTGGATCCGGAGGCGCTGCTCGGCATCCCCCGTCATGGGGCCGAGGCCCTGCGCGGCGGCTCCGCCGAGGAGAACGCGCAGGTGGCTCGCGACCTCTATGCGGGAGAGGGGACGTCAGCCGTGCGGGACGCGGTGCTCCTCAACGCCGCGGCCGGACTGCTCGCGCACGATGGCATCGGCGCGGGATCCGGGACCGCGGGCGAGGACCCGACCTTCGAGGACCGCTTCCGGCAGGCCTTCGAGGAGGCGAGCGCCGTGCTCGACTCCGGGGCGCCCGCCCGACTGCTCGAGGCCTGGGCGCAGACCACCCAGCGCTTCGTCGGCGAGGAGCGGTAGCGCAGGTCCGGACGCGGGCCGGCTCGGGAGACGGGCGCCCTCAGCCGTCGGAGCCGAGGTCGAAGGCGACCTCGAGGTCCTGGCTGGAGTAGGTGCGGAAGGCGATGTTCGTGGAGGTGTCCACGACGCCGTCGATCTTGCTGATGCGGTCGGCGATGACGCCCGCGAGATCCTCGTGCTCGCGCACGCGCACGATCGCGATGAGATCCACGTCGCCCGTGACCGAGTAGACGTGGTCGACGCCGGGGACGGCGGTGATCTCCTGGGCGGCCTCCGGGATGCGGTCGCTGCGGGCGATGATCGAGACGATCGCGGTGATCATGCTGTCCTCCAGGGTGTCGGCCGGGCCTCGGGTGCGTGCTTAGCCTAGTCGGCCGTCGTGAAGGCCGCCTGCAGCGTCTGCGGATCGAACCGGGCGCGCAGGGGCACCGCCCAGGTCCCCTCGACGGCGACGAGGCGCATCCCCTCGCCCTCGAGCCAGTGGAGCAGCAGCTCGGACTCCTGATGATGGCCGTGGCACAGCGGCCCCGACGGGAGCTCCTCGAGCGGGATCCCGGCGCCGCGCCGCGCGAGCTCGCGCGCGACCGGCACCGGATCCGTCCCGCGGGGCACGATCGCGGTGCCCGCATGGCGCCCCGCGCGCACCGCCAGCAGCTCCCATGCGCCGGCGGGATGGCGACGCGCCTCGGCGGGTCGCGCGGCGACGAGCATCGGGCAGGCCGCGAGAGCGCGCAGCCGCTGGGCGCGCTGGGCAGCGGCCAGGAAGGCCTCGGCCTGGCCCTTGATCCTCGCGGCGTCCTCGAAGCGATGCGCTCCGACGTGCGCGCGCATCCGTGCCGCGGCGTGCGCGATCACCGGTGCGGGATCCTCGAGCATCGCCCGTCGGATCCGTGCATGGGGCTCGGGATCCAGGCGACGTCCCGCCCCGGTCGCGCCGGAGCCGCCCGCGCCCTCGAGGGAGGCGCCGCGGCCCATCACCGCGTCCGTGAGCAGGGCTCGCAGCGGTTCCACGTCATGGCGCGAGCGCAGCGGACCGATCTGCGCCGAGCCGTCGTCCTCGCTCCGTGCGATGCGGGCCGCGCGCAGACCGTCGGCCCCCGGGCCCAGGCGCAGCCAGAGCGCCTTCTCCGGCTTCAGGCCCTGGCGGTTGGCGGGCGGCTGCTCGCGGGCGATGATCCGCAGCTCGCGCACGGACGCCTCCAGACGGGAGGCGCACTCGATGGTGCGGATCTCGTGGAGCCGTGGGAGCGCGTCGAGCACGCGGCGGCGGGTCTCCGAGGCGCTGAAGTAGGTGCGCACCCGCGAGCGGAGGTCGTGCGAGGTGCCGACGTACAGCACGCCGCCCTCGCGGTCGACGAACTGGTAGACGCCCGGCACCGGCGGCACGGTGTCGGCGAGGTGGCGCTTGCGGGCCTGGATGGGAGAGACCTTCCGATGGGCCGAGGCGAGGTCCTCGACAGTGCGCGCGCCGCGATCGCCCAGCCGGGCGATGATCGCGTGCAGCACGTCGACCGTGGCGCGCGCGTCGGACAGGGCCCGGTGGTCCGGCGTCACCTGGGCCCCCACATGCGCGGCGAGGGTGCCGAGCTTGTGGTCGCGCACCTCGTCGCGCTTGAAGACGCTGCGAGCGAGGGCCAGGGTGTCCAGGACGGGAGGGGAGGGCCAGGTGATCTCGAGCCGGGCCGCCTGGGAGCGCAGGAAGCCGACGTCGAAGCGGGCGTTGTGGGCGACCAGCACCGCGTCGTGCGCGAAGTCCAGGAACATCGGGAGCACCGCCTCGATGCGCGGCGCCCCGCGCACGGTCGCGTCGGAGATGCCGGTGAGGGAGGCGATGTAGGCGGGGATCGGGCGCTGGGGGTCCACGAAGCTGCGGAACTCGCCGAGCACCTCCCCGCCGCGCACCTTGACCGCGCCGATCTCGGTGATCGCGTCCTGCGACGGATCGGTGCCCGTGGTCTCGAGGTCCACGACCACCATCTCGGCCTCCTCGAGCGGAGTGCCGAGATCGGCGAAGCTCAGCTGCCGGCGGCGGCCGGAGCGCAGGGGAGCGGTCATGATCGAAGACTAGGACGAGGGACGGACATCCGGGGCGGCGTCTCCGGCGGGGGAGCGCCGGGGCGTCACGGACGACGGCTCAGGACCGACGGCGCACGACCGACGTCTCCCGGCCTCAGTCCTTCTTCGGGCGGGAGTAGATGGTCTCGATGAGGTCCGCGTAGTCCTTGGTGACGACGTTGCGCTTGAGCTTGAGGGAGGGGGTGAGGTAGCCGTTCTCCTCGGTGAAGTCGGTGTCGATCACCTCGAACACGCGGATCGACTCGGCGCGGGACACCGAGGTGTTCGCGGCGTCGACCGCCTCCTGCAGGGCCCCACGGACGGTCTCGTCCTCCGCCGCCTCGGCGATCGTCATCTCGGGCAGGCCGTGGTTCTTCAGCCAGGTGGGGAGCATCTCCTCGTCGAGCGTGAGGATCGCGGCGACGAACGGCTTCTGGTCGCCCACGACGATGCACTGGCTGATGAGCGGGTGGGCGCGCAGCGCGTCCTCGAGCGGGGCGGGGGAGACGTTCTTCCCGCCGGCGGTCACCAGCAGCTCCTTGGTGCGGCCGATGATCGTGATCGAGCCGTCGTCGTCCAGGGTCGCGAGGTCGCCGGTGCGGAACCAGCCGTCCTCGAAGGCGGCCCGGGTCGCCTCGGGGTTCCCGTGGTAGCCGCGGAAGACCATGACCCCCTTCACGAGCAGCTCGCCGTTGTCGGCGATCGCGACGCTCCCTCCGGGCAGGGGCGGGCCGACGGTGCCCGGCTTGACGTCCCAGGGCAGGTTCACGGCCACGGGCGCCGTGGTCTCGGTGAGCCCGTACCCCTCGAGGATCGTCACGCCGATGCCGCGGAAGAAGTGCGCCAGACGGTCGCCCAGCGGCGCCCCGCCGGAGACGGACCAGCGGACGTGCCCGCCCATGGCCCCGCGCAGCGTCCGGTACAGGACGAGGTCGAAGAGCTTGTGCTTCGCGCGCAGGGCGAGGGGCACCCGGCCCGCGCTCAGCGCCTTCGAATAGGCGACCGCGGTGTCGGCGCCGGCGGCGAAGATCTTCCCCTTGCCCCCCGTGATCGCCTTCTGCTCGGCGCCGTTGTAGACCTTCTCGAAGACGCGCGGCACGGCCAGCAGGAAGGTGGGCCGGAAGGCGGCGAGGTCGGGCAGCAGGTTCTTGGTGTCCGGGGTGAAGGCGGTGGTCGCCCCCGCGAGCGTCTGGGTGACGTGCAGGAGGCGCGCGAAGACGTGCGCGAGCGGGAGGAACATCAGGGCGCGGGATGCCGTCGGCAGCACCTCGTCGCCGAGGAAGCCGACGGCGCTGCGCGCCGTGTCCACGAAATTGCCGTGCGTGAGCTCGACGCCCTTGGGCCGCCCCGTCGTGCCCGAGGTGTAGATGAGAGTCGCGACATCGGCCAGGCGCCGCGAGGTCCTGCGCTCCTCGAGCTCCTCGTCGCTGATCCCCGAGCCGCCGTCGGTGATCGACGTGAGGTCGCCGTCGTCGATCACCCAGATCTTCTCCAGGTCCGGCAGCTCGCCCCGCACCGACTCGAGGTCCTCGCGGTGGCGGGAGGACTCGACGACCGCGAAGCGCGCCCCGGAGTCGCTCGCGATCCACTGCACCTGCGAGGGGGAGGAGGTCTCGTAGATCGCGACGGAGACGGCACCGGAGAACCACAGCGCCCAGTCCACGAGCACCCAGTCGAAGCTCGTGCGGGCCATGATCGCGACGACGTCGCCCGGCTTCACGCCCGCGGCGATGAAGCCCTTGGCCAGTGCCTGCACCTGCAGCAGGAAGTCGGTGGAGGAGAGCGGGCGGAAGGGCCCGTCGCCCTCGCGCAGCTCGAAGATCGGGGTGCCGGAGTGGCGCGCGTGGCGCTCCAGCAGCAGATCCGTGGTGTTCTCGTCCTCGCGGCTGCGGTGATTGGCCGGGGTGCCGTACTGCTTCACGGAGGCTCCTTCGATCGGGACCCCGTGGGGCGGTCCCGGACGTTCTCGTCGGCGGACCCATCTGCGCGCCGGCCGCGTCGCCGGCGCTCTCGGGACCTGGTCTGGCCTGCATCCTACGGCAGGCGAGACCGTACGATGGGCGGGCGCGGCGGAGCGTGGGGGCCGCTTCCCGCGGCGCCCCGGCGACACGCGCAGCGTCCACCATGCGCATCGCGCTCCGCGCGCACGGCGCACAGACCGGAAGGGGTCCCATGCACTCGATCGGCGTCGACATCGGCGGCACGAAGATCGCCGCAGGCGTCGTGGACGAGGAGGGACGCATCGTCGCGAGCACTCGGCGCGTGACCCCCGCCACGGACCAGGACCTCATCCAGTCCGCGGTCGTGGACGCCGTGCACGAGCTGCGCGAGGACCACGAGGTGGTCGCGGTGGGCATCGGCGCGGCGGGATTCGTGGGCGCCGACCGCCGCACGATCGTCTTCGCGGCGAACCTGGCCTGGCGCGACGCCGCGATCGCCGACGAGGTCGAGGGACGCATCGACCTCCCGGTCGTCGTCGAGAACGATGCCAACGCCGCGGGCTGGGCGGAGTTCCGCTTCGGCGCCGCCCAGGACGCCTCGGACATGCTCATGCTCACCGTGGGCACGGGGCTGGGCGGGGCGCTCGTCCTCGACGGCCGCCTCGTGCGCGGCAGCGGCGGCTTCGCGGGGGAGGTCGCGCACATGAACCTCGTGCCCGAGGGCCAGTGGTGCGGCTGCGGCCGTCGCGGCTGCCTCGAGCAGTACACCTCGGGCACGGCGCTCGTGCGCGCCGCCCGCGCCCGCGCCGTGTCCTCGGAGCCGCTCTACGCCCCGCTGCTCGAGCGGGCGGGAGGGGACGCATCCGCGATCGACGGCCCCATGGTCACCCATGCCGCCCAAGAGGGCGACGAGGGGGCGCTCGCGCTGCTCGCCGAGCTCGGCCACTGGCTCGGATACGGAGCGGCGAGCCTGAGCGCCGTGCTCGATCCCGAGATCTTCGTCGTCGGCGGGGGCGTCAGCAGCGCCGGGGACCTGCTGCTGGATCCCGCCCGCACCGCGTACGCCTCCGAGCTCGTCGCTCGCGGGCACCGGCCGCTCGCCCGCTTCGCGGTGGCCCGCACGGGCAACGGCGCCGGGATGATCGGCGCCGCCGACCTCGCCCGTCAGGACGCCTGAGACCGCTCAGACCTGGGCGCCGTCCGTCGGGTCGGAGCGATCCGGCGGGACACGGGCGATCAGCGCGACGAGGCCGCCGACGGCGGCGATGCCGCCGAGGGCGCCGGCCCACGTCGGGATCGAGTCGAGCACGGCGGCGAGGAGCGCGAGCAGGACGCCTCCGATGAGAGCGGTCCACGACCACACCGCGAAGTCCGAGGCCGGGGGCAGATCGGGGTCAGGGGGCTCGAAGTCCCCGAGCAGCACCTCGTCCTCGGGGTCCTCGGGATCCTCTGGCTCGTCGCGGATCCCGGGGGCCGACGCGGAGGGTGCCTCGGGCCGCGGGGCGATCCCCTCGGCGTCCACGATCCGGGCGAACTCCTCGTCGAAGTCGCGGCGGCCGCCCTCGTCGCCCGCCTCCTCCGGCTCCGGAGCCGGCGTGCTCATCGGCCCGCCTCCGTGCTCGTCGGCATCCGGCGCACGAGATGGGCGCGGGAACGGGCGAAGAGGTCCTCGGCGTCGTGGTCGAGGGTCGCCAGGTGCCCGCTCGCGCCCAGCGTCATCCTGTCCACGGGGCCCGCGACCCGGGAGGCGATCATGTCGCTCGAGCGCGGCGGGACCGTGCGGTCCTGCGGGGAGACCGCCACGAGAGCGGGAGCCGTGATCCGGCCGAGGCCCTCGCGGGTGCGGCGCACGAGGGCCCGCAGCTCGCCGACGGCGCGCAGCGGTGTGCGGCCGTAGGCCTCCTCGACGACGCCCTCGCGGCGGATGTCCCCGGCGATCGCCCCGACGGAGGGCACGAGGCGGGAGAGCGCGGGTGCGAGGGCCCAGACGGGGGAGTCGACCATGGCGGCGTTGACCAGGACCAGCGCACCGATGTGCGGTGCGACGGCGGGGTCCTCGGCGAGCGCGGCGGCCAGGGTCCCGCCCATGGAGATGCCGCCCACGCCGATCGTGCCGTGCTCGCGCTGCAGCTCCAGGGCGCTCTCGCGCACCGTCCGGTACCAGTCCTGCCAGGTGGAGGCGGACATCTCCTGCCAGGTGCTGCCGTGCCCGGGGAGCAGCGGAGTGCGCACGTCCCAGCCGTGGGCGGCGTGGTCCTCGGCCCAGGGGCGCACGGCGTGCGGCGTCCCGGTGAAGCCGTGGCACAGGAGGAGACCGCCCGCCGGGTTAGAGTGGGGCGCGCTCCGCCACGGCTGGGACAGCTCGCTGAAGGCCATGCCCCCATGGTCGCACCTGGCCCGCGCCGATGGGGCCCGCCCGAGGACAGAACGATCGACGAGGACGCCGCCGATGCTCTACGAGGTCGCGAAGCCCGTGGTCGCCGCCGTGCTGCGCGTGGTCTACGCGCCGCGGATCTCCGGTGCCCAGCACATTCCCGATGAGGGCTCCGCGATCCTCGCGAGCAGTCATCTCTCCGGCGCCGACACCGTCTTCATGCCCGCCCAGGTGCGGCGCACCGTGCACTTCCTGGCCAAGTCCGACTTCTTCTCCGGCACTTCCCTGGCCTCCCGCGGCTTCGGGCGCCTCATGCGCTCCCTGGGGGTGATGCCCGTGGACCGCAACGGGGGCAGCGCCTCGGAGGGTGCGATCGAGGCCGGCCTGCGGATCCTGCGCAGCGGGGAGCTGCTGGGCATCTATCCCGAGGGGACGCGCAGCCCCGACGGCCGTCTGCATCGCGGCAAGACGGGGGCTGCGCGCCTCGCGATCGCGACCGGGGCCCCGCTGGTCCCGATCGGCATGCTCGGCAGCTACGAGGCGCAGCGCGGGCGGCGGATCGTCCCGCGCCGTCGCCCGCGCATCGAGGTGCTCGTCGGGGAGCCGATCGACCCTGCCGACGCGCTCGGGGACCTCGCGGCGGCCCGCGCGGATCCGCAGGCCGCGCGCTTGCTCACCGACCTGCTCATGCTGCATGTCCAGCAGCTGACGGGTCAGGACTACGTCGACACGTATGCGGCCGACGTGAAGGCCGCGCTCGCGCGCGGGGAGTCCGCCCCGCGGACGACGCGCGCGTCCCGCTGACCGCGTCGGACGGGGCCGACCGGCCCCCGCCGATCCCGCACCGCGGTGTGCGATCCGTGCGACGAGCCGCCGCGCACGGGCGCCCGCGCGCGGCGCGCGCGGTTCTCGGTAGGGTGACCCGGTGACCTCCACGACCCACCACACGCCGGCCCGCGCCCACGCCTTCTCCCTGTCCTCGACGAGCGAGGAGCTCGCCGCGCTCGGGACCTGGCGCGAGTATCCCCGGGTGCAGCAGCCGTCGTGGCCCGATGAGGGCGAGCGCGCAGCCGTCTTCGACCGGCTCCGCGCCGCCCCGCCGCTGGTCTTCGCCGGTGAGGTCGACGTGCTGCGCTCGCGCCTGGCCGACGCCGCGCGCGGAGAGGCGTTCCTGCTGCAGGGCGGCGACTGCGCCGAGACCTTCGCGGACTCCACGGCGGACCGCATCCGCGCCAAGATCCGCACGATCCTGCAGATGGCGGCCGTCCTCACCTACGGCGCGTCCGTGCCCGTGATCAAGATGGGGCGGATGGCCGGCCAGTTCGCCAAGCCCCGCTCGTCGGACATGGAGACCCGCGACGGCCTCACCCTGCCCACCTACCGCGGCGACGCCGTCAACGGCTTCGAGTTCACCCCCGAGGCGCGCCGCCCCGATCCGCAGCGCCTGTGGGAGATGTACACCACGAGCGCCCAGAGCCTGAACCTCATGCGGGCCTTCACCAGCGGCGGCTTCGCGGACCTGCGCGAGGTGCACAGCTGGAACCAGGGCTTCGTGCGCGGCCCCGGCTACGACCGCTACGAGCAGATCGCCCGCGAGATCGACAAGGCCGTGCGCTTCATGGAGGCCATCGGGGCCGACTTCGAGGCCCTGCAGAGCGTCGAGTACTACGCCTCGCACGAGGCGCTGCTGCTGGACTACGAGGAGGCGATGAGCCGCATCGACTCCCGCACCGGCGAGATCTACGGCTGCTCGGGCCACTTCCTGTGGATCGGCGAGCGCACCCGTCAGCTCGACGGCGCGCACGTCGAGTTCGTGTCGCGCCTGCGCAACCCCATCGGCGTGAAGCTCGGCCCGAGCTCGACCGTCGACGACGCGCTGCGCCTCATCGACACCCTCGACCCCGAGCGCGAGCCCGGGCGCATCACGTTCATCTCCCGGATGGGCGCGGGGAGGATCCGCGACGTGCTGCCCGGCCTCGTCGAGGGCGTGCGCGACGCGGGCGCCACCCCGGCCTGGGTCACCGACCCCATGCACGGGAACACGATCACCTCGTCCAACGGCTACAAGACGCGGCGCTTCGAGGACATCCTCGAGGAGGTCCGCGGGTTCTTCGAGGTCCACAGGGCGCTGGGCACGGTCCCGGCGGGCCTGCACATGGAGCTCACCGGCGACGACGTCACCGAGGTGCTCGGCGGCACCGGGCACATCGACGAGGCCGGCCTCGAGCGCCGCTACGAGACTCTCGTCGACCCGCGGCTGAACCACCAGCAGTCCCTCGAGCTCGCATTCCTCGTCGCCGAGATGCTCGGACAGGACGTTCGCTGAGGCCCACGGACCTCGACGGGGTCGCTGAACGACGCGGCAGGAGGGCCGACGGGGAACCGTCGGCCCTCCTGCCGTCTCAGAACACCGAGATCGTGACGGTCGAGCCCTTCGCGGCCTTCTCGCCGCCGTTGGTCGACTGCGCGTAGACGGTGCCCAGCACGGGCGCGCCGCGGTCGTACTGGACCTTGGGCGTGAAGCCTGCCTTCGTCAGGGCCGCCTTCGCGTCCTTCTCGCTCTTGTTGAAGACGTTCGGGACCTTCACCATCTCCGGTCCGGAGGAGATCACGAGCTGCACCGTGTCCCCGCGGTGCCCGCTGCCGTCGGCGGGCGACTGGGAGGCGACCTTGCCCTTGGCGACGTCCGAGTGCTTCGTGGACGTGGTCACGGTGAAGCCTGCGTCCTCGAGGGCGCTGCGCGCCTGGTCCTCGCTGCGCCCGGTCTGGTCCGGGATCGAGATCGGCACGCGGCCCTTGGAGACGACCACGTGCACCTCGCCGCCCTCGGGGAGGGCGTCCTGGGCCGCCGACTGGGAGATCACCTGGCCGGAGGGCACCTTCTCGGAGTACTCGCCGTCGTCCTGGACGAGGGTGAGCCCCTGGTCCTCGACGGCTTTCTTCGCGTCCTCGAGGCTCTTCCCGGTGACCGTGGGGACGGGGAACGTCTCGACCCCCTTGGAGACGACGAGCTTCACGCTCTCGTCCCTCTTGAGGAGGGTCCCCGCCGCGGGGGTCGAGGAGATCACGTGCCCGGCGGGCACGGAGTCGCTGAAGGCCTCGCTCGTCGCCGTCTCGAGGTCCTGCGAGGTGAGGGAGGCGTCGGCCGCATCGAGGTCGGTGCCCGCGAGGGCGGGGACGGTGCGATCGCCGCCGGGCCCCTCGTGCAGGTACCAGTGACCGGCGCTCGCTCCGCCCGCGGCGAGCGAGCCGACGACGGCGAGCACGGCCGCCGCGCGCAGGCCGCGCGAGGTGCCGCGCAGCGGGCGGGCGAGGTGCCGCCCTCGTCGCGGGCGCACCGCGGGCAGGGCCACCTCGCGGGAGGAGGCTCCGGCGTCCTCCGCGGAGGACGCGTCGTCCTGTGCGGGGGAGGCGGTGTCGGCGGTGTCGGCGGGGGCGGCGCCCCCGGCTCCGGCGGTATCCGGCTCGTCGATGCGGGCCGATCCGCTCTCGGCGCTCCCGTCCTCGTCATCCCCGTCGTCGTCCGGCGCGTCGTCGGCGCCGGGGCGGGCGGCGAGCGGGAAGGCGCGGGCGGCGGCCTCACCGGCGAGGTCGACGTCGTCCAGGTGCGCGGTCAGGCGCGGCACGTCCTGGGTGTCGACGTCGTGGAGCTCGGAGGGCGCGGCGTCGAGCACCGCGGCGGGCAGGGTGCGCAGGAGGTCGCGGACGCCCGCGAGCAGATCGCCGGCCCCACGGGGCCGGTGCTGCGGATCGCGGGCGCACGCCCAGGTCACCAGGGAGTCCACCTCGCGGGGGACGGTCGAGACGCGGGCCGACGGTGCGGGCATGTCCTCGTGCACGTGCTGGAAGGCGATGTGCACCGCCTGCTCACCGGTGTACGGCTGGACCCCGGTGAGCATCTCGTAGAGGACCACGCCCAGCGAGTACAGGTCGCTGCGCGCATCGCAGTGCCCACGGGTGACGACCTCGGGGCTGATGTAGGCGACCGTCCCCAGCAGCGTGCTGCTGGCCGACGTGTTCGCGGTGCCGATGGCGCGGGCCAGCCCGAAGTCGGCGACCTTCACGGAGCCGCCGGGGGCGAGCAGGATGTTCTCCGGCTTGATGTCGCGGTGCACGATGCCGGCGGTGTGCGCGGCGTCGAGCGCCTCGAGGATCTGCTCGGTGTCCTCGAGGGCTTCGCGGACGGTGAGCCGCCCGGCGTCGGTGATGCGGTTGCGCAGCGTCCCGCCCTCGATGAGCTCCATCGAGAGGTAGATGCGGTCGTCGTCCTCGCCCTGGTCGAACACCCCCACCACGTGCGGATGGGCGAGTCGGGCCGCACTGCGGGCCTCGCGGGCGAAGCGACGGCGGAACTGCTCGTCGACGGCGAGGTGCGGATGCATGATCTTGAGGGCCACGGTGCGGTCCAGACGTTCGTCATGTCCGCGATAGACCGTGGCCATACCGCCGCGGGCGATCAGCTCCTCGACGGCATAGCGGTCGTCGAGGAGCACGCCGGTGTCAGGGGAAGTGGCAGGCGCGCTCACGAGTCTCACTGTACGGCCGCACGCGCACGCCGTCCCGCAGCGACACGAGCACTCAGGAACCGCTCAGGCTGTCGGCGGGAACCCGCGGGGCGTGGCACCCTTGAGGGGTGAGCGCACAGCACGAGACCCCCGAGACCTCCCTGGATGATCTGATCGGCAGCTGGCTGCCGCTGCCCGACGCGGCCGAGGAGCTCGGCGTCGAGGTGTCGGCCGTGCGGCGGATGGTCGACGACGGCTCCCTGGTCGAGATCCGCCGTGGTACGCCCAAGGTGCGCTGCGTGCCCGCCGAGCTCATCAAGGACGGTGAGCTCACGCCGTACGTCGCGGGCACCATCACCGTGCTGCGCGACGCCGGCTTCGAGGACGAGGAGCTGCTGCGCTGGCTCTTCACCCCGGACGACTCCCTGCCCGGCCGGCCGATCGACGAGCTGCGCGCGGGGCGGCGCGGAGAGGTCCGCCGCCGCGCCCAGGCGCTCGGCTTCTGATCCGTCCGCGATCCGCTGGGCCGCCGGCGCCCGGGTCCCCCTCGGTGCGGGGCGCTGGTGCGCGCGGCGCGTCGGCCCGTGAGCCCGCCTAGCGGTCGACGTCGAGGCCGGTGAGATCGGTCGCCGAGCGGCCGAGCCGCACGAGGCCCTCGCGCCCCTCCGCCTCGAGGCCGGGAGCGCCGGCGAGCTCGGCCTCGGCCCGTGCCGACAGCGCCCGGATGTCCGCGGCGACGGAGGAGACCGCTCCGGTGGCGTGCATGAGGTCGTGGACGGCCTCGATCGCGTCGTCGTCGGCACCCTCGCGGCCCACCACCCGGTCCAGCAGGTCGAGCCCGCGCGCGTCCTCGTGGGCCGCCGCGCTCGCGCGCGTGCGCGCCAGGAGGACGGTGCGCTTGCCCTCGCGGACGTCGCCGCCGGTGGGCTTCCCCGTCGAATGCTCGTCCCCCACCACGCTGAGCAGGTCGTCGCGCAGCTGGAAGGCCGTTCCGATCGCCTCCGCCCAGGCATCGAGCTGCTGGCGCACCGCACCGTCCGCCCCCTGCTGCGTGGCTCCCATGAGCACCGGGCGCCGCACGGAGTAGGAGACCGTCTTCCAGCGGATCACGGCGAGGGCCGCCGCCTCGTCGTCGGCGGGGGAGCGGAACCCACCCGCCTGATGCAGCACGTCGAGGAACTGGCCGGTCATGACCTCCGTCGCGAGCGAGGAGAACTGGGCGCGGGCGTCCCGCATGCGCGTCTGAGCCTCGGGGAGGGCGTCGGCATCGGTCAGGTCGCGCGCCCAGCTCAGCGCGAGATCACCGAGGATGATCGCGACGGCGCCCCCGAAGCGGCCGGCCTCGCCGCGCAGTCCCTGGGCGCGATGCAGCTCCGCCATCTCCACGTGCACGGCGGGTCTGCCGCGCCGGGTGGGGGAGCGGTCGATGAGGTCGTCGTGCAGCAGGGCGGCAGCCTGCAGCAGCTCGATCGCGCCGCCGAGGCGAGCCAGGGCGAGCAGCTCGTCCGGGTCCTCGGCCGACGTCGAGCACGCGCGCGCCGCACCGAAGCACAGGCGCGGGCGCAGCAGCTTGCCTCCGACGAGGAAGGCGCGCAGCGAGTCCACGAGCCCGGAGGCCTCGGGGGCGATCGCCGCGAGCTGAGCGCGACGCGCGTCGAGCTCATCGGTCAGCACCTGCTGCAGCAGCTCGTGGAAGCGCGCGTCGAGCTCGCTCGGGGCGGACGGAAGATCGGAACTGGTCATCAGGGGCTGCTCCTTCGGCGGGACGTCCTGATCCTCCCATGTCCGCAGGCGGGAGGACCGCGCTCCCTCCGGCGCCGAGCCGCCTCGAGCCGGGCCCTGGGCCTCCCGTGCGTTTCCCATCGGTCCTCCCCAGCGCGCACTTGTCCCCAATCCGTTCCGGGGCGTGGTCGTGGAGGCGATGGAGAGGAAGCCTCGGGGGCATGAGCACATCCCCCGCGCACCGCCTTCCCTTCGACTCCTCGTCAGGCTCCCCTGCGGGGGCCTCGAGGACACCTCCCTCTCCGTGCGCGACGGACGGCCCGCTGCCCCGGGGCCGGCAGGCCCCGGGGTCCCGCCCGGTCCGGCGGGAATCGCCCCTGCGGGAATCGGCCCCGCGCACCCTGCGGGCGGACGATCCCTCCGAGCTCCTCGCCGAGGCGCGCGTGACGCTCGGCTGCGTGCCGCGCGACTGCCTGGTGATGATCGGGCACAGCGGCCGCCGTCTCTCGCCCCTGGCCACCCGTGTCGCCCTGCGCGACGTCGGCGACGGGCCGGGAGGCGTGGACCTGCCGCGCCATCTCGCGCTCCTGGACCGGGCGGGCTGCGACGGCGCCTTCGTGCTCGTGCTCGCGGGGGATGGGTGGGAGGCCGTCGAGCAGTCCCGTGCCGACGACGCCCGCAGGGTCGCCCTGGAGGTGGTGCGCGCGGCGGCGCTGTGCGGGCCGGACGGGTTCGACGTGCCCGAGGCCTGGGTGGTCTCGGGCGGATGCGCGGACTCCTTCTCCCTCACGCCGGAGGAGGACGGCACCTTCGACCTGCGCGTCCAGCAGTGGCCCGCACCGCTGACGGCCCCGCGCGCCACCCTCGTGGGCGTCCAGGAGATCCATGCCGGGCGTCGGGTTCCCGAGGACGACCCCGACGCCGAGCGCGGGCTGCGGCAGCTCGGGGACGTCCTGCGGGGCCTCGCCTCCGCGGAGGGCGTGCCCGGGGGCCGCCCCGGGGCCTTCGAGACCTCTGCCCGCTGGCATGCCCTGCCGGCGGCGCTGCGGCGGGCGCGCACCCGGGGAGCGGCCGCCGACCTCTCGATGTCGCACTGTGAACCGCTGGCCGGGATGCGCGATCTGCTCGCCGCGCCCGACGCCGCGCTCTCGCTCCTGCACGTCCTCGCGGGCCTCGAGGAGGACGGGGCCGACGGCGGGATCGACGGGCTGGTGCGGCTCGTCGCGAGGCTCGCCGCCGACCCCTCGCTTCGGCCCGCATCCCGTATCTGTGCAGGTGGGGAATGGTTCGAGGCGCTTCATGAGATGCGGATGGCATGCGAGGGGACCGGGAGGGCGCCGATGGTCGGGGCGAGCGCCGAGGCGTGGGTCGCACTGGGGACGACGCTCGCCGTCCTGTCCTGGTGGAACCACCGCTTCGCGACCGCCGACGATCTCGCCCAGGAGATCGAGATGCGCGGAGAGGACGAGGTTCTGGCACTCTTCCTACTGCAGATCGCCCGCGCCAGGGTCCGCCCCGCCTGGAGACCCGCGACCGCCTGAGGCGGGCCCGTCATCCGGCGGACGGCGGCGGGCGAGAGCGCGGAACCCGACCACCCCGACCCCTGGAGGGCTCATCGCATGACCGCCTCGACCGTCCCGAGCACGTCGGCCGCTCCGGCACGAGCGCGGGTCCATGGCTCCGGTCCCGAGGTCCCTGCGTCCGGCGCCTGGCGACCCGAGCACGGACCGGGGCACCGTCGCTTCGCCCGGGTCGGCGCGCTCGAGCTCGAATCCGGAGAGCGCCTCGACGACGTCGAGCTGGCCTTCGAGACCTGGGGCGAGCTCGCCCCAGACGGTTCCAACGCGGTGCTCGTGCTCCACGCGCTCACCGGCGACTCCCACGTGATCGGCGAGGCCGGGCCCTCCCACGCGACGGCCGGCTGGTGGAGCGATCTCGTGGGTCCCGGCCGCGCCGTGGACACCGACCGCTTCTTCGTCGTCGCTCCCAACGCCCTGGGCGGCTGCCAGGGCACCACCGGTCCCAGCACCGCCGCCCCCGACGGGCGCCCCTGGGGCGCGCGCTTCCCGCGGGTGACCATGCGCGACCAGGTCTCCGCGGAGCAGCTCCTGGCCACGCAGCTCGGCATCGAGAAGTGGGCGCTCGTGATCGGCGGCTCCATGGGCGGCATGCGCGCCTTCGAATGGGCGGTGAGCGCGCCCGAGCAGGTCGAGCGTCTGGCCGTGATCGCCTCCTCGGCCAGGGCGAGCGCCGATCAGATCGCCTGGAACAGCGCCCAGATCGCCGCGATCCGCGCCGACGCCGGGTTCCACGGCGGCGACTACTACGACCGCTCCGACGGCGAGGGCCCCGATCAGGGGCTCGGCGCAGCACGCCGCATCGCCCACATCACCTACCGCACCGGCGCCGAGTTCGAGGAGCGCTTCTCCAACCGGTCCCAGGGGGAGGAGGACGTGCTCGACGGGGGCCGCCATCAGGTCACGAGCTACCTCGACCACCACGCGGACAAGCTCGCCCGCCGCTTCGACGCGAACTCCTACGTGCGCCTCGCCGAGTCCATGAGCACCCACGACGTGGGCCGCGGCCGGGGCGGCACCGCCGCCGCACTGCACCGCGTGCAGGCGCGCACCCTCCTGGTCGCGATCTCGAGCGATCGCCTCTTCCCGCCGGAGCTCGTGGCCGAGGCCGCCCAGGAGATCCCCGACGTGCACCACCACGTGATCGACAGCCCGCAGGGCCACGACGGGTTCCTGCTGCCCCACCCCTCGCTGCGCGAGTGGATCGGCGACCTCCTGGAGGGTTAGGCTCCAGACCCAGCCACGCCATCGGCGTCCCGCGGCCGGCAGGCAGGACCGCAGATGCGGGCCCACCGGCCAGGACGTCCCGACAGAAGGGTCCGGGTGCTCCATGAGCGTCGTCGTCGGATACTCCCCGTCAGCCCAGGGGGACGCGGCGCTCGCCGCCGCGGCCCGGGAGGCGAAGCGGGGCGGTGACACCCTCGTCGTCGCGTCCCATGCGTACCACGACCCCGAGGCGGGGCGGGCCGTCGCCGATGCGGCGAGGGTCGGCGCCGCGATCGACGCCCTGGGCATCGCCGAGCCGCCGCAGGTCGAGGTCCGCACGGGCGAGGACCTCGACGTGGGCGACTTCCTGCTGCAGGTCGTCCATGAGGCCGGCGCCCGCATGATCGTGATCGGCCTGCGTCGGAAGTCCCGCATCGGCAAGCTCAATCTCGGGGCGTCCGCGCGGCGCGTGGTCCTCGAGAGCCCGTGCCCCGTGCTCGCCGTGAAGCACGCCGACGCGATCGCCGCCTGAGACCCCGAGCCCCCGGGCGCCGCGCCACCCCGGTGCGGAGACCTCCGTCACACGGGAATAGATCCCGCGGGGGCGTCGTTGCACTCCCCGAGGCTTGACGGCACCGCCCCCTCGTGCGCCCTCACGCAGGTATCCTTCGGGTCGGGTGGTGCATCGGCCCGTGCACCATCGTTCGCCCGCGAGACACCGGTCCGGCCCTGCGAAGGACCGGCGGAAGAAGGAACTCAGTGACTGCTTCGCACACCACCGTCGACGACAAGACCGCCGTGACCGATGACGCGAAGGACGCCGCGCCCGTGAAGGGGAAGGCGACGGCCCCGTCCGCGAAGTCCACCAAGAAGGCCCCCGCCAAGAAGACGGCCGCGAAGAAGACGGCCGCCAAGAGCGCCGCGGGCAGCACCGCCGGCAAGAAGAAGACGGCCTCGAAGGCGAAGGAGGCCGCGGTCGAGGAGGACCTCGAGGCGACCGCGGAGGACGAGCAGGCGCCCGAGGAGGGCGAGGAGACCGAGGAGAAGGACCCCAAGGGCGTCCACAAGGCGAACCAGAAGTCGGACGAGGAGTCCGGCGGCCTGGTCATCGACTCCTCCGAGGACGACTCCCCGGCCCAGCAGGTCGTCACCGCCGGGGCCACCGCGGATCCGGTCAAGGACTACCTCAAGCAGATCGGCAAGGTCGCGCTGCTGAACGCCGCCCAGGAGGTCGAGCTGGCCGAGCGCATCGAGGCGGGCCTCTTCGCCGAGCAGCTCCTCAAGCGCGACGAGAGCATCGTGCGCACCAAGAAGGGCCGCGAGCTCGGCATGATCGTCGAGGACGGCCGCGCCGCCAAGGACCACCTGCTCGAGGCGAACCTGCGACTGGTGGTCTCCCTCGCCAAGCGCTACACCGGCCGCGGCATGCTCTTCCTGGATCTCATCCAGGAGGGCAACCTGGGCCTCATCCGTGCGGTCGAGAAGTTCGACTACACCAAGGGCTACAAGTTCTCGACCTACGCGACCTGGTGGATCCGTCAGGCGATCACCCGCGCCATGGCCGACCAGGCACGCACCATCCGCATCCCCGTGCACATGGTCGAGGTCATCAACAAGCTCGCCCGCGTGCAGCGCCAGATGCTCCAGGACCTCGGTCGCGAGCCCACCCCGGAGGAGCTCGCCAAGGAGCTCGACATGACCCCCGAGAAGGTCGTCGAGGTCCAGAAGTACGGGCGCGAGCCCATCTCGCTGCACACCCCGCTCGGCGAGGACGGCGACAGCGAGTTCGGGGACCTGATCGAGGACTCCGAGGCGATCGTGCCCGCGGACGCGGTGAGCTTCACCCTCCTCCAGGAGCAGCTCCACTCGGTGCTGGACACCCTCTCCGAGCGCGAGGCCGGTGTGGTCTCCATGCGCTTCGGCCTCGAGGACGGCCAGCCCAAGACGCTCGACGAGATCGGCAAGGTCTACGGCGTGACCCGCGAGCGGATCCGCCAGATCGAGTCGAAGACCATGAGCAAGCTGCGCCACCCCTCGCGCTCGCAGGTCCTGCGCGACTACCTCGACTGAGAACCCCTCCCGCAGCGGTCGGCGGCCCGGCACCTCCTGCAGGTGCCGGGCCGTCGTGCATGTCGCGGGCATGGCGCCGCGGACGGGGCGTGAACACCCGACGAACATCCGTTCCGGATGTTCCGGAAAGTCTGGTCATCCGTTCCAGCGCGGCCTAGGCTCGCACCGTGATCCCGGACACCCCGCCGCTGTCGACCTCCCTGCATCCCGCCGGGGGTCCCGTCGTGGTCTTCGACTTCGACGGCACCGTGTGCCTGGGGGATGGTCCCGTCCTCGCCTACGCCGAGGCGGCCTGCGCCCGCATGCAGGCGGCCGACGCGCGCAGCGTCCGCTCCCGCTTCGAGGACTGGATGGCGGGCCGCTCGTCCGACCATCACGCCGACGCCTACGTCGCCCTCGCCGCGCTCGCCCGACCGATCCTCGGTGCCGAGCTCTCCGAGGCCTACCTCGACTCCCGCCGCCGTCTCGTCCACGACGACTTGGGCGTGCGTCCCCCGGAGGGCCTGCTGGGCCTCCTGGACGAGTTCTCCGAGGCCGGCGTGCGCCGCGCCCTGCTGACGAACTCTCCCGCCGTCGGCATGGACGAGACCCTCGTCCACCTGGGCATGCGCGAACGCTTCGACCAGATCGTCGTCGGCGCGAAGAAGCCCTCCCGCATGCCCGAGCACCTGCGTGCCGTGCTCGGCGACGAGCCCGTGCACCACCTCGTCTCGATCGGGGACAACTGGCGCAACGACGTCGCCCCCGCCGTCGACCTCGGCGCCGTGGGCATGCTCATCACCGGTGCCTGGGGGGACAGTGCACTGCCTCCGCAGGCCCTCGCCGTCCAACGGGGCCACCAGCTGTCCGAGCTGCTGCCGGCCCTGCGCCGCTTCGCCGCCGACGCCGAGGCCTTCGCCCCCAGCCGGGACCTCGCCCGATGAGCGCACCGCGTTCCTCGACCCGCGCGAGCGCGACCGCGCTCGCCCCCGCGCTCGCCTCCCGCCTCGCGGCCGCCGCGCCCACCCTGGGCCCTGCCGAGGAGCAGGTCGCACGCGTCCTCCTCTCCCACGCCCAGGAGCTGCCGGAGCTGTCCACCGCGCAGGTCGCCGAGCTCTCGGGCACCTCACGGGCGAGCGTCGTGCGGACCTGCCAGCGCCTCGGCTACTCCGGCTTCCAGCAGCTGCGGGTGCTCGCCGTGCGCGACGCGGCCGGTGAGCGCAGCGGCGCACAGGCGGCCCCGGACACGGTGATCGGCGCGGCCCGAGCCCTCGCCGAGCAGACGGTGCAGGCCACCGACATGCTCGAGGAGGAGCCGCTGCAGAGCACCGTCGCCGATCTCGCCACCGCCCGCCGGGTGCTCGTGGTCGCCGGCGGGCTGAGCGCCTCCGTGGGCGGGGCGCTCAGCGCTCGCCTGCTGCGCCTGGGGCTCACCGTGCTCTCGCCGTCCGACCCCTTGGACGCGGAGATCGCCGCGGCCGCGCTGGGACCCGAGGACCTCTGCATGGCGATCTCCGCCTCCGGTGTGAACGCCCAGACCCTGCGCTGCGCGCGCGCGGCCGCGGGTGCGGGTGCGCGCACCATCGCGCTGACCGCCTTCCTGGGCACGCCGCTGGAGCAGGCCGTCGGCCGCGCCCACATCACGCCGCTCCCGCACCGTCACTACCAGGACGAGTTCCACAACCCCTCGCGGCTGGCGCAGCACGCGCTCGTCGAGGCGCTCGGAGGGGCCCTCGAGCGCCGGCTCGGCGAGGGCGCGGGAGCCGTCCAGGACCGGATCCTCGAGGTGGTGAGCGGCCATGTCGACGAGTGAGAGCTCCCTCCCGCAGACGCTCCCGCGGACCGGCGCCGGCCGGCCGGGGACCCCCGCGTCCCGCACCGGCCCCGCCCGCCGCCGCAGTCGTGCCCGTCGCGCCCTGACCTCGCCGATCGCCTACCTCTTCGTGGCCCCTGCGATCGCGATCTTCGGGATCTGGACGATCTTCCCGACGCTGTACACCTTCCGGGTCTCGGCCTTCGACTGGAATCAGTTGAACCCTGCGATGAGCGAGTTCATCGGCCTGGGCAACTACCGGGACATGCTCTCGGGAAGCACCAACCCGTCGTTCTGGCAGACCTTCGGCGTCTCCTGCTACTTCGTGATCGCCAACGTCGTCGTCGGCACGATCCTCGCCCTGCTGCTCGCACTGCTGGTGCGTCGCGGCTCGAAGATCATGGCGGCAGCCCGCACCAGCTTCTTCCTCGCCTACATCGCCCCGGGGGTCGCCACGGCCCTGATCTGGCTGTGGATCTTCAACCCGCGCTTCGGACTCGCCAACGGGATCCTCTCGCTCCTGCACCTGCCGGTGATCGACTGGCTGGGCGACTCCCGCTACGCGATGCTCTCGATCATCGTCTACTCGGTCTGGCACGAGGTCGGATTCCTGGTCCTCGTGTTCGTGGGCGGACTGATGACCACGAGCGGGGAGCTCTCCGAGGCGGCGAAGGTCGACGGCGCGAACCCCTGGCAGGAGTTCAGCCGCGTCACCCTCCCGCAGCTCATCCCCTACGTGGCCTTCGTCGTGATCATCTCCTCGATCTCGTCCCTGCAGGCCTTCACCCAGTTCTTCGTGCTCACCGGCGGCGGCCCCGGCTACTCGACCTCCACGATCGGCTTCCAGCTCTACCAGCAGGCGTTCGTGCTCGGGAACACCGGATACGGGGCGGCCCTCGCGGTGGTGCTGTTCCTCATCACCCTCGTGCTCTCGATCATCCAGCTGCGGATCTCCGCGAGGCTCTCGCGGTGATCGGCCGCCCTCCGCCGACCGGCCCGCCGCGCCCTCGACCACCCCGCTTCCGACGACCTCTGCCACTCATCGCCCCGTCGTGCACACCCGCACTCTCACCCAGGAGAACCCGATGAACGCCATGCGCCGCACCTCCGCCCGCACCGCACACAGCATCTCGTCCCGCATCGCATCGGCGCCCACGCGCCGCACCGTCCTCGCCGGCGCCGCCGCCTCGGCGAGCGCCCTGGCCCTCGCCGCCTGCTCCTCCGGATCCTCCGGCTCCGGCGACGGCGACGACTCCGGCAGCGACGCCGTGCCGTCCTTCGACCCCGACGCGAAGACCACCATCACGTTCATGCACGCCATGGCCTCGGGCGACCAGAAGACCGCGCTCGAGAAGATCGTCTCCGACTTCGGGAAGGACCATCCGAACGTCACCATCGAGCTGCAGGACCAGCCCGACTACGGCACCCTGCAGACCAAGACCAAGGCGCAGGTCGGCGCCGGCAGCGCGCCCACGATCGCCCAGGCCTACGGCAACTGGGCCAGCGAGTACGCCGATTCGAAGGTGATCGTGCCCCTGGACGCCTACGCGAAGGCCAACGAGGACTACGCGGACTTCGCCGAGGCCGTGAAGAAGGACATGCAGCTCACCGACGGCAAGATCTGGATGTGGCCCTTCAACAAGTCCGTCGTGGTCGTCTACCGCAACGCGGAGATGGTGAAGGAGGAGCCGAAGACCTGGGACGACTTCGCGAAGGTCAGCAAGGACGTCTCGAAGGACGGCGTGGTCGCCCTGTCCATCGACCCTGGCAGCGCCAAGGGGCCGGCCGGCGGCACCGCCCTCTACGAGATCCTCGCCGAGTCCATGGGCAGCACGGTCTTCGCCGACGACGGCACACCGCAGTTCTCCGAGGACGGCTGCGTGAAGGCCCTCGAGTACCTCGTGGACCTCAAGGACGCGGGCGCCCTCGCGATCGCCTCGGGCTACCCCGGCCAGGAGGCCCTCGGCGCCGAGAAGGGGGCCTTCGACGTCTCCTCCGTGGCCTCGTTCCCGTTCAACGAGCAGGCCGTCGGCGGGAAGTTCGAGATGGGCGTGAGCGCCCTCCCGGAGGGGCCCTCCGGTGCGGCGAACCAGCTGGCCGGCACGAACATCGTCCTGTTCGCCGATGCGAGCGATCAGGAGCGCGCCGCCGCCTGGGAGTTCATGCAGTTCATCACCACGCCGGAGCAGCAGGCCTCCTGGGCGGCCGCCACCGGCTACCTGCCCGTCAGCTCCGCCTCCCTCGAGCAGGACGCCATGAAGAAGGTCGTCGAGGAGCGCCCGTGGATCACCGACGCCGTCAAGCAGCTCGACACCGCGCGCGCCCTGCCGCCGGTCACGAGCGTCACCGAGGCCTCGGGGCTGCTGTCCGTCGCCCTCCAGGACGCCCTGCAGGGCAAGGCGAAGCCGGCCGACGCCCTCGCCGACGCGCAGAAGAAGGCCGAGGCGCTGGGCTGACGCGGCGCGGGCGGGGACCACGAGGACCACGGGTGACACGAGGGACGGGGAGGCGAGCGAGCCGATGACCAGCACGAGCACCACGCTGCGCAGCAGCACGGGGGAGGAGATCCCGCGCAGGCGCCGCCGGACCCGCCCCGCCCAGCGGGTGCTGTCGGCCCTCGCCGCCCTCGCGGCGCTCGCCTTCCTCTTCCCCCTGCTGTGGACCTTGTACACCTCGATGTCCACGCCCGACGACGTGTACACCCTGCCGCCGCGGATCAGACCGCCCGGCGAATGGGGCCACTACATCGAGGCCGCCGCGCAGAACTACGCGCGGGCGTGGGCGGCCGCGCCCTGGCCGCGCTACTTCGGCAACACCGTCTTCATCGCGGTGTGCGTCGTCGCCCTGACGCTGCTCACCGGACTGCTCGCGGCCTTCGCCTTCGCACGCATGAGGTTCCGCGGCCGCGGTGTGCTGTTCCTGCTGGTGATGAGCGTGATGATGGTCCCGCAGACGGTGCTGCTGGTGCCGAACTTCCTGCTCGCCCAGAAGATGGGCCTCTACGACACCTATGCGATCCAGATCCTCCCGTGGGGCGCGTCCGTGTTCGGCATCTTCCTGCTGCGGCAGTTCTTCCAGACCCTTCCCGCCGAGATCTTCGAGGCCGCCGAGCTCGACGGCGCGGGCCCGGTGCGCATGCTCGCGCAGGTCGCCGGGCCGCTCGCCGTGCCCACGATGATCCTGGTGGGCCTGAACGCCTTCATGGGGTCCTGGAACTCGTTCGTCTGGCCGTACTTCATGACCAAGTCCGATCAGCTGCGCCCCATCGAAGTGGGACTGCAGACCTTCCAGTCCGAGAACGGCAACGACTGGACCGGGATGAGCGCCGCGGTCGTCTTCACGACGATCCCGGTGATCCTGCTCTTCCTGTTCCTCCAGAAGTACTTCGTGCGCGGCGCCTTCTCGACCGACGGGGCGGTGCGCGGATGAACGGGCGGGAGAGCGGGTGGGGGAGCCGGCCGACGGGAACGACGAGGAGCGAGCCGATGGACGACCCGACGGGCACGAGCATCGAGATCCACGGCGGGGTGCGCGTCATCGGCGGCACCAAGGTGCTGATCAGCACCGCGCGCGCCCGGGTGCTGCTGGACATCGGCGAGGACATCCCGGGCGAGGCGGACCTGCTGCGCGACAGCACCCGTGCGCGCGGGGGCCACGGCCTCGCCGATCGCCTGCGTCTCGGTGCGGCGCCGCGGATCACCGGGCTGTTCGCGCCGGAGGAGCTGCGCGCCGTCGGCCCCGGGGCGCAGGAGGTGCACGCGCTCGCGGCCGCGGATGACCGACCGCTCGTCGTCGTCCTCTCCCATGCCCACATCGACCACGACGGACTCCTGGCGCACCTGCGGCCCGAGGTCCGCGTCCTCGCCCATCCCGACACCATCGCCCTGCACCGCGCCCTCGAGGAGGCGGGTGCTACGACGCCGGGCACGGCCGCTCGCCTCACCCCGATCGCGGAGGGGCAGGAGGTCGCCGTCGAGGATCTCGCCGTCACCGTGCACCGGGTGGACCACGACGTGCGCGGTGCGATCGGGACCATCGTGCGCGCCTCCGACGGCGTCCTCGCCTACACCGGGGACGTGAACCTGCACCGCGAGGACGGGGCGCACACGCGCGCCTTCCTCGAGGCCGCGCGCGGGGCCGACGTGCTCGTGTGCGAGACGACGATGCTCAGCTTCGACCCGCTGCCTCCCGAGCCCCGCAGCGAGGAGGAGATCGCGCGCGTCGTCACCGAGGCGCTGACCGGCAGCGAGGACCTCATGCTGCTCAGCGCGTACGAGCGGGACGTCGACCGCGCCGCACTGCTCATCCATGCCGCCGCCGACGCTGGTCGCACGCTCGTGTGGCCGGGACGCCACGCCGCCGTGCTCACCGCGATGGGCATCGGGGGAGTCGTCACCTGGGACGGGACGCGACCCCAGTCCGGGAGCCAGCGCCGGGCGGGGGAGCTCGCGACCGGTCGCGGGCCGCACGCGGCACGCACTGTCGACATCGACGAGGTCCTGGCGGCCCCCGGGCGCTTCCTCGTCCAGATCGATGCCGAGGACTTCACCTCCCTGCTCGATCTCCCGCTGGGGCCCACGAGCGCCTGGATCCATTCGCAGGGCGAGCCGCTGGGACCGTTCATGCGCGATTGGGACGTGTGGCAGGACTGGCTCGAACGCCTCGGGCTCACGACGGTCCCGGCCGGGTCCTCGGGGCATGCTGGCCCGCTCGCCCTGCGCGAGATCGTCGAGCGGATCGCTCCGGCCCGGGTGATCGCCCTGCACGGCTTCCACCCCGAGCGCCTCGAGGTCGACGGCGTGCAGACGGTCCTGCCCGAGATCGGCGCCGCGATCCCGCTGCGCGGCGACGGCACGCGCTGATCGGGGCCCGCCGGACGCGCGAGGGCCCCGCATCCTCGGCGGATGCGGGGCCCTCGGGAGTCAGGTCGTGTGCGGGATCAGTCCTCGACCGGCACCGGACGGGCGTGCAGGCGCTCGGTCTCGTCGATGACCTCCGAGGCGAGCGGACGGAAGGCGTCCTCGTGCGCGCGGGCATGGTGCCCGCAGAACAGCAGCTCGCCACCGGCGGAGAGGGAGACCTTGACGTAGGCCTGGGCGCCGCAGCGGTCGCAGCGGTCGTGCGCGGTCAGTCGCGGGGCTTCGACGGTCGTGTTCATGCCCCACATTCAAGCACCGCGCGGGCGTTCGCGGCGTGATCCGCGCCTCCGGTTCGCTCACCGCGCAACGCCCGTGCGCCCCGCCACGCCGGGGACGCCCGTCGGCCCTGGTCGTCGGGCTCGCCGCCGTAGAATGACGCGCGTGTCAGACACCACCGCGTCCTCCGAGACCCCGGCCGCCGACTCCTCGTCCCAGGGGCGCTCCGCGTCGTCATCCGCGAAGCCCGCCGCGAAGAGCTCGACGAAGGCCCCCGCGAAGACCGCCTCGAAGCAGGCCGCCTACGACGCCCGCCATCTGCAGGTGCTCGAGGGCCTCGAGGCCGTCCGCAAGCGCCCGGGCATGTACATCGGGTCGACGGACTCGCGCGGCCTCATGCACTGCCTGTGGGAGATCCTCGACAACTCCGTGGACGAGGCCCTGGGCGGCAACGGCGAGAGCATCGAGGTCATCCTCCACGAGGACGCCTCCGTCGAGGTCCGCGACTCCGGGCGCGGCGTGCCCGTCGACACCGAGCCGCGCACGGGCCTGACCGGCGTCGAGGTCGTCTACACGAAGCTGCACGCGGGCGGGAAGTTCGGCGGCGGCTCCTACGCCGCCTCGGGCGGTCTGCACGGCGTGGGCGCGAGCGTCGTCAACGCGCTGTCGGCCCGCCTCGACGTCGAGGTCGACCGCGCCGGGGTCACCTATGCCATGAGCTTCCAGCGCGGCGTCCCAGGCGTCTTCGCCGACGGGGCCGACGGGCCGGGGCCCGACGCCCCGTTCACCGCCGCCGACGGCCCCGCCGAGCTGCGCAGGGTCGGGAAGGTCAAGCGCGGCGTCTCGGGCACACGCGTGCGCTACTGGGCCGATCCCCAGATCTTCATCAAGGGCTCCCACTTCTCGAGCGAGGAGCTCGTGCGTCGCGCGCGCCAGACCGCGTTCCTGGTGCCGGGCCTGGGGATCACGATCTCGGACCGTCGGCCCGAGCGCAGCCCCGATCAGGACGAGGAGCGCTCCTTCCGCTACGACGGCGGCATCTCCGAGTTCGTCGAGTACCTCGCGCAGGACCAGAAGATCACCGACGTGATCCGCCTGCAGGGCAGCGGCGACTACACGGAGACCATCCCCGTGCTCGACTCCAAGGGCCACATGGTCTCCAAGGACGTCGACCGCACATGCGAGGTCGATGTCGCGCTGCGCTGGGGCGCCGACTACGACACCACCCTGCGGTCCTTCGTGAACATCGTGGCGACCCCCAAGGGCGGCACCCACACCTCGGGCTTCGAGCAGGCGCTGCTGAAGACGCTGCGCAAGCAGGTCGAGAATCAGGCGCGCCGCGTGAAGTTCAACGCGAAGAACGAGAAGATCGAGAAGGACGACGCGCTCGCGGGACTGACGGCCGTGGTCACCGTGCGCCTCGAGGAGCCGCAGTTCGAGGGCCAGACGAAGGAGGTGCTGGGCACCCCCGCGGTGCGCCAGATCGTCTCCAAGGTCGTCGAGCAGCAGCTCACCGGCTTCCTCACCTCCAGCAAGAAGGAGGAGAAGGAGCAGGGAGCGCTCGTCGTGGACAAGGTGGTCTCCGAGATGCGCGCCCGCATCGCCGCGCGCATGCACAAGGAGGTCTCCCGCCGCAAGAACGCCCTGGAGTCCTCGACGATGCCCACGAAGCTCGCCGACTGCCGCTCGACCGACGTCGAGCGCTCCGAGCTGTTCATCGTCGAGGGCGACAGCGCACTGGGCACCGCGAAGAACGCGCGCAACTCCGAGTTCCAGGCGCTGCTGCCGATCCGTGGCAAGATCCTGAACGTCCAGAAGGCCTCGATCACCGACATGCTCAAGAACACCGAGTGCGCGGCGATCATCCAGGTGCTCGGCGCGGGATCCGGGCGCACCTTCGACCTCGAGCAGGCGCGCTACGGGAAGATCATCATGATGAGCGACGCCGACGTCGACGGCGCCCACATCCGCACCCTGCTGCTGACCCTCTTCCATCGCTACATGCGGCCCATGCTCGAGGCCGGGCGGATCTTCGCCGCCGTGCCGCCTCTGCACCGCGTGGAGATCATCCACGGCGGCAAGAAGAAGAACGAGTACGTCTACACGTACTCGGAGAACGAGCTGAACCGCCTGCTGAAGAGCCTGGACAAGCGCGGCAAGCGGTACAAGGAGCCGATCCAGCGCTACAAGGGCCTGGGGGAGATGGACGACGACCAGCTCGCCGACACCACCATGGACCCGCGCCACCGCACCCTGCGCCGCGTGCGCATCGAGGACGCGGAGGCCGCCGCCTCGATGTTCGACCTGCTCATGGGCAGCGACGTCGCCCCGCGCAAGCAGTTCATCATCGAGGGCGCCGAGGAGCTGGACCGCGAGAGGATCGACGCATGAGCCTCGCCGTCCGCGTCATCCCCTGTCTCGACGTCGACGACGGCCGCGTCGTCAAGGGCGTGAACTTCAGGGGCCTGCGCGACGCCGGAGATCCGGTCGAGCTCGCCCGCCGCTACGGCGAGGAGGGGGCCGACGAGCTCACCTTCCTCGACGTGAGCGCCTCGGCGAGCGGACGCGGCACCATGCTCGAGGTGGTGCGGCGCACCGCCGAGCAGGTGCTGATCCCGCTCACCGTGGGCGGGGGAGTGCGCTCGGCGGAGGACGTCGACCAGCTGCTGCGCGCCGGAGCCGACAAGGTCGGCGTGAACACCGCCGCCATCGCCCGGCCGCAGGTGATCACGGAGATCGCCGAGCGCTTCGGCAACCAGGTGCTCGTGCTCTCGGCCGACGTCCGCCGCGTCACCGAGGAGACGCCCGACGGCCCCGCGCGCTCCGGCTCGGGCTTCGAGGTCACCACCCACGGCGGCCGCCGCGGCACCGGCATCGACGCGATCGCCTGGATCGCCGAGGCCGCGCAGCGCGGCGCCGGCGAGATCCTGCTGAACTCGATGGACGCCGACGGCACCACCAGCGGATTCGACCTCGAGCTGATCCGCGCCGCCCGTGCGGCGGCGGACGTGCCTCTCATCGCCTCGGGCGGTGCGGGCCGCGCGGAGGACTTCCCGCCGGCGGTGCGGGCGGGCGCCGACGCCGTGCTCGCCGCGAGCGTCTTCCACTTCGGCACCCTCACCATCGGCCAGGCGAAGGAAGCCCTCGCGGCCGACGGTCTGCCCGTCCGCTGACGGCACCCGTCGGGTGACCTCGCGGGTCCGACGACGGCCGGTCGTCCGCGCCCGCCGAGCAGGCGCTCCGAGCGTCCGGGCTCAGCTCCGGGCGACCTCGTAGCGCGCCTTGAGGCAGTGGGTCGCGCCGGGGGCGAGGGAGACGAAGCCGTCCTTGGCGACGGCGGTCTCCACGCACACGAACTGCTTCCACGCATCGAGCGGCATGTCGTCGAGGTGCGCGGCGCCGTCGCTGAACGGGTTCCACAGCACGGTGCGGCTCGAGCCGTGCGGGCTCACCACGATGTCGCGCTCGAGCACCGGGTCGTGCACGGTGACGGGACCGGAGACCTCGTACACCCGGTCCACGGGGCCGTCGATCTCGGGCTCGCCCTCCTGCACGGCCGGCGTGAGGTCACGGAGGTTGTCGAGGTAGGAGGCGCCGGCGAGGCCGGTGAAGCGCGCCGCCTCGACGTCGCCCACGGAGAGATACGTGTGCAGAGCGGCCTCGAGCTCGAGAGGCTCGTCGCCGGCGGTCACGTCCAGACGCACCTGGAGATGATCCGCGCCGATCACGAACTGCACCTGCGCGGCGACGCCCTGCCCGGAGGGATCCGCCCCCTCGAGGCCCAGGGTGATCGCGACGGAGTCCGAATGCACCACGTCCGCGTCCTCGTCGGCCCAGCCGTGGAAGTGCTCGCCCGCGACGACCTCCCAGCGGTGGTTGCGCAGCCAGCCGTGGGAGGGCGTGGTGCGCCCGTCGCGGCCGGGTCCGAACCAGGGGCCGATGAGCGGGATGCCGCCGCGGATCGGCTCGCCCTCCGCGTAGACCGCGTCGGGGCTGGTCCACAGCACGTCGTCCTCGCCGTCGGGCACCCAGGAGGTCAGGTGGGCGCCGTCGAGGTGGATGACGGCGGAGCAGGCCGGGATGTCCACCACGAGCGCGGGCGTGCCGTGCAGGTCCTCGAGGGTGACTCCCTGGGGCAGGTCTTCGGGGCTGGTCGTGGTGCTCATGCCCCTATGGTCGCACCGTTTCGGCCCGTGGGTGCAGGGGTGGGGACGAATCCGTCCGGAGCATCCGGCGTCCCCGGGACCGATCGCGCACGGCGGGATCACTCGTGGCGGGATCACTCGTGGAGGAACGCCTCGAGGGCTCCGTCAGCCGGCGGCGGCGATCGGGACCGCGACCGGAGAGCCCGAGCCGTCGCGCCGCCCGACGGGGCCGGGCAGGTCCACGGGCTGGCCGGCCTCGGAGCAGGCGCGGGCGGGGGAGTTGACGGCCCAGGCGCCGATCAGCGCGTCCTCGCCCCGCAGGAAGCGGTGGCAGCGTACGCCGCCGGTCGCACGGCCCTTCGCCGGGTACTCGGTGAAGGCGCTGACCTTCAGGGATCCCGTCTGGGTCATCGGCAGCGCGCCCGAGGTGCCGGAGATCGTCACGACCTCCGCCTCGCGGGTGACGTCGACAGCCCCGAAGGAGACCACGTGCGCGCCCTCGGCGAGCTTGATGCCGGCGACGCCGCCCGCGCCGCGGCCCTGCGGCCGCACCCCTGCGGCGGGGAAGTGCAGCAGGTGGGCGTCGGAGGTGATGAGGACCAGGTCGGTGTCGCCCGCCGCGGAGTCCTCGGGCAGGTCCACGACCCCCACGACTTCGTCACGATCCTTGAGCGAGATGATCTCGAAGCCGTCGCCGCGCGGGAAGTCGAGCGTCACCCGCTTGACGACGCCCTGGCGCGTGCCGAGCGCCAGGCTGCCGCCGCGCTCGAGATCCGCGCCCGCCGCGCGCACGAGCCCGATCACCCTCTCGCCCTTCTCCAGGGTCAGCAGGTCGGAGAGCTTCGTGCCTCCCGCGAGGCTCGGCGGGCCCGCCGTCGGGGCGAGCGCGGGCAGCTCCACGACACCCACGTGCAGCAGGCGCCCGAGGTTGGTCACCGCGCCCACCTGGGAGCGGGCGGTGGTGAGGACGTCGGCGACGACCACGTCGTGCGAGGAGCGGCCGCCCTCGCGGACCACGTCCTCCGCGTCGCTCGTGCGGGCGATGAGCCCGCTGCCGGAGAGCAGCACGCGGCAGGGCTCGTCGGCGACCTCGAGCGGTGCGGCCTGCGAGGTCGCCTGCTGCGATCCCGCCTCCAGGAGCACCGTGCGGCGCGGGGTCCCGTGCTCGGCGGCGACGTGCGCGAGCTCGTCCGAGACGACCTGTCGCAGCAGCTCCTCGGAGGCGAGGATCTCCTCGAGCCGCTCGATCTCGGCGCGCAGCTCGTCGCGCTCGGTCTCGAGCTCGATGCGGGAGAACTTCGTGAGGCGGCGCAGGCGCAGCTCGAGGATGTACTCGGCCTGCGCCTCGGAGAGGTCGAAGGCGGCCATCAGGGCGGTGCGGGCGCGCTCGCCGTCGTCGGCCGCACGGATGATCTGGATGACCTCGTCGATGTCGAGGATCGCGATCAGCAGACCCTCGACGAGGTGCAGGCGCTCCTTGCGCTTGCCCAGGCGGTGGGCGGTGCGGCGGCGCACGACGTCCAGACGGTGCGCGATGAACACCTCGAGCAGCTGCTTGAGGCCGAGGGTGCGCGGCTGCCCCTCGACGAGCGTCACGTTGTTGATGCCGAAGGACTCCTCCATCGGCGTGAAGCGGTAGAGCTGCTGCAGCACCGCGTCCGGGTTGAAGCCCGACTTCACCTTGAGCTCGAGGCGCAGCCCGTGGCGGCGGTCGGTGAGGTCCTGGTAGTTGCTGATGCCCTGGACCTTCTTGGACTGCACGGCGTCGCGCAGCTTCTCGGCGAAGCGCTCGGGCCCCACCTGGTAGGGCAGCTCGGTGACGATGATGCCCTTCTTGCGGCTGGTGATGTTCTCGACCTTGGTGGTCGCGCGCATCTTGAAGGAGCCGCGTCCTGTGCGGTACGCGTCGCGCACCCCGTCGAGGCCCACGATCCGCCCGCCCGTGGGCAGGTCCGGGCCGGGGACCAGGCGCATGAGGTCCTCGAGGTCGGCGTCGGGGTGGGTGATCAGGTGGCGGGCCGCCGCGATGACCTCCACCAGGTTGTGGGGCGCCATGTTCGTGGCCATGCCGACGGCGATCCCCGAAGCGCCGTTGACCAGAAGGTTCGGGTACTGCGCAGGGAGCACGGAGGGCTGCAGCAGCTGGTTGTCGTAATTCGGGATCATCTCGACGACGTCCTCGTCGAGCGAGGCCGTCATGAGCTGCGCGGCCTTCGCCATGCGCGCCTCGGTGTAGCGGGCGGCGGCCGGGCCGTTGTCGAGCGAGCCGAAGTTGCCGTGGCCGTCCACGAGCGGCATGCGCATCGAGAAGCTCTGCGCCATGCGCACCAGGGCGTCGTAGATCGCGCTGTCGCCGTGGGGGTGGAGCTTGCCCATCACCTCGCCGACCACGCGCTGGCTCTTGACGTGCCCGCGATCGGGGCGCAGCCCCATGTCGTCCATCATGTACAGGATCCGGCGCTGGACCGGCTTCAGGCCGTCGCGGGCATCGGGCAGGGCGCGCGCGTAGATGACGGAGTACGCGTACTCGAGGTACGAGGTCTCCATCTCGCTGGTGACGTCGACATCGACGACGACGCCGTCGATGTTCTCGTCCTCATCGCTGCCTGCGGTGCTGCTGCGTCGTGCCATGACGTTCATCCTGCCGTATCCGTGCCCAGGAACCGTGCAGGCGGGGGCGGTGATGTCGCCGACGCCGCGGCCGCGGTGCCCGCTCGCGCGACCGCGGTGCCCGCTCGCGCGGCCGGCGGGACCTCCCGCCGAGGACCGTAGGGACCATGGACCCGCACCCGGGGCGGCGGGCGCTCAGTATGATCGGGGCATGGGAGCACGACGCGACGCGGGCTCCGGCGCGGGCGCCGGGGCGACCGCGGCCTCCGCCGCCTACCCCGCCCACTGGGAGGCGGACATCGCGCTCAGCGACGGCAGCGCCGCCCACCTGCGGCCCATCCTCCCGAGCGACGCCGACGCCCTCCAGCGCTTCCACACCGCGCAGTCCGAGCACTCCCGGTACCTGCGCTTCTTCGCCCCGATGCCGGAGCTCTCCCCGCGGGACCTCACGCGCTTCACGGTCGTGGACCACCGCGACCGCGTCGCCCTGATCGTGCTGATCGGCGAGGACATCGTGGCCGTCGGCCGCTTCGACCGCCTCGAGGGCACCTCCGAGGCCGAGGTCGCCTTCAACGTGGCCGATTCCCAGCAGGGCAAGGGACTGGGATCCGTACTCCTGGAGCACCTCGCCGCTGCCGCGCGCGAGCGCGGGGTCGCCACGTTCGTGGCGGACGTGCTCCCGCAGAACAGCCGGATGATCAACGTGTTCACCGACGCGGGCTTCGACGTGCGCCGCACCTACGACGACGGCGTGGTCGTCGTCGAGTTCAGCATCGACCCCACCGAGCGCTCCCGCGCCGTGATCGCCGAGCGCGAGCACCGTGCGGAGGCCCGCGCCATGGAGCGCATGCTGCACCCCGCCTCCCTCGCCGTGCTCGGGGTCTCCTCCCATCGCGACTCGATGGGCGGGAGGATCCTGCGGCACATCGAGCAGGCCGGCTACGACGGCGAGCTGCACGTGGTCGCCCGGGACGCCCTCGAGCTGCAGGGACACAGCACCTATTCCCGGATCGCCGATGTCCCCGGGCCCGTCGATCTCGCCGTCATCGCCCTCGCGCGCGCCGAGGACTGCATCGCCGCCGTCGAGGAGTGCGGGCGCGCCGGGGTGCGCGCCGTGCTGCTGCCCACCGAGGCCTTCGCCGAGACCGCGGGGAGCGGAACGGCCGGGGGTCGCGGGGCCGATCCGTCGGGCGCGGGGGAGAGGCCCTCCCTGCAGCGCCGTCTGGTCGGCGCGGCGCGCCGCGAGGGCGTGCGCGTCCTGGGGCCCGGCTCCCTCGGGTTCCTGCGCACCGGGGAGCACTCCCTGAACGCCTCCCTCGTCCCGCACCTCCCACGCGCGGGAGGCGTCGCGCTCGCCGGGCAGTCCGGGGCGCTCTCGGCGATGCTGCTGGGCGGCGTCGAGTCCCGCGGCATCGGCGTGCACGAGTTCGTGTCCGTGGGCAACCGCGCCGACGTCTCCCTCAACGACACCCTCCAGCACTGGCAGGACGACGAGGACGTGCGCGTCATCGCGCTCTCGCTCGAGTCCATGGGCAACCCCCGCAAGTTCACGCGCATCGCGCGGCGCATCACGCGGAAGAGGCCGCTCGTGGTGCTGCGCCCGCCGGGGACCACGACGGCGGCCCCTCCCGGGCACGACGTGCGCTCCTCCCAGCTGCCCCGACGGGCGCTGGACCAGGTCCTGCTCTCCGCTGGGGTCGTGCCGACCCTCAGCGTCGACCAGCTCACGGACGTCGTCGACGCCCTCGACCGCCAGGGCGTGCCGCCCGGCGACCGCGTCGGGCTGCTCGCGAACACGGCGGCGCTCGGGGAGTCGCTGCGGGGCGCGGCCGACGCGGCCGGGCTGCGCGTCGTGCGCGACGAGCGCCGCGCCCTGCTGAGCACGGACCCCCGCTTCGTCGAGCGCGCCTTCACCTCGCTCGCGGCGCTCGGCGAGGTGGACGTGGTGGTCCTCGCCGTCCTCGACGCCCTGGGCGAGGATCTCTCCGCCTCCCTCGCGCGGATGGCGCGCACCGCCCGCGGGGCCGACGTGCGCCTGGTGGTGTGCGCGGTGACCGACCTCGACCGCTTCGAGTCCCTCGAGCGGGCCACCCGCGCCGACGACGAGATGCCGCCGCTGCACCCCACGCCGGTGCTCGCCGTGCGCGCGGCCGCGGGCATGCTCGCCGCCCGGCGCGGCGCCGTCGGCGGGGAGGAGCCCGCCTTTCCCGCCTCCCGCGAGGGCATCGACCGGGAGGCGGCCCGCCGCATCGTCCAGACGGAGATCTCCGCGCCCGGAGCCGAGGGGACGGCGCCCCGCGCGCTCGACCAGGAGCGCACCTCGGCCCTGCTCGAGACCTACGGCCTGCACCTGCTGCCCTCCCGCACCGTCGCCGATGCCGACGACGCCGTGCGCGCCGCCTCGGAGATCGGGTATCCCATCGCCCTCAAGAGCACCCACCCCGTGCTCAGCCACCGCAGCGACCTCGGCGGGGTGCGCCTGGACATCCCCGACGCCGTGCAGCTGCGCCACGCCTTCGCCGCCATGCGCCGCGACCTCGCCTTCTCGAGCGCCGACCTCGCCGTCCAGGCGATGGCGCCCCCCGGCATCCCGGTCGTGGTGCGCAGCGTGGAGGACCCGTCCCTGGGGCCCGTGCTCGCCTTCTCCCTGGCGGGGGACGCGACCGACCTGCTCGACGACGTCGCCTACGCGATCCCGCCGCTCGACGACGAGTCGGTGACCCGGCTCATCGACGGCCCCGCGACCTCCGTGAAGCTCCGCGGCCACCTGGGACTGCCGGCCGCGGACCGCGCCCGGCTCGAGGACCTCGTGATCCGCGTGGGCCTCATGGCGGAGGACCTGCCCGAGCTGCACTCCCTCGTGCTGCACCCCGTGGTGGTCGGCCGCGGAGGGTGCACGATCATCGGCGCCCGCGCCGAGGTCGCCCAGGCGCCCAACCGCACCGACAGCCTGCGCCGCACCCTGAGCGGTCCCGCGAGCGCCTGAGAGCACCCGGCCGGGCGTGCGCGAGCGGTCACGGGCGCGGTCACGGGCCTCGTGCACGCGTGGAAGGATGGACCCCATGTCCACCGCACTTCCCACGGATCTCCTCGGCGAGCTCGAGAGCGCCGGGTACTTCCCGCAGACCGCCGCCGCCTGCGTGCAGCGCGCCCTGCGCGCGGCGCCGGTGCGCGCCCACCTGGTGCGGCCCGAGACCACCTTCGACGGGCCCGAGGTGCGGCGCCACCTCACGGTCCTCGTGATCACCGACCGCCACCTCGTGGTCACCCACCTCGACGACGATCCGGCCGACGAGCTCAACCCCAGCCAGGTCGTCTCCACCACCGAGCGCGTGCGCCTGGACCGTGTGCACACCACGGGCATGTCCCAGGTGTTCGACTCCGACGGCACGCGGGTGCGCGGCAGCGAGGCCGAGGTCACCCTCGCGGTCACCTGGGGCGGCAGTCGGCGTCTGGACGTCGAGCGGGCCTGGTGCGACGACCCCGAGTGCCAGGCGGAGCACGGCTGGAGCGGCACTCTCGCGCCCGCCGATCTCGCGCTGCGCGTGAGCGCGCTCGCCGACGGCCAGGACGCCGTCGACGCGGCCGTGCGCTTCCACGACCGCCTGCTGGACGCGATCGACGCCGTCGGATGACCCCGGCAGGCGACGCCTCCGCCTCCCGCCGCGGCGACCGGGCCGGGACGACCTTCCCGTCGGCCCCCGACCTGCTGCCCGCGCCGTTCGCGGGCGGCGACCGCCCGGGCCAGCTCGACATCGTCCCGCCCCTGCTCGCGCGGGCCGACGGCGGGCGCGACCTCGTGGTCCTCGTGGACGGGCTGGGCAGCGAGCTGCTCGAGGAGCACCTCGCGCTCACCCCGACCCTGCGCCGACTGCGCGACGAGGTGCGCACGGTGCGCACCGTCTCCCCGTCGACGACCGCGACCGCGATGACCTCCCTGATCACGGGCCTCGCACCGCTCGAGCACGGAGTCCTCGGCTACCTCACCCGGGACCCGCGCAGCGGCCGGGCCGTCAATCAGCTCACGGGCGCCGCGGGCATCGATCCTGCGCAGTGGATGCCGTGCCCCGTGCCCGCCGAGAGGACACGGCGGCGCGCCCTCCAGGTCGCCCCCGCGAAGCACGCCGGCAGCCTGCTCACCGGGAGCGCCTTCCGCGGCTGGGAGTTCTTCGCGCAGGCCGAGCGCGGTGACCGGACGGGAGCGGCCCTCGCGGCCCTGCGCGCGGGCGGCGACGACGCGCTCGTGCATCTGCACGTGGACGACGTCGACCACGCCGGCCACAAGCACGGGGTGGACTCGGACGCCTGGCGCGACGCGCTGGCCGGCGCTGACTCCCTGATCGGTACGCTGCTGCGGCGCGCGCCCACGGGAACGCGCGTCCACATGACCGCCGACCACGGCATGGTCGACACCGCCCCCGAGCGCACGATCGACCTCGCCCGCGTCCCCCAGGTGCGCCGCGGCCTCGCGATGGTCGCGGGGGAGCCACGTGCGCTCGTGCTCTTCGCCCGTCGTCCCGAGGACGCCCCGGCCCTGGTCGAGGCGACGCGGGAGGCGGTGGGGGAGCACGCGGTCGTGCTCTCGCGCGAGGAGATGCTCGGCGCGGGGCTGCTGGGACCTGGGACGTCCCCCTCGATCCCCCCGCACCTCCACGGCCGAGTGGGCGATGCGATCGTGCTGGCGCGCGGGCGATGGGTCGTCGACGACCCGCGTCGTCATGCATCCTCACGCCGGCCGGAGACCGGCGTGCACGGCTCGCTCACGAGTGCGGAGTCCCTGGTGCCGCTGCTCACCGTGGAGGTGTGAGCGGACCTCGGAGCGACGGAGCCCGGGAACCGGGGCCGACGTCAGTCGTGCTTCGAGCCGAAGACGATCTCGTCCCAGCTGGGGATGCTCGAGCGCTTCGCCCGCGAGGACGACGACTTCTTCTCGCCCTTGCCGGACTTCTTCTCCTTGCTCCCGGAGCGCTGGCCCGTGGCCTTGCCCTGCTGGCCGTCGCCGCCCTCGGGAATCTGCCCGTCGGCGTCCTCCGCGGGGGAGTAGGCGACGTCGTCGAAGCCCGGAAGGGGAGTCAGGTCCACGGTGTCGTTCGCCGCGGGGGCGACGCCGGAGCCGAGGTCCTTCCCGTCGGAGCCCGCGGCCGCGGACGGCTCGTCCTCCGCTCCGCGATCGCCGGTGGCGACGGACTCCTCGAGCGTGCGCCCCGGGACCACGAGGGGCTCCGGCTCGGCGCCCGTGTCCTCGCCGCCGGAGCCATCGCGCTCCGTGCCGACGTCGCCCTCGGGGCCGCCGGTGACCTCGAGGTCCTCGTCATCGGCCGAGGCGCCGCCGTCGACGTCGTCCTCGTCGACGTCCTCCGGAAGGTCCTCGCGGGGGGAGTCGGAGTATTCGCGCAGCGCGTCCTCGTCGGCCGAGCGGGTGCTGCGCTCCTCGTCCTCCTCGAGGGTGGACCAGGTCGGCTCGTCGTCCAGGGAGGCGGGGACGGACCGCAGGCCGCGGCGGGCGTTGAGCGCGTCCAGGGCGTCCTCGTCGATGGCGTCGCCCCGCGCTCCGCGCGCGGAGGGGCCGGACGATGCTCCGGCTCCGCTCGCGCCGCGCGAGGGGTGGTCCTCGTGGGCAGGGGCCTGGCGGCCGAGGCTGCGCGGCGCGGTGCGACGGGGACGGGCGGAGGCGCCGTCGACGTCGGACTCCTGGTCGTAGACGGAGCTCTTGAGCGAGGTGAGGCGCGCGCGACCCGCGACGGGCTGGTCGAGCGCGTCGTCGTCGAGGCTCAGCCAGCGGGCCTCGTCGTCCTCCGCGACCACGACCTGGCGGGTCATGTCGGCGATCCAGTGCGCCTCGCGATCCCGGCCGCCGGAGCGGAAGACCAGCTCGAGGTTCCAGGTGCCGTCCGGCAGGCGCCAGGCGTCCCAGCGCAGGCCCTCGAGGGCCTGCCGGGCGGCCAGCCGCTCGGTGACGATCTCGTCGAGGACCGGGCCGCCGGAGCGGTCGACCTTGAAGGTGCGGGCGCGCTCGGCGGTGAAGCCGCGCTCGGCGAGGACGGGGCCCTCGTAGCGGCGCACGTGCTCCACGTCGATCGAGGCCATCTCGGAGATCTCGTCGGCCGTGCGGCCCCCACGCAGCAGCGCCTGGATCTCGCGCGGGCGCAGCGCCGTCGCCTCCGAGGACTGGATCAGCCCCAGGGCCGGTCGGTCGCGGCGCACGGCCGCGCGCAGCGCCTCGTCGATCCTCAGCGTGTACTGCTCGCCGTCGAGATCGCGCAGGACGATGTGCTCGCCGTCGTCATGGATCCCGTCGAGCTCGAGCTCTCGCATCGTGGTCCTCTCCCGTCGCAGCATGGTCCGCGACGTGATCAGATCATAGATCGCGCCCGGCCCGCGACCTCGGCGGACGCGCCCGCCGGACCCGGTCGGATCCTCCGTGTTGTGATATGGCACCCGCTCTGCAATAATCGCGCCGCATCCGGCGTGGACAACACCGAGGGGCACGCCGGGGGAGCTGACAGCCATGCAGGCCAGACACTCCTTTTGTGCCCGGACTCCCGACTCTTCTCCTGATCGAGGTATTGACTTCCGATGGCCACTGATTACGACGCACCGCGCAAGAACGACGACGAGTCCTCCGAGGATTCGATCGAGGAGCTGAAGGGCCGCCGGAACGAGGCCGCGACCCCCGCGGTCGACGAGGACGAGGCCGAGGTCGCCGACGGCTACGAGCTCCCGGGGGCGGACCTCTCCGGCGAGGAGCTGTCCGTGCGCGTGCTCCCGCGCCAGGCGGACGAGTTCACCTGCGGGAGCTGCTTCCTGGTGAAGCACCGCAGCCAGATCGACCATGTCGAGGGCACGGTCATCATCTGCAAGGAATGCGCCTGAGGGGACGCATCCCGCGCCCTGCGGCGCCGGCGCTCATGAGAACGGGGCGGCACACCATGTGGTGTGCCGCCCCGTTCCTCGTCCCGTCGTGATCGCAGGTCCTATCGGAGGATCAGCCCCGCAGACCGGGGGGCGGGGGTCCCGCGGGTCAGGAGCGCTGGGAGCGCGCGCTGCGCAGGGCCAGGGCGAGATCCTCGGGCCGACGCGTGGAGAGCACCCACGCCGGAGTGGGATCCGCCTCGTCGAGCACCGGCACGCGCACGCCCGTGTGCACCCACCCGCGCGTGAGATGGAAGGCGAGCGGCTCGAAGCCCACGGACATCGCGACAGTCCAGCCGTCCTTGTCGAGGACCTCGGGCTCGCCCAGAAGATCCACGGGGATCTGCGCGCGTCCCGCCCGCAGGTCGGCGCCCGAGACCTCGAGGACCGGGCTCGCCATCGCGAGCATCACGCACACGCCGACGACGCCGATGATCCCCACGGCCAGCGAGAGCGCATGGGACAGCGGCACCAGGATGACCCCCAGGACGCTGCCGAACGCGACCCCCACGATCCAGACGCCGATGCTGGGCAGGAGCCTCTCGCGATGGAGCGGGGCGGCATCGGAGAGCGTGCGGGGACGGGCGGAGTCGGCGGAGGCGTCGGGCATGCGCCAATCGTCTCACGCGCACCGGAGAGCATTCTGCGGCACTCGGGTGCGCCTAGTCTGGAGTCATGACCATCGACGAACAGGCCGCGGCCGAGCCCGGGGGAGCGCCCCGCATGCCGGTCGTGCTCGCGGAGGAGGCCGTGCTGCCCTACCGCGCGCACGCGCACGACGCCGGCTTCGACCTCATCAGCTCCGAGGACCTCGTGATCCCCGCCCTGGGCAGGGCCCTGGTGGGAACGGGCGTGAGCCTCGCCCTGCCGGAGGGGACGGTGGGCCTGGTGTGCCCGCGTTCCGGGCTCGCCGTGCGCCACGGGGTGACCGTCCTCAACGGACCCGGCGTCGTGGACGCCGGCTACCGCGGCGAGGTCAGGGTGCCGCTGGTGAACCTCGACGGCGAGCAGGACTTCGCGGTCCACCGCGGGGACCGCATCGCGCAGCTCGTGGTGGTGCCCTTCGTCGCACCGCGCCTCGAGGTGGTCGCCGACCTCGAGGAGAGCGAGCGCGCCGACCGCGGCTTCGGCTCGAGCGGCGGCCTGCGGGCCGCCGAGGATCCGGGCGTGACCGTGATCTCGACCGAGGGCGCCGCCGCGACCGCGGCCGGCGCCGACGGGAAGGAGTGAGCATGGGACTGTTCTCCCGCAAGGACAAGGACACAGGCAGCGCCGAGGACACAGGCAGGGCCGAGGACAGGGACGACGAGGCCGCCGCCGAGCAGGCGCTGTCGACGGACGAGAAGGACGACGCATCGGCGGCGACGACGTCCGGCGATGCCGCGGGCGATCCCGAGCAGGCGGGCTCGCAGGCCCAGGAGCCCGCCGCCGCGGACGAGGCGCTCGGCGGCGACCACCTCGAGGACGGGCCCCTCGACGCGGCCGATGCCCCCGAGGAGGACCGCATCGACCTGGGCGGGCTCCTCGTGCCCATGATCGAGGGCATGGAGCTGCGCATGGAGATGGACCAGCGCACCCGGGCCGTCACCGGGGCGAACCTCGTCATCGAGGGCTCCTCGCTGCAGGTCCAGGCGTTCGCGGCCCCGAAGTCGCGCGCGCTGTGGGACGAGGTGCGCACCTCGCTGCGCGGCTCCGTCGTCGAGCAGGGCGGCACCGCGGAGACCCGGCCGGGCCCCTTCGGCACCGAGCTCATCGCGCGCCTGCCCGTCAAGCGCTCCGACGGCCGCGTCGGCTACCGGCCCGCGCGCTTCATCGGGGTCGACGGCCCGCGCTGGCTGCTGCGGGCGATCCTCTCCGGCCCGGCCCTCGGCGACGCCGAGGCCTCGCACGCCTTCGAGACCCTGATCTCGCGCATCGTGGTGGTGCGGGGCAGCGATGCCATGGCTCCCCAGGAGCTCATCCCGCTGAACCTCCCCGGGCAGCGACCCGGTCTGGTCCCCGCCGAGGACACCACGCTGAACCCGCTCGAGCGCGGGCCCGAGATCACGGAGATCGGCTGAGGGTGACCCGATGAGGACCAAGGAATCACGGAACCAGGATCCCCGGGCCGCGGAGGCGCGGGCCGGCGCGGGAGAGCGCCACGGCCGCGCCGAGCAGCTCGCCGAGCGCCTGCGCGGCCACTTCGTGGACAGCGAGGTGCTCGACGCCCGCGAGGCCGGCCGGCGCGCCCGGGAGGACGGCTTCGACTGCGCCCAGGACATCGAGCGTCGACGGGAGGTCCGCGTCACGGGCTTCGTCAGCTCGATGGTGATCCCGCCGACGAGCGCCCCGCAGTCCTTCGAGATCGACGTGTTCGACGGCACCGGCACCGTGACGGCGATCTGGCTCGGCCAGTCGCGGATCCCCGGCGTCGGACCCGGCACCCGGCTCGTGCTCGAGGGCGTGGCCGCCCGCCGCGGCCACCACAAGGTCATGTACAACCCGCGCTACGAGATCACCGGCCTGCCGGGCGAGGAGGAGGACGCGTGAGCTCTGCGCAGCGACCGGAGGAGAGGGCCGCTCGGCGCACCGAGGACGCGACCGCTGGGCGGCCGGGCCGCGCCGCGCCGCGCTCGGGCCACGCCGCGCCGCGCTCGGGAATGGGCGCTGTGCTCGCGGGCGAGGAGTTCTCCGTCGGCGACGCCCTCGGCGGCCCGCGAGGGATCGTCGAATCCGTCCTGCCCACGGCGCTGTTCGTGGTGCTGTTCGTGATCACCCGGTCGATCCCGATCGCGGGCGGTGCGGCCGTGGCCGTCGTCCTGGTCGCGCTCGTGGTGCGGCTCGTGCAGCGTCAGAACCCCTCGCAGGTGCTCGGCGGGCTGATCGGCGTGGCCGTCGGCGCGATCTGGGCGCTGCGCTCGGGACAGGGCACCGACTTCTACGTGCCCGGGCTGATCACGAACGCGGTGGCCGCCGCCGTGCTCGTGGTCTCGATCCTGGCGCGCTACCCGCTGGTCGGCGTCGTCGTCGGCCTCCTGGACCCGCGCGTCGCCGCCTGGCGCGGGAAGCCCCTCGCCCGGCGCGCCTACACGCAGGCGACCTGGCTGTTCGTCGGCCTCTACGTGCTCAAGCTCGCCGTGCAGCTCCCGCTCTACCTGAGCGGACAGGTCGCCGCGCTCGGCGTCGCGAAGCTCGTCATGGGACTGCCGCTGTTCGCGCTCGTGGTGTGGCTGGTGTGGATGCTGCACCGCTCGGTGCGCGCCCGCCTCGAGGCGGAGGCGGAGAGCGCGCCGGACGCGACGGTCTGAGTCCGCGCTCAGCGCTCCTCGGGGCGCACGCTGGGCATCTCCTCGGTGCGGATGCTCGGCAGCTCCTCGGGGTCCTGCGGCGCGCTCGGCGGGGCGAGCAGCTCCTCGAGGGCCTGCAGGTGCTCCGACTCGGCGAGGAACATGAGCTCGTCGTGCGCCTCGAGGGCGTCGTGGGCCGACGGGGCGATCGGCTGCCCGTCGCGGATGATGCCCACCAGCACGCACGAGGCGGGCCATCGCATCGAGCCCACCAGGCGTCCGACGATCGGGCTGCGGCGCGGGATCGTGATCTCGACCATGTCGGTGCGCGAGCCGGAGAAGCTGAAGATCTTCACGATCCGCCCCACGCTCACGGCCTCCTCGACGAGGGCCGTCATCGTGCGCGGAGTGGAGACCGCCACGTCCACGCCCCACATGTCCCCGAACATCCACTCGTTCGAGGGGTGGGAGACGCGGGCGACGGTGCGCGGCACCAGGAACTCCGTCTTCGAGAGCATGGAGGCGACGAGGTTGACCTTGTCGTCGCCGGTCGCGGCGACGACCACGTCGGCTGAGGCCACGTCGGCCTCCGAGAGCACGGCGAGCTCGGCCGCATCGCCCTCGACCCACTGCACGCCGGTGACCGAGGTGCGCTTCTCCGGGGAGACGGAGCGGTCGACGAGCGTGACCGAGCGGCCCTTGGTCAGCAGCTCGCGGGCGATCGAGCGGCCCACGCTGCCGGCGCCGATGATGACGACCCTCATCGCGTCTCCTCCTCGGCGCCGCCGGTCCCGACCCTCCCGTCGGGGCCGCCGGTGTCGGCGCCGCGCGCATGGGCGAGGGTGCTCTCGATCTCGGGCAGGCGCGGCGTCGGCACCATCAGGTGCAGCACGTCCCCCTCCTGCAGGCGGGTCGCGGGACCCGGCAGCACGCCCTCGCCGAGCCGGGTGAGCAGCGCCACGCGCGCCCCGGTCTCCTGTTCGATCCTGGCCAGCGGCGTGGCCATCCAGGACTCGTCGGGCACCACGGCGATCATCGTGACCTTCCCGGAGATGTCCTGGTACTCGCGGCTCGCGGCGCCGGGGATCAGACGCCCCAGCATCTGGGCGCTCGTCCAGCGCACGGTCGCCACGGTCGCGACGCCCAGGCGCTCGTAGACCTCGGCGCGGCGCGGGTCGTAGATGCGGGCGACGACGTTGCGCAGCCCGTACTCCTCGCGCACCACACGGGCGGCGATGATGTTGGAGTTGTCGCCGCTGGAGACGGCCGCGAAGCCCGCGGCGGAGCGGATCTCGGCCTCCTCGAGGGTCTCCCGGTCGAAGCCGATGCCCGACACGCAGCGCCCGGGGAAGTCCCGCCCCAGACGCTGGAAGGCCACGGGATCGCGATCGATCACCGTGACCTCGTGCCCGATGCTGAGGGTCTTGTGGGCGAGCATCGCCCCCACGCGGCCGCAGCCCATGATCACGAAGTGCACAGGGCCACGATAGACCGCAGGCACACCGGCCGCGCGCGGCGGGGCCGAGGGGCGACGGGGTAACGACATGCTGCGTCGCCCGGTCGGAGCACTTCCTCGGCTCAGCCGCTGTGGCTCTTCCCGGGCAGGAGCTGCTCCGTCAGTGATCGGGCCGTCGCCGTGAGCGCCTCGATCCGTATCCCGGTCCGCCCCATGAAGGTCACGCCCTGCTGTGCGGCCAGGAGGGCCCGGGCGACGTCCACGGAGTCGGCGGTGTCGCACACGTCGCCCTCGACCTGGGCCCGCGCCACACCCATGGCCAGCGTCTCGGTGATGGCTCCATAGGCACGACGCGACTCCGCCCGGACCGCGAGATCGGCGGATGCCAGCTCGGTGGTGCTGTTGGCGAGGAGGCACCCGCGGCGCGCACTGTCGCCGTCGGGGTCGCTGGCCACGGGGGTCAGCACGAACGAGCGCAGAGCATCGACCGCGCGGGGAGCCGAGTCGATCGACGTGCGCACGCCGAGGACCAGCGAGTCCGCGTATCGGCGCAGGACCCGCAAGAAGAGCTCGTGCTTGTCCCCGAAGGCGGCGTAGAGGCTGCCCTTGCCCAGGCGGCTCACCCGCATGAGGTCCTGGAGCGATGTCGCCGCATACCCGGCGTCCCAGAACTGATCGCGGACCGCGCACAGGACTGCTTCTTCGTCGAACTGCCGCGGTCTCGCCATGGCGGCATTCTACCCGTTCTTGACCGCCCGGTCCATTATGCCTATTGTGGACCGTGCGGTCCGGAATCGTTCCGCATTCTCTGGAGCGCGGACAGCTCAGACGCTCCGACATCTCACCCGCACCACTGGAGAGGACGACCACCATGGGTCAGCTCACGGGCAGGACAGCCCTGATCACCGGCGCGAGCTCGGGCATCGGACGCGCCGCTGCGCAGCGCTTCGTCGCCGAGGGCGCACGCGTCTATGTCACGGGACGTCGAAGCGAGGCGCTCGAGGAATCCGTCCGGGAGCTGGGCGATCAGGCGATCGCCGTCCCGAACGACGTCTCCGATCTGGACGACATCGATGCCCTGTTCGCGCGAATCGCCGCAGACGCCGCTCGGCTGGACATCGTCTTCGCGAATGCCGGAGGCGGAGACGCGGACCAGCCCCTGCACTCGCTCACGCCCGAGGCCTTCGACCGCACCTTCGGGACCAACGTGCGGGGCACCGTCTTCACGGTGCAACGAGCGCTCCCGATACTCAACGACGGCGCCAGCATCGTGCTCGTCGGTTCCAGCTCTGCGCGCCGCGGCACGGCCGGCTTCGGCGTCTACTCCGCGACGAAGGCGGCCGTCCGCCAGTTCGGCCGCGTCTGGGCGGCGGAGCTCGCGCCGCGAGGGGTGCGCGTGAACACGGTCGTGCCCGGTCCCACCGACACGCCCGGACTCCGCGGCCTCGCCGGGAACCCGGAGCAGGCGGACGAGTTCGTCGGTCGGCTGGCGGGCAGCACGCCGCTGGGGCGTGCCGCCGACCCCGCGGAGATCGCCGACGCCGTACTGTTCCTCGCCTCGAGCCAGTCCAGCTTCATCACGGGCAGTGAGCTGTTCGTGGACGGCGGCGAGGTCCAGGTGTATCCCTGACGGGGATACCGGCGGTGCATGCGTCGATGCACGCGGGGACGCCCATCGGGAGTCGGTGTGCCGGGAGCGGCGTGGAGAGCAGGAACGGACAGGACGATGCTCCGAGGCCGGGCAGGGGCCCGCGGTCGTCGCCCGCCCGCCTCCGGGGTCGGTACGACGGCCCCCGTCTGTGCAACTAGAGTGGGCGTCGTGCCTGGCCCCTCCGGCGCGCTCAAGCGTCTCGTCCTCGGGCGCGCCTTCGCGACGGATCGACTGTCGCGGGAGCGCCTTCCCAAGCGGCTCGCGCTTCCGACCTTCTCCTCGGATGCGCTGAGCTCGGTCGCCTATGCCCCCGACCAGATCCTGCTGACCCTCGCCCTCGCGGGCGTGACGGGCTACGTCATCAGCTGGTGGGTCGCCGTGGCCGTCGTGCTGCTGATGGCCGTCGTGGTCCTCACCGGTCTCAACACGGTGCGCGAGTATCCCGGCGGGGGCGGCGACTACGAGGTCGTGCGCACGAACCTCAACAGGGGAGCGGGACGCCTGGTCGGCTCCGCGCTGCTGGTCGACTACGCGCTCACCGTCGCGGTATCCGTCGCCCAGGCCGCGAACTACACCTCGGGCATCCTGCCCTTCCTGCACAGCCACGAGATGTGGGTCGCGCTCGTGCTCATCGCCCTCATCGCGCTCGTGAACCTGCGCGGGGTGCGCCAGTCCAGCTCGCTGCTCGCGATCCCGGTCTATCTGTTCGTCGCCGCGATCGGCCTGATGGTCGTGATCGGCGCGGTCGAGTCGTTCACCGGCGGCATCGGGCGCGCACCGAGCGCGGACCTCGATCTGGTCGCCGAGCCCGGCTACGCGCAGGGGCTCACGGCGCTCGGCGGCGCGCTCCTCGTGCTGCGCGCCTTCTCGAGCGGCAGCGCCGCGCTCACCGGCGTCGAGGCGATCGGCAACGGCGTGCCGTCCTTCCGTCCGCCCAAGGCGCGCAATGCCGGGATCGTGCTGCTCGCGCTCGGCGCGATCTCCTCGGCGATGATCCTGGGGATCATCGCGCTGGCCGCCCGCACGGGCGTGCGCTACGTCGAGGACCCCGCGAGCGAGCTCGTGAGGGACGGCGCCCCGATCCCCGACTACCAGCAGCTTCCGGTCATCGGCCAGATCGCCCAGGCGCTCTCCGGCCCGGGGTCCCTGCTCTTCTACGCGGTGACCGCCGTGACCGGCATCGTCCTGTTCATCGCCGCGAACACCGCCTTCAACGGCTTCCCCAACCTCGCGAGCGTGCTCGCCGCGGCCGGCAGCTTCCCCAAGCAGATGCGCGTGCGCGGAGACCGCCTGGCCTACTCCAACGGCATCATCCTGCTCGCGGTCGCCTCCGGGCTCCTGGTGTGGTGGACCGGCGCCCGCGTGAGCGTGCTCATCCAGATGTACATCGTGGGCGTGTTCGTCTCCTTCAGCCTGGGCCAGCTGGGGATGGTCCGCCACTTCACGCACGCCATCCGCCTCGAGATCCGCGGCGGCATGCGCCGCACCCTGCGCCTGCGCCGCGTCGTCAACGTCATCGGCTTCGTCGTCGTCAGCGCCGTGCTCCTCATCGTGGTCACCACGAAGTTCACGCACGGCGCCTGGGCGGCGGTCGTGATCATGGGCGCGCTCTGGGTGCTCATGAGCCTCATCGAGCGCCACTACGCCTCCGTGCGAGCGCAGCTCGCGATTCCCGCGCTCGCCGGCGACGGTCCCGATGGCGAGGGGGCCGAGGGGGAGAGCGCGGACGCGGACGGCGCGGGCCGGTCCGATGCCGTCGCGGGAGGCGACGCCGACGCCGTCCCGTCGGCCACGGGGGAGGGGACGCTCATCGGTCCCCGCCTGCCCGGCCAGGGCGTGGACGACCCGACCGCACTGCCCTCCCGCTCCCATGCGATCGTGCTGGTCTCGGGGCTGGACCGGCCCACGATGCGCGCGCTGTCCGTCGCCTCCGCCGCTCGGCACTCGACCCTCGAGGCCTTCGCCGTGCACGACGAGGACGCCGATGCGCGACGCGCCGTCGAGCGCTGGCGCTCCCTGGGGATCCAGGTGCCCCTGCGCGTGCTCTACTCTCCCTATCGGGACGTCAACGGTCCGGTCCTCGCCCACGTGCGCAGTCTGCTCAAGCGCAACCCGCGCGACGTCGTGATCGTCTACCTCCCCCTGTTCCTGGTGGGACACTGGTGGCTCTCGCCCCTGCACAACCACTCCGTGCGCCGTCTCGGCGACCGTCTCGCGCACCTGCCGCGCGTGGTCGTCGCGAGCGTGCCGTGGCAGCTCGGGCGGGACGGCGGACCCGACCGCCCGCAGCAGACCGACATCCTGGCGAGCGCGGGCACGGCCACCGCACAGGACCATCGCCGCGCCCGCCGGGCGCGCGAGGAGGCGAGGAGCGCACGGCTCCTGGGAAGGTGAGGACGATGGCACGGGACATGCGGCGCGCTGCGAGCGCCGAGCCCGAGCGGACCGCGCTGGGACGGCTGCTCACGCTCACGGTCGGCGCCCCGGCCGCCGGCGGCACGTTCGTGGCCCGCCATGAGGGCCGCGTCGTGTTCGTGCGCGGCGCAGTCCCCGGTGAGACCGTCGTCGCGCGCCTGCTCGAGGACGCGAAGAACTCCGCGAAGGCGCGCTTCTGGCGCGCCGAGACCCTCGAGATCCTCGACCCCAGCCCCGACCGCGTGCCCAGTGTCTGGCCCGAGGCGGGGACCGACGGCGTCGGCGGGGCCGAGTGGGCGCACATCGGCCTGCACGCGCAGCGCCGCCTGGCCACCGAGGTCCTCCAGGACCTGCTGCGCCGTGCGGGCGTCTCGACCCTCGCGACCGAGGAGGCGCAGGTCGAGCCTGCGCCCCACGACACCGACGGACTGGGATGGCGCACCCGGGTGCGCCTCACCCGCGGGGCCGACGGGCTGCTCGGCATGCGCGGCTGGCGCTCCCACGAGGTCCACCCGGTGGGGGAGAACCCCCTGGCCGCGGAGGAGATCCGCGAGCTGGGCCTGCCCGATCTCGCGCTGCCCGACGCCTTGGAGGCCGTCGATGCGGTCGCGCCGTCCGTCGGCCGTCCCGCCGTCGTCCTCATCGGTCGGGGCCTCTCGGCCGCAAGCACCGGCGCCTCCGGCGGGTTCGAGGTCCCCGAGGGCCTCGAGGGCGTCGACCTCGCCGTCAAGGGGCCGACGGGCCTCACCGCGGTCTCGGGCGACGGCATGGTCACCGAGGAGGTCCTGGGACGGCGGTTCCGCGTGGGCGCGACGGGCTTCTGGCAGGTCCACCGTCAGGCCCCCGAGGTGCTCACCTCCGTGGTGCTGCGCGACATGGAGGCGCGCGAGGGCGACACCGTCTGGGACCTGTTCGGCGGCGTCGGGCTGTTCGCGGCCGCGCTGGCCGACGAGGTCGGGTCCGCGGGCCGCGTGCTCAGCGTCGAGGGCGACCGCCGCGCCGGGGCGCTGGCCGAGGAGAACCTCGCGGCCCTCCCGCAGGCGAGCGCCGAGACGGCCGACGTCGCCGCGTGGGTGCGCGCCCAGGAGAAGGACCCCGATCGCGTGGTCATCGACCCGCCGCGCGCGGGCCTCGGACCCGAGCTGATGGCGATGCTGTGCGCGCGCACCCGGGAGCGGATCGTCTACGTCTCCTGCGAGCCCTCGACGCTCGCGCGCGACCTGAAGGCGGCCGAGGAGGCCGGCTGGAGGGTCGAGGACCTGCGCGCCTTCGACCTGTTCCCCCACACGCATCACATCGAGTCGGTGGCGGTCCTGACGCGCGCGTCATGATATATTTATCTTGACGTCAAGAGATAAAGTCCGGGCGGACGGCCGGCGTCGGCCGCCGCACACTCCCTGATCGGGGGCCGGACGAGCACTGCGAGCCGTCGGATCACGCACGCCCCTGCGGATTACGATGGCACCACGCCCCACAATCGAAGGAGTTGCGCTCCGTGAGCACCGTGAACTCGTTCGGCGCGAGGGAGAACCTCGCCGTCGGCGACACCGAGTACGAGATCTATGGCATCGACACCGTCGACGGCCACGAGAAGCTCCCCTACAGCCTGAAGATCCTGCTGGAGAACCTGCTGCGCACCGAGGACGGTGCGAACATCACCGCGGACCACGTGCGCGCCCTCGGGTCCTGGGACCCCAGCGCCGAGCCGGACACCGAGATCCAGTTCACGCCCGCCCGGGTGATCATGCAGGACTTCACCGGCGTCCCCTGCATCGTCGACCTCGCCACCATGCGCGAGGCCGTCTCCGACCTCGGCGGCGACCCGGAGCGGATCAACCCGCTCGCCCCCGCCGAGATGGTCATCGACCACTCCGTGATGATCGACGTCGCGGGCCGCCTCGACGCTCTCGAGAAGAACATGGAGCTCGAGTACGAGCGCAACCGCGAGCGCTACCAGTTCCTGCGCTGGGGCCAGACCGCCTTCGACGACTTCAAGGTCGTCCCCCCGGGCACCGGCATCGTCCACCAGGTCAACATCGAGTACCTGGCCCGCACCGTCATGACCCGCGAGGTGGACGGCGTGCTGCGCGCCTACCCCGACTCGTGCGTCGGCACCGACTCGCACACCACCATGGTCAACGGCCTGGGCGTGCTGGGCTGGGGCGTCGGCGGCATCGAGGCCGAGGCCGCGATGCTCGGCCAGCCCGTCTCGATGCTGATCCCGCGCGTGGTCGGCTTCAAGCTGACCGGCGAGATCCCGGCCGCGGCCACCGCGACCGACGTCGTCCTCACGATCACCGAGATGCTGCGCCAGCACGGCGTGGTCGGCAAGTTCGTCGAGTTCTACGGCGAGGGCGTCGGCCAGGTGCCGCTCGCCAACCGCGCGACCATCGGCAACATGAGCCCCGAGTTCGGCTCCACCTGCGCGATCTTCCCGATCGACGACGTCACGGTCGACTACCTGCGCCTCACCGGCCGCTCCGAGGAGCAGCTCGCGCTCGTCGAGGCCTACGCCAAGCGTCAGGGCCTCTGGCACGACCCGTCGACCGAGGCCCAGTACTCCGAGTACCTCGAGCTGGACCTCTCGACCGTCGTCCCCTCGATCGCCGGCCCGAAGCGCCCGCAGGACCGCATCATCCTCACGCAGGCCAAGGAGAGCTTCCGCGAGGTGCTCCCGAGCTACGCGGCCGACGAGGAGCCGGCCGAGGCCGAGAGCACCGTGGTCCCCGAGGACGAGGGGACGTTCCCCGCCTCCGATCCGGCCTCGCTCGGCTCGGACAACGACTCCGGCGGCGACGCGCCCGTGCTGGACCTCAAGGTCCACGGCCGCGCCTCGAAGCCGACCGCGGTCGAGGGCAAGGACTTCTCGATCGATCACGGCATCGTCTCGATCGCCTCGATCACGTCCTGCACCAACACCTCGAACCCCTCGGTGATGATGGCCGCCGGCATCCTCGCCAAGAACGCTGTCGAGAAGGGCCTGGTCTCGAAGCCGTGGGTGAAGACCTCGCTGGCCCCCGGGTCGCAGGTCGTCACCGGCTACTACGAGAAGTCCGGTCTCACCGAGTACCTCGACGCGCTGGGCTTCCAGCTCGTCGGCTACGGCTGCACCACGTGCATCGGCAACTCGGGCCCGCTCGCGCCGGAGATCTCCGACGCGATCAACGAGGCCGACCTCGCCGTCACCTCGGTGCTCTCGGGCAACCGCAACTTCGAGGGCCGCATCAACCCCGACGTGAAGATGAACTACCTGGCGTCCCCGCCGCTGGTCATCGCCTACGCCCTCGCGGGCACGATGGACTTCGACTTCGAGAACGACGCGCTGGGCCGGGACGAGGACGGGAACGACGTGTTCCTGCGCGACATCTGGCCCTCGCCCACCGAGGTCGAGCAGACGATCGCCGAGAACATCACCCAGGAGATGTTCAAGGACGACTACGCCGACGTCTTCACGGGTGACGACCGCTGGCGCTCGCTGGACACCCCCGAGGGCGCGACCTTCGACTGGGAGGGTGACTCCACCTACGTGCGCAAGCCCCCGTACTTCGAGGGCATGGGCAAGGATCCGGAGCCGGTCGAGGACATCTCGGGCGCCCGCGTGCTCGCCAAGCTCGGCGACTCGACGACCACGGACCACATCTCTCCCGCGGGCGCGATCAAGGCCGACTCCCCGGCCGGCCGCTACCTGCGCGAGCACGGCGTGGAGCGCAAGGACTTCAACTCCTACGGCTCCCGCCGCGGCAACCACGAGGTGATGATCCGCGGCACCTTCGCGAACATCCGCATCAAGAACCAGCTGCTCGACGGCGTCGAGGGCGGGTACACGAAGAACTTCCTGACCGGTGAGCAGGAGTTCATCTACGACGCGGCGCAGGCGTACGCCGAGAAGAACATCCCGCTGGTCGTCCTGGCAGGCAAGGAGTACGGCACCGGCTCCTCGCGCGACTGGGCCGCCAAGGGCACGAAGCTCCTGGGCGTCCAGTCCGTCATCGCCGAGAGCTACGAGCGCATCCACCGCTCGAACCTCATCGGCATGGGCGTGCTGCCCCTGCAGTTCCCCGCGGGCGAGACCGCCGAGTCCCTCGGCCTCACCGGCGAGGAGACCTTCGACATCGCCGGGATCACCGCCATCAACGACGGCGCGACCCCGAAGACCGTGAAGGTCACCGCGACCCGCGAGGGCGCCGACCCGATCGAGTTCGACGCGGTCGTGCGCATCGACACCCCCGGCGAGGCGGACTACTTCCGCAACGGCGGCATCCTGCAGTACGTGCTCCGCTCGCTCGTCGAGGCCTGAGCCGCCGCAGTCGCACCCGACGGGCGCGGATCCCGGGCCACGAGCCCGGGCGCCGCGCCCGTCTCGTGTGTCGGCCCGCCGGATCGCCGACGGGTCGGGTCGCCGACCCGTCGGACCGTCGGTGCCACGATGGCCAGGATCCATGTCGTTCTGATGCCCAGAACAAGATAGATCCTGGCCATCGTGCATTCCGAGGGCCACGGGGCTCCGCCCTCGCCCGGGATTCGCGTTGCGAGGCCTGGGAGGTCCGGTCATGCTGGGCCGATGGCCGACGAGACGGACAGCGCAGGAGCCCAGGCGCATGCTGCAGGCTCGCCCGAGGCGGTCCGAGAGCTCTTCGACCTCGCAGAACTGGAGCCGGTGAGCCTGACGCGATTCGCCCGCGTGCACAGGGGGAGAACGGCCGGTGGTGAGCCCGTCCTCGTCAAGGCCACCGATCGCCGAGCCGAGGCGATGGCTCGGTGGACGCGCGCCCTCGCGACGCGTGGGATACCCGTCGTCAGCCCGGTCCGCGGGCCCCTCGAGCACGCGGGGGAGCACTGGGTCGTCTACCCGTTCATCGAGGGCGAGGTCTACGCAGGTCGCTCCGGACAGATCCGCAGTGCGGGCGATCTGCTGGGCAGGCTGCACGCGAGCGACGCACCCACCGATGGGCTGGGGGAGTACGGGCACCCCGGGACCCGTCGAGCAGAGGTCGACAAGGACCTCACCGGGCTGCGCGAGGTGTTCGACGCGAAGCTCGCCCCGGACGCCGCGCGCCAGGCCCGTGCCGCCGTCACCGCCCTCGCCGAACGATGGTGGTCACGGTCGTGGCCCCTTCTGAAGGATCGCGACGAGGAGCTGCCGCGATGCGGTGTGAGCTCGGACTTCAAAGCCTCCAACCTCGTCTTCGCATCGCGCGGCCCCGTGCTCGTCGACCCCGACAACGGCGGGGTCGAGCCGCGCCTCTTCGACCTCGCGGAGGCGCTCGTCCTGTTCCACTACGAGTCCCCGGGCGGTTCCGCGCGCATGATGGCGCCGCACGAGTGGCGGACCTTCGTCGGGGCGTACTCTCAGCACGTCTCTCTCACCCCCGCCGAGCGGGAGCTCTGGCCTGCTGCGATCGATCATCTCTGGTGGGAGGAGGGCACGTGGGTCCTCGCGGACAACGACGATGCCGCCTGGGCTGACCCGGTGCAGGGCGGGTACCTGCGTTCCCTCGCGCTGTGGGACCCGGCACGCTACCGGCTGCCGGCCACCGAACAAGGAGAGAGCACATGAAGATCGTCGTCATCGGCGGATCCGGGCACATCGGCACGTTCCTGGTCCCGCGCCTGGTGCGCGGCGGCCACGAGGTCGTCAGCATCACCCGATCCGGCGGCACCGGCTATCAGGCCGCTCCGGAGTGGGAGCACGTCGAGCATGTCAAGGTCGACCGTGCGCAGGAGGACGCCGAAGGCAGCTTCGGGCAGACGATCCTGGCGCAGCAGCCGGACGTCGTCATCGACCTCGTGTGCTTCACCCTGGAGTCCGCGACCGCCCTGGTGGAGGCGCTGCGCGGGGAGGTCGACCACCTGATCCACTGCGGCTCGATCTGGCGACACGGCGCGAGCAGGAAGCTCCCCATCACGGAGGACTCGGACTCGGCGACTGCACCGTACGACGACTACGGCATCCAGAAGGCCGCGATCGCGAGGATGCTCAAGGACGAGACCGCCGGCGGCGGGCTCGTGACCACGTCCGTCCACCCGGGCCACATCGTCGGTCCGGGGTGGACCCCCACCGGTCCTCTCGGCAACACCGATCCCGAGTCCTGGCGGGTCCTGTCCTCCGGAGACGTCCTGCGACTGCCCGGCAGCGGCATGGAGACCATGCACCACGTCCACGCGGATGACGTCGCCCAGCTCTTCGAGCTCGCCGTGGAGAACCGCACGGCCGCTGCCGGCGAGGACTTCACCGCGGTCGCGCCGACCGCGCTGTCGGTGCGCGGATACGTCGAGATCGCATCGGGCTGGTTCGGGCAGCAGGCGAGCATCGAGCCGATCACCTGGGACGAGTACCGGGCGTCGACCAGTGAGCAGTTCGCCCTCGAGAGCTGGGGCCATCTGCACCGCAGCCAGGTGTTCAGCATCGAGAAGGCGAGGAGCCGACTCGACTATGCCCCTGCCTACGAGCCCGAGCAGGCGATCCTGGAGTCCGTCCGCTGGCTGATCGAGCACGGCGAGCTGGAGGTGGCACGGCCGCTCCGGGTCTGAGCGGGACGCCGGGTGCCGGGCGGGACGATCCCCGCTCACCGCATGCGCGGACGTGCCGCACGCGCGGACGTCACCGGGGCGGCGCGACCCCCACGGGCAGGTCCTCGCCCTCCCGCGCGGTGAGCACGATCGGCTCGCCGTCGGTGACCTGCAGAGTGTGCTCGGCGTGCGCGCCGCGCGAGCCGTCGTCGGACATGACGGACCACCCGTCCCGGTCGGTGATGTGCACGGCGTCGGTCGAGTGCATGAGGAACGGCTCGACCGTGAGCAGCATGCCCGCCTCGAGCACCGGACCCGTCCCGACCATGCCGTGGTTGGGGACGAAGGGCGCCTCGTGCATCGTGCGTCCCACGCCGTGCCCGCCGAACTCGTGGTTGATCACGTGGCCCAGGCGCTGGGCCGCGTCCTCGACGGCATGGCCGATGTCGCCCACGTGCGCGCCAGCGCGGACCTCCGCGATGCCGGCCCACATGGTCGTCTCGACGTCGGCGATGAGCGCGAGGTCCGCCGGGTCGGCGGCGCTCTGCGGCCCGACCACGAAGGACAGCGCCGCATCCGCGACCCATCCCTCGAGCTCCACCGCGAAGTCCAGGGAGAGCAGGTCACCGGCTTCGAGCACTCGCTCGTACGGCCTGCCGTGCAGCACGGTGTCGTTGACCGAGGTGCACATGACGCGGCCGAAGGGGTAGGCCCCGAAGCGCGGGTGGTAGTCGAGGTAGCAGCTGGTCGCCCCGGCCTCGCGGATCATCCGGTGGGCCTCGTCGTCGATGTCGAGCAGGGAGTCGCCGACGGACACGGTCTCGCGCAGGTGCGAGAGCACGCTCGCGACGAACCGCCCGGCGGGGACCGCCTCGGCGGTCGTGGGCCGCTGCGGTGCGGGGCGCTGGCGGCGACGGCGCAGGATCATCGGCGGCGTGCCTCCTCGTCGGCCGACGGCGCCGGGCTCGTGGCGCCGGCGACCACGCGCACGTCCGCCGCCGACGGGGCGAGGTCGGTCCACGAGAAGCAGGTCGAGACGATCGCGGTGACGGCCGCGGTGAACAGCGCGGCGCCGGTCATGTGGAGGCCGACGAGCACCTCGGGCAGCCCGGTGAAGTACTGCGTGTAGCCGATGACGGCCTGCAGCAGCGTGACCGCGACGACGAGCCAGGCGGTGCGACGGGGGCGGCGCGGCGCCTTCATGAGGTGCAGGCACAGCACGAGGCCGACGAGCAGGCCGCAGAACAGCATCACCGAGTCCGCGTGCAGCCAGGACACCGTGCGCGGGTCCAGGCCCAGGCGCAGTGTGGCGTCGATGTCACCCGAGTGCGGTCCAGAGTTCGTGGTGAGGGTCCCCAGGATCAGCACCGCGGCGGCGACGACGGCCATCACCGCGGAGAGCGCCACGAGCGGGGTCGGCACCACGCGACGGAGACGTCCGTCGCCGTCGTGGACCCGCACCACGAGGATCGCCGAGACGACGACCAGCGCGATCGAGATGAGGAAGTGCGGGGCGACGGCGATCGGGTGCAGGTCCAGCTTCACGACCGCCATCCCGACGATCGCCTGCGCCGCGGTGCCGACGAGCGGGAGGATCGAGAGCACGATGAAGGAGGTGCCCTTCCGGCGCAGCCACAGCAGCGCGACCACGAGCAGCGCGATCGCGAAGATGCCGAGCACCCCGGTGAGCGTGCGGTTGCCGAACTCGATGAACGGGCGGATGCCCATGTCCGGCGAGTAGAGGGGCGTGAACTGGCCGGGCTCGCAGCTGGGCCACGTGGTGCACCCCAGTCCGGACTTCGTCAGCCGCACCACGCCGCCGGTGACGATGATGCCCATCTGGCAGATGAGGTTCCCCCAGAAGATCACCTGCACGAGTCGGCGCTTCCACGGGGCGAGCGCGGCGAGGGAGGCGGAGACGGTGCCGGGGCGGGCGGAGCCGGGCGCGACGGGGGCGGTGGTCATGGGGCGGTCCTCGCGAGTGGGAAGGGACGACGGGGCGATGTGGGGGCGGTGATCGCAGGCGCGATCCGCACCTGGCCGGGGGTGCTCACTCGGGTGCTCACGCGGAGGTCCAGCGGAACCAGCGGGCCACGGCGAGGGATGCCGCGACCGCCCAGAGCACGAGCACCACGAGCGAGCCGACGGGGAAATGCCCGCCCGCCAGGACGGCGCGCAGCAGCTCGCCGAGCGCCCCGGAGGGCAGCAGGTCGACGAGGCCGCCGAGCATGCGCGGGTAGGCGGCCGAGGGGATCGCGACACCGCCGACGGCCACGAACAGCACGAACAGGACGTTGGAGACGGCGAGGACGGCCTCGGTGCGCAGCGTGCCGGCGACCAGCAGGCCGAGGGCCCCGAAGGCAATGGTGCCCACGAGCCAGATCGGGACGGCCTCGAGCAGCCCGACCGGATGGGGCCTCCACCCCAGGATCAGCGCGATCACGCCCAGCACCACGACCTGCAGCACGTGCACGCAGAGCGTCGCGAGGATCTTGCCGGCGAGGTAGCCGTCACGGCCCAGCGGCGTGGTCGCGATCCAGCGCAGCACCCCGCCGCGGCGGTCGAAGCCGGTCTGGATGGCCTGCGAGGTGAAGGACGTGGAGATCAGGGCGGTCGCGGCGGTGGCGGCGACCGCGGTGTCGATCGAGGCGAGGCCGTCGACGCGGCCGACGGGCACGAAGCGCAGCGCGAGCAGCACGAGCGCGGGCATGAGGATCGCGACCATGAGCTGCTCGCCGTTGGTCAGCAGGATGCGGGCCTCGAGCCCGGCGTGGGCGAGGATGCGGCGACCCCTCGGCGCGGGCGCGGCGCGGTGCTCGGTGGCGGGGACCGTGGTCATCGGGCGTGCTCCTGCGCTTCTCGCTCGTCGATGAGATCCAGCAGGACGCTCTCGAGGTCGGCGGCGCCGCCGGTCGTGATCTCGAGCTCGGCGCCATGGCGGGCGGCCGTCTCGCGCAGATCCTTCGCGAGGACGTCGGCCATCGAGGGGTCGACGCCGCGGGCGCGGGCGCTGAGCGTGAGCGTCGCGTCGGGGGCGCGGTGGGCGGCGATCACCTCGTCGACGGTCCCGGCGGCGACGGTGCGTCCGCCGGAGATGACGACGACCTGGTCGGCGAGCCCCTCGACGTCGTCCATGAGGTGCGTGGTGAGGAGTACCGCGGTGCCGGTGCGGGCAAGCGCCCTGATCAGGTCGCGCACGGTGCGGCGGATCGCCGGGTCCATGCCGGCCGTCGGCTCGTCGAGGAACACCAGCTCGGGGCGGCCGATGATCGCGAGCGCCAGGGCGAGGCGCTGGCGCTGCCCGCCGGAGAGGCGCCGCACGAGCGTGCCGCCGAACTCGGTGATGCCCAGGTGCTCGGCGACCTCGTCGAGCGCGAGCGGGTCGGCGTAGAGCTCCGCGCCGTAGCGCAGCAGCTGCAGGGCGGTCGCGCCCGAGGCGAGCCCGCCGTCCTGGATCATCACGCCCACCCGCGCCCGCAGCTCGGCGCCCGCGCGCCACGGGTCCTCGCCGAGCACGCGCACGGTGCCGGCGTCGGGATGCAGCAGACCGGTCGCGCAGCCGATGGTGGTGGTCTTGCCGGCGCCGTTGGGACCCAGCAGTGCGGTGACCTCGCCATGGCGCGCGCAGAACTCGACGCCGTCCAGGGCGCGCACGGAGCCGAAGCTGCGCGTGAGGCCCTGGGCCTCGAGAGCAGGGGAGTGGTCGTTCATGACGCCGACCATGCTAGGCCCCCGCTCCCGGGAGGTCCCTGCACCTGTGACCCGGCTCCATCCATCGGGCCCGGCCTCATCCGACGGACCCGACCTCATCCAACGGGCCGGACCTCGGCCCCCGGGACGGCGGGAAGCCTCAGCGGCCCGTCGGATGCAGGGGAGTGTGCGCGGGATCGACGACCTCGTCGGCCTTCGGAGGCAGCGGCGCCGTGCCGCCGGGGCCCCAGGTGTCGGTGTCGAAGCGGTCCCGGTCGTGGGGCTCGAGGAAGATCGAGGTGTCCGGTCCCAGCGGCACGATCTGCGTGGGGTTCAGATCGGTCTGCACCACGTAGTAGTGCTCCTTGATGTGCTGGAAGTCGACGGTGTCGCCGAAGCCCGGCGTCTGGAACAGGTCCTTCGTGTAGTTCCAGAGGTTGGGCATGCTCGCGAGCGGCTGACGGTTCGCCTTGAAGTGCGAGTGGTAGACGGGATCGAAGCGCACCAGGGTCGGGAACAGGCGCACGTCGGCCTCGGTGAGCGCGGGGCCCATGAGATAGCGCGAGCGGGAGAGTCGGTCCTCGAGCGCGTCGAGGCTCTCCCAGAGGTCCGTGTACGCCTTCTCGTAGGTCTCCTGGGAGCCGGCGAACCCGGTCTTGTACACGCCGTTGTTCACGTGGTGCAGCACCCAGTGGTTGAGCTCGTCGATCTCCCCGCGCTGCGCCTCGGGGTAGAGGTCGGGCGCGCCCTCGCGGTGGAAGTCCGTCCACTGGGTCGCGAAGTCCAGGGTGATCCGGTTGAAGTCGTTGGTGACCACGCCGCCGGTGGGGACGTCCACCATCGCGGGCACGGTGATGCCGCGCGGGTAGTCGGGGTACCGGGCGAAGTAGGCCTGCTGGAGGCGCTCGATGCCCAGCACCGGATCCTTGCCGCCCGGGTCGAGGTCGAAGGTCCACGAGCGCTTGTCGTGCGTGGGGCCGGCGACCGCCATCGAGATCGCGTCCTCGAGGCCCAGCAGGCGGCGCGAGATGATCGTGCGGTTGGCCCAGGGGCAGGCGCGCGAGACGGCGAGGCGGTAGCGGCCCGCCTCGACGGGCCACGGGTTCGACCCGTCGGACGTGATGCGGTCGGGGATGTAGTTCATGTCGCGATCGAAGGCCTCGCCCGCATGGACGTACGAGCCGGTCTGGTCGTTCGGGTCTTTCTCCATCTCCATGTCTCCTCCTCCTTGACGGTCCGGGGCGTCTCCCGGACACCGACCATGATAGTTGAAGGATGAACTATGTGCACGGGGGTGCGGGGTGCGGCGTGCGGGGCGCGGGGCGCGGGGACGGTGCGACAAGGGCTGCGGCGCCGATCGTCGGGCCGGGTCGCCGGTGCGCCTCGATGCGCTGCCGCGCCGCCGACCTGCGGTGAGCCTTCCCTAACGTGGGCAGACGCACGTCGGCCCTTCGGTCCCCCCTGCCTTTTCGCAACGTTCGGGTTGTAAAATCGGTCATGTCGGCGTCGCCCGCGTCGAGCCCGCAAGGGAAGGAGGGCATCCGATGGCAGCGCACGCAGCGGCGCAGCAGCGCGACTCCGCCGCGCCGCACGGAACTCGAGAACAGCCCGACCACCAGGACCAGGCCGAGCACCAGGACCGGACCGGTCACCCGGACGACACCGAGCAGCACGATCGGACCGAGCACCGGGACACCCGCGAGCGGCTCATCGATGCGATCTCCGCCCACGGCCCGATCTCGGCCCGAGCCCTCGCCGAGATGTTCGGCCTCACCAGCGCAGCCGTTCGTCGGCATCTCTCCGCCCTCGAGGCCGACGGCGTGATCGAGGAGCACGACGTCCCTGTGCACCAGCGCGGGCGCGGACGCCCCTCCAAGAGCTTCGTGCTCTCGGCCTCCGCCCACGAGGACCTCGGCAGCGAGTACGACGACCTGGCGATGCTCGCGCTCGACGAGCTCGCCCGCCGCGGCGGGGGAGAGGCGCTCAAGCATCTCGCCTGCGCACGCGTCGCCCCCTGGGAGGAGGACCTCTCCGCCCGCGTCGACGAGCTCGAGGAGGCGGGCGAGGAGGTCTCCCGCGCGCGCCGCGTCGAGATCCTCGCCGACATCCTCACCGAGCGCGGCTACGCCGCCACGGTGCGCCCCGTGACCGTGACCATCCCGGCCTCCGGGACGTCCGGCAGGCCGCGTACGGTGGAGACCGCCCAGCTGGTCCAGGGCCACTGCCCGATCCAGGACGTCGCCGCTCGCCACCCCGAGCTGTGCGAGGCGGAGACCACGGCCATCGGCCGGATGGCGGGAGCGCCCGTCCAGAGACTCGCGACACTGGCAGGCGGCGCCCACGCCTGCACGACCCACATTCCGCTCACGGAGGGAAACACACCACGATGACGAGTGCACCCGAGCAGCAGATGAGCCAGGACGAGATCATCTCGTCCATCGGCAACTACGCCTTCGGCTGGCACGACGAGGACGCCGCCGGCGCCTCGGCCCGCCGCGGGCTGAACGAGGAGGTCGTGCGCGACATCTCCGCGAAGAAGAGCGAGCCCGAGTGGATGCTCGAGCGCCGCCTGAAGGGCCTGCGCCTGTTCGACAAGAAGCCGATGCCCCAGTGGGGCGCCGACCTCTCCGGGATCGACTTCGAGAACATCAAGTACTTCGTCCGCTCGACGGAGAAGCAGGCAGCGTCCTGGGACGACCTCCCGGACGACATCAAGGAGACCTACGACCGCCTGGGCATCCCCGAGGCCGAGAAGCAGCGCCTCGTGGCCGGCGTCGCCGCCCAGTACGAGTCCGAGGTCGTCTACCACCAGATCCGCGAGGACCTCGAGGCCCAGGGCGTCATCTTCATGGACACCGACACCGGCCTGAAGGAGCACCCGGAGCTCTTCGAGGAGTACTTCGGCACTGTCATCCCCGCCGGTGACAACAAGTTCTCCGCCCTGAACACCGCGGTGTGGTCCGGCGGCTCCTTCGTCTACGTCCCGCCGGGCGTGCACGTGGAGATCCCGCTCCAGGCCTACTTCCGGATCAACACCGAGAACATGGGCCAGTTCGAGCGCACCCTGATCATCGCCGACGAGGGCTCGTACGTGCACTACGTCGAGGGCTGCACCGCGCCGATCTACCAGACCGACTCGCTGCACAGCGCCGTCGTCGAGATCGTCGTGAAGAAGAACGCCCGCGTGCGCTACACGACCATCCAGAACTGGTCGAACAACGTGTACAACCTCGTCACCAAGCGCACCACCGTCGAAGAGGGCGGGACCATGGAGTGGGTCGACGGCAACATCGGCTCCAAGGTCACCATGAAGTACCCCGCGGTGTGGCTGATGGGCGAGCACGCCCGCGGCGAGACCCTGTCGATCGCCTTCGCGGGCGAGAACCAGCACCAGGACACCGGCTCGAAGATGGTGCACATGGCGCCGCACACCTCGAGCTCGATCGTCTCGAAGTCGGTCTCGCGCGGCGGCGGCCGCTCGAGCTACCGCGGGCTCGTGCAGGTGATGCCGGGCGCCGAGCACAGCGCCTCGACCGTGCTGTGCGACGCCCTGCTGGTGGACACGATCTCCCGCACCGACACCTACCCCTACGTCGACGTGCGCGTCGACGACGTGCAGATGGGCCATGAGGCCACCGTCTCCAAGGTCTCCGAGGAGCAGCTCTTCTACCTGATGAGCCGCGGCATGGAGGAGACCGAGGCGATGGCGATGATCGTGCGCGGGTTCATCGAGCCCATCGCGCGCGAGCTGCCCATGGAGTACGCGCTCGAGCTGAACCGCCTGATCGAACTGCAGATGGAAGGAGCCGTCGGCTGATGACGACGACCGATGTGAAGGGTCCCGAGAGCTCGGGGGACGAGCAGGCCAACGAGGCGGTCGGCGGCGCCGCGGGCGCCGCGCCCGTCGCCGCTCAGGACGTGCTCGTCGAGGACGAGGACCGCGGCGAGGCCGGGCGCACCGTCCGGGCGGAGCTCGAGGACGAGGGCATCGCACTGCCCGGATCCCCGGCCTCCGGAGAGGATTCGCACGCCACCCGCGCGAACCGGGTGCGCTCCTTCGAGGTCGCGGACTTCTCCCGGCCGACGTCCAAGGACGAGGAGTGGCGCTTCACGCCGCTGCGCGTGCTCTCCCCGCTGTTCGAGGACCTGCCCACCGAGGACCTCGAGGGCGATCCGGCCGTCGCCTACGAGGTCGGCGTCCCCGAGGGTGCGCCCGAGGCCTCGACCCTCGCCCCGGGCCAAAGCCCGCGCGGCACCGCGCTCGTGCCCGAGGACATCGTCTCCGCGGTGGCCTCCGCCCGCACCGAGCAGGCGCTGCACCTGCGCGCCCCCCGCGGCGCCGAGCTCTCCGACCCGTTCCGCGTGGCGATCACCGGACGCGGCGCCGAGCGCCGCGGCAACGCCCACGTGGTGCTGGAGACGGAGGAGTCGTCCGTCGCGACCTTCGTGCTGGACCACACGGGCAGCGCGCGGTTCGCCGAGAACGTCGAGATGATCGTCGGCGACAACTCGCAGATGACCGTGATCTCCCTGCAGAACTGGGACGACGACGCGCTGCACATCTCGGCCCACCACTCGCGCCTGGGACGCGATGCGCGTCTGAAGCACATCGTGGTGACCCTCGGCGGCCGGGCGGTGCGCATCAACGCGATCGGCGAGTTCAGCGCCCCCGGCTCGGAGCTCGAGAAGCTGGGCCTGTACTTCTCCGACGAGGGCCAGTTCCTCGAGCACCGCATCTTCGTGGACCACGCGGCCCCGAAGTGCACCTCGAACTCGGCCTACAAGGGCGCGCTGCAGGGCAAGGGCGCGCGCTCGGTCTGGGTGGGCGACGTGCTCATCCGCAAGGAGGCCGAGGGCACCAGCACCTACGAGCTCAACCGCAACCTCGTGCTCACCGAGGGCGCCCGCGCCGACTCGGTGCCGAACCTCGAGATCGAGACCGGGGAGATCGAGGGCGCTGGCCATGCCGCCGCCACCGGTCGCTTCGACGACGAGCAGCTGTTCTACCTGCGCGCCCGCGGCATCCCCGAGCTCGAGGCCCGCAGGCTCGTCGTCCGCGGCTTCTTCGCCGAGCTGATCCAGCAGATCGACGTCCCCGAGATCCGCGAGGCCCTCACCGACTCGATCGAGGCGGAGCTGCAGCGGAGCATGAACTGATGAGCGACTCCTTCGTCCCCGTCGCGCGCCTGACGGATCTCGCCCCCGGCGAGGCCCTGGGTCTCGAGGTCTCCGGCCTCGAGATCGCCCTGGTGCGCGACGAGGACGGGGGAGTGCACGCCCTCGCGGACATCTGCTCCCACGACGACGTCGCGCTGTCCGACGGCGACGTCGAGGGATGCACGCTGGAGTGCTGGAAGCACGGGAGCCAGTTCGACCTGGTGACCGGACGCCCCCTCCAGCTGCCCGCCGTCCGTCCCGTCCCCGTCTATCCCGTCCGCGTCGACGCGGACGGCCAGATCGCCGTCGACCCCGAGCACGCGCTCACCGGGTCCGCGGGCTGAGCGGCCGTCCTCCCGGCGCACCGAACGTCCTGTCACTTCCGAAGGAGACCACCCACCATGTCGATCCTCGAGATCCGCGATCTGCACGCCACCGTCGAGACCCCTGAGGGCACCAAGGAGATCCTCAAGGGCGTCGACCTCACCATCCGCAGCGGCGAGACCCACGCGATCATGGGCCCCAACGGCTCCGGCAAGTCCACGCTCGCCTACTCGATCGCCGGCCACCCCAAGTACCAGATCACCTCGGGCACCGTGACGCTCGACGGCGAGGACGTCCTCGCGATGAGCGTCGACGAGCGCGCCCGCGCCGGCCTGTTCCTGGCCATGCAGTACCCGGTCGAGGTCCCCGGCGTCACCGTCTCGAACTTCCTGCGCACCGCCAAGACCGCGATCGACGGCGAGGCCCCGGCCCTGCGCACCTGGGTCAAGGATGTGCGCGGCGCGATGGACAACCTGAAGATGGATCCCGTCTTCGCCGAGCGCAACGTCAACGAGGGCTTCTCCGGCGGCGAGAAGAAGCGCCACGAGATCCTCCAGATGGAGCTGCTGAAGCCGTCCATGGCGATCCTCGACGAGACCGACTCCGGCCTCGACGTCGACGCGCTGCGCGTGGTCTCCGAGGGCGTGAACCGCGCCAAGGACACCACCGACGTGGGCGTTATGCTGATCACCCACTACACGCGCATCCTCAACTACATCAAGCCCGACTTCGTGCACGTGTTCGTGGGCGGCCGGGTCGCCGAGCAGGGCGGCCCCGAGCTCGCGGAGCGCCTCGAGGCCGAGGGGTACGAGCGCTTCCTCACGGGTGCCAAGTGACCGCCCCGGCGAACGACGGAGCGGACGCCCAGGTCCCGGCCGAGGGCGCGGTCTCGGCTGACGGCGCGGCTCCGGCCGACGGCGCGGCTCCGGCCGACGGCGCAGCTGCATCGGACGGCGGCGCCGCGACGGAGGGCGAGCCCTCGACCTTCGTGAGCGAGGAGGAGGTGCGCGAGTCCCTCAAGGACGTCATCGACCCCGAGCTCGGGATCAACGTCGTGGACCTCGGCCTCGTCTACGGCATCACCGTGGACAAGGGCAACGCCGTGGTCGACATGACGCTGACCTCCGCCGCGTGCCCGCTCACCGACGTGCTCGAGGAGCAGACCTTCGCGGCGCTGGACCCCATCTGCGAGACGCACCGCATCAACTGGGTGTGGATGCCCCCGTGGGGCATGGAGATGATCACCGAGGACGGCCGCGAGCAGCTGAGGGCCATCGGCTTCAACCTCTGACCCACGGCCGTGCCGATAGCCGGGCATCATCGAACAGTGCTGCGCAGTTGTCGTTATGGAGCCGCATAACGACAACTGCGCAGCACTGTTCGTGGTTCCGGGCTCCGTGGGCGACGGCCGGCCGGTGCACGTCTCGGAGCCATGTCGGTGCTGCGTCGCCCTGTGTCAGCGTGCGCGGCGCTGTGACACGTGCGCGGCCGCGTCACCGCGTGCGCCGCCCCGCGACCGCGTGCGCGGCCGCCCCGGCCCCCGTCCTCAGCCCAGCACGACGGCGGGCTCGACCGCGTCGATCCCGTGGGCCTCGCCGACGCCGGTGTTGGTGAGCGTCCCGGCGTGGGCGTTGAGCCCCTTGGCGAGCGCGGCGTCCGCGCGGAGGGCGTCGCGCCATCCGGAGCCGGCGATGCGCATCACGTAGGGGAGCGTCGCGTGCGTGAGCGCCGCGGTCGCCGTGACCGGAACGCTGCCGGGCATGTTCGCCACGCAGTAGAAGTTCGTGTCGTGCACGCGGAACGTGGGCGCGTCGTGCGTGGTGGCGTGGGAGCCCTCGAAGCAGCCGCCCTGGTCGATCGCGACGTCCACGAGCACCGAGCCGGGCTTCATCGTGCTCACCATCTCGTCGGTCACGAGCTTGGGGGCGCGCCTGCCCGGGATCAGCACGGAGCCGATCACCACGTCGGCCTGCCGGATCATCTCGGCGAGGTCCAGGCGCGTGGAGTAGCGGGTGAGGATGGCGCCGGAGTGGACGGTCGCGATCTCCTGGAGCCGCGCGAGGTTCACGTCCATCACGGTGACGTCGGCATGGAGGCCGTTCGCCATCACCGCGGCCTGCTCGCCCACGACGCCGCCGCCGATCACGAGGACCTTCGCCTCGCTCGTGCCGGGCACGCCGCCCATCAGCACACCCGAACCGCCCAGCGGCTTCATGAGGTGGTACGCCGCGACCTGGGTCGCGAGCCGCCCGGCGATCGCGCTCATCGGCGCGAGCAGCGGCAGGGAGCGATCGGCCCTCTGCACCGTCTCGTAGGCGATGGCCGTGGTCCCGGAGTCGAGGACCGCGCGGGTGAGGGACTCGTCGGCCGCGAGATGGAGGTAGGTGAACAGGATCTGCCCCTCGCGCAGCAGCGCCTGCTCGCCCGGAAGGGGCTCCTTGACCTTCACGACCATCTCCACCCCGCCCCACACGTCGGCGGCGTCGGGCACGATCCTCGCGCCGGCCTCTGCGAAATCCTCGTCGCGCACGCCCGCGCCGAGGCCCGCGGAGGCCTCCACGAGCACCTCGTGCCCGGCGTGGACGAGCTCGTGGACGCCCGCGGCGGTCAGTCCCACCCGGTACTCGTTGTTCTTGATCTCGCGGGGGACCCCGATGATCATGCTCGCTCCTTCGACGACGGAACCGCGGCCTGCGGCGGCGCGCCCCGCGGGCCCGAGGACCTCGATGTCCTCCTCACCACATCACAGCACATCGGGGCGGTATTCGGAGGCGTCCTCGGCAGGTGACGATCTAGGGTGGACCGGGCCCCGGAGCGGGGTCCCGTCCACTGCGCGAGGAGCCCTTCCGTGATCACCGTCTCCGACCTCGAGATCCGCATGGGAGCGCGGCTGCTCATGAGCGGAGTGTCCTTCCAGGTGACCGCGGGCGACCGCATCGGCCTCGTCGGCCGCAACGGTGCCGGCAAGACCACTCTCACCAAGGTCCTCTCCGGCACGATGCAGCCCACCGAAGGGCGCGTCGAGGTGAGCGGGGAGCTCGGGTACCTGCCGCAGGACACCCACACCGGCGATCCGGATCAGCTGGTGATCGCCCGCATCCTCTCGGCCCGCGGCCTCGACGACATCATGCAGCGCCTCCACCGGGCCGAGCTCGACATGGCCGACATGACCATCTCCGACGCCAAGCGCGAGAAGGCCATGGACCGCTACGTGCGGATCGACGCCGAGCTCACCTCGCGCGGCGGTTACGCCGCGGAGTCCGAGGCCCGCCGGATGGCGGCGAACCTGGGCCTCCCGGACCGCCTGCTCGAGCAGGGCCTCGGTACGCTCTCGGGCGGACAGCGCCGTCGCGTCGAGCTCGCGAGGATCCTGTTCTCCCAGGCGGACACGATGATCCTCGACGAGCCGACGAACCACCTCGACGCCGACTCGATCATCTGGCTGCGCGACTACCTCATGACCTACAAGGGCGGGCTGATCGTCATCAGCCACGACGTGCAGCTCGTCGAGCAGGTCGTGAACAAGGTCTTCTACCTCGACGCGAACCGCGGCGCGATCGACATCTACAACATGGGCTGGAAGCTCTACCTGCGTCAGCGCGAGGACGACGAGAAGCGGCGCAAGCGCGAGCGGCAGAACGCGGAGAAGAAGGCCACCCAGCTCACCGCACAGGCGGAGAAGATGCGCGCGAAGGCCACCAAGGCCGTCGCCGCCCAGAACATGCTGCGGCGCGCCGAGCGCATGCTCGACGGCGTCGAGGGCGAGCGGCAGCAGGACCGCGTCGCCTCCCTGCGGTTCCCCAAGCCGGCCTCCTGCGGGAAGACCCCGCTGATGGCGGAGGACCTCTCCAAGTCCTACGGGAGCCTGGAGATCTTCACCGGGGTGGACCTCGCGATCGACCGCGGCAGCCGCGTCGTCGTCCTGGGGCTGAACGGCGCGGGCAAGACCACGCTGCTGCGGGTGCTCGCCGGCGTCGACGAGTCCGACACCGGCCGCATCATCCCGGGCCACGGCCTGCGCGTCGGCTACTACGCGCAGGAGCACGAGACGCTCGACCCGGAACGCACGGTGCTCGAGAACATGATGACGGCCGCCATCGAGCTGCCCGAGGTCGAGGCCCGCAAGATCCTCGGCTCGTTCCTGTTCAGCGGGGACGACGTGCACAAGCCCGCGGGCGTGCTCTCGGGCGGGGAGAAGACCAGGCTCGCCCTGGCCACGCTCGTGGTCTCGAGCGCGAACGTGCTGCTCCTGGACGAGCCGACGAACAACCTCGACCCCGCGAGCCGCGAGGAGATCCTCGGCGCGCTCGCGGCCTTCGAGGGCGCCGTCATCCTGGTCTCCCACGACCCGGGGGCCGTCCGCGCGCTCTCGCCCGAGCGCGTGCTGGTGATGCCCGACGCGGTCGAGGACCTGTGGAACCAGAGCTACGAGGAGCTCATCGAGCTCGCCTGACAGCAGAACACGGCTGTATGTCGCGACATCGCGTCTTTCATGCGTGTTGCGGCTAGACTCGCGGTCATGTTCGTCCTCACCGTCGACCAGCACGACAGCCGGCGCACCACCGATCGCGTGCCCGAGCTGATCGCGGCCCTGCACGACGTGCCACTCCGTCTGCGTCCCGAGCGGACGGCGGGGGACGAGGTGCAGATGCTCGCCGACTCGGCCGACGCGGTGCTCGCCTGCGTGCTGCGCATGCTCGAGCTCGGCGGCTGGAGCGTGGGAATCGGCATCGGACCCGTCGAGCTCCCGCTGCCGGCGTCCGTGCGCGAGGGGCGCGGAGACGCCTTCATCGCCGCGCGCCGGGCGGTCGAGAGCGCGCGGCGCACCAGCTCGATCCCCGTGAGCGTGCGCACCGCCGATCCCCGTCAGCGGGAGCAGACCGAGGAGCTGCAGGCGCTGCTGCGCCTGGTCGGACGCGAGGTCACCTCCCGCAAGCCCGGGCAGTGGCGCGTGGTCCACGCGATGCGCGAGGACCCGTCGGCCACGCAGGCGCAGATCGCGGAGCGCCTCGAGGTCACCCAGCAGACCGTCTCCCGCGCCTTCACCACGAGCGGCTGGCGCGAGGAGCAGGCCGTGCACCCGCTGGTGCGGCGCCTGCTCGCGATGCTCGACCTCACATCGGACCGCTCGATGGACCGTCCGGGCCATCTGCCATGATCCAGGACATGCTCACCCACCTGCCCGAGCTCGCGGTGATCGTGCTCGCCCTGCTGCTCGCCTCGCTCGGCGGCTGGCCGCTGTCCTCTCTCGTGCTCCGTCTCTCTCGCTCGCCCCGGCGCGCACGCCCGGCCGCGCGCCGGCCGGGCGAGGTCCCCGTCCTCGAGGCGCCCGCGCATCCGGCGAAGGAGTGGAGCACCCCGGAGCTGCTGCGCGGAGGACTCTGGATCGGGCTGCTCGAGAGGGTCGCCGTGACCGCCTGCGTGCTCGCCGATCACCCCGAGATGATCGCGGTCGTCGTCGCGCTCAAGGGCCTCGGTCGGTATCCCGAGCTGCGCTCCCACGAGGGCGCCTCCGAGCGGTTCCTCGTGGGCACCTTCGCCTCCCTGCTGTGGGCGGTCGCGATCGGCGCGATCGGTCTCGCCCTGCTGCGCACGGTCGCCTGACGGGGCGGCGCGGGGCCGAGCGATGCGAGCTTCGCTACGTCGGGGCGTCCGCGAGCGACCCGGGGGAGCGGAGGATGCGGGTCCAGGCGGTAAAGTGGATGAGCCTGCGGCGTGACCTCGATCGCGCCGCACGCGCACCGCAAGGCGCGAGAGCGCACACCGGGCGAGACGCCCGTCGACTCCCGAGGAGACCCATGGCGACGACCAACGACCTCAAGAACGGCATCGTGCTGAACCTGGACAACCAGCTCTGGCAGGTCGTCGAGTTCCAGCACGTGAAGCCGGGCAAGGGCCCCGCCTTCGTGCGCACCAAGATCAAGAACGTGCTGTCGGGCAAGACGGTCGACAAGACCTTCAACGCCGGCGTGAAGGTGGAGACCGCGACGGTCGACAAGCGCGACATGCAGTACTCGTACCTCGACGGCGACCTCTACGTCTTCATGGACACCTCCACCTGGGAGCAGACCAACGTCCCCGGCGACGTCGTCGGCGATGCCAAGGACTTCCTGCTCGAGGGCGCCGACGTCGTGATCGCCTTCCACGACGAGAAGGTGCTCTACGTCGAGCTGCCCGCGAGCGTCGTGCTGGAGATCACGCACACCGAGCCCGGCCTGCAGGGCGACCGCTCGTCCGGCGGGACCAAGCCGGCCACCCTCGAGACCGGCCGCGAGATCCAGGTGCCGCTGTTCCTCGAGCAGGGCACCAAGGTCAAGGTCGACACCCGCTCCGGCGACTACCTCGGGCGCGCCTGACGTGCAGGATCCGCTGAGTCTTCCCCTGCCCGGTCGCGAGGGCGAGGAGGTCGAGCTGCTGGAGACGCATCCCGCGAACCCCAAGCGCCTGACCTCCCGCTCCCGCGAGCGGGTGCGGGCGATCGACGTCGTCTTCGAGGCCGACGCCCGCGAGCGCGATCTGGGCGATGTGCTCGCCGAGCGGCGGCTGCGCACGGCGGCCCAGACCGCCCTTCCCGAGCGCTCCGCGCACCTGGTCGAGCTCGTCGCCGCGCACCGCGAGGAGATCGATGAGCAGCTCTCGACCCACAGCCGCGACTGGCCCCTGCACCGCATGCCCGCCGTGGACCGCGCGATCCTGCGCACCGGTGCCGCGGAGATCCTCCACGACACCCCGGCCGACGGCATCGGCCCCGTGATCGGCGAGTACGCGACGATCGCGCGCGAGCTGTCCACCGAGGACTCCCCGCGCTTCGTCAACGGCCTCCTGCAGCGCATCGGCGAGATGCGGGACCTGCTGGGCTGAGCGCCGCCCGTCGACCCCCTCCTCTGAGACCTCCGCAACAGCTCCCGCCACCACCTGAGACGGCGCGCGGGAGCGCGCGCCCCGCGCGCTACGATCAACAGCGATCGCACCGATCCACCACCCTTTAACCTCGCGTCCCGTGAGACGCGGAAGGGAGAAGATCATGACCGCAGATCGACCGGGCCCCACTGCGCCCGGGAGCGAGAAGACCGTCCTGGATCAGGACGACATCTCCCGCTCCCTCACGCGCATCGCCCACGAGATCATCGAGACCGGCCACGGGGCCGACGACCTCGTGCTGCTGGGCATTCCGCATCGCGGCGTCCCCCTTGCGCGGCGCATCGCCGCCATCATCGCCGAGGCCGAGGGCGCGGGACGCGACCCGGACTCCCTGGCCGGAGCCCTGGACATCACCTTGTACCGGGACGACCTGCGCCGCAGCCCTGCGCGGCTGCCGCACCCCACGCACATCCCCTCCGGCGGGATCGACGGGAAGGTCGTCGTCCTCGTCGACGACGTCCTCTACTCCGGGCGCACCGTGCGCGCCGCCCTCGACGCGCTCTCCGCGATCGGCCGGCCCGCCGTCGTGCGCCTCGCGGTCCTCGTGGACCGCGGCCACCGCGAGCTGCCGATCCGCGCCGACCACGTCGGCAAGAACCTCCCCACCTCCCGCAGCGAGCGCGTGGGCGTGCTGCTCACGGAGACCGACGGCGAGGACGCGGTGAGGATCTCCCACCCCGCGTCCCCCGAGGACGAGGGGGCGCGGCGATGAAGCACCTGACCGGCATCGGCGACCTGGACCGCGCCTCCGCGATCGAGCTGCTGGACACCTCGACCCGCATGGTCGCCACCCAGGAGCGGCAGATGCGCAAGCTGCCCACCCTCGTCGGCACCACCGTGGTGAACCTCTTCATGGAGGACTCCACCCGCACCCGCATCAGCTTCGAGGCCGCCGCGAAGCGTCTCTCGGCCGACGTCATCAACTTCTCCGCCAAGGGATCGAGCATCTCCAAGGGGGAGTCGCTCAAGGACACCGCGCTGACCCTGCGCGCGATGGGGGCCGACGCCGTGGTGGTGCGCGCCCCCGCCTCCGGCGCGGCCCACAAGCTCGCGCACTCCGGCTGGATCGACGTCCCGATCGTCAACGCCGGCGACGGCACCCACCAGCACCCCACCCAGGCCCTCCTGGACTCCTTCACCCTGCGACGCCACCTCGGCGGGGAGCAGAGGGACGGGGAGCGCACGGGCAGCGTCGACGGGAAGGGCCTGGACGGTCTGCACGTGGTGATCGTCGGCGACATCATGCATTCGCGCGTCGCCCGCTCGAACGTGCAGCTGATGACGCTTCTCGGCGCTCGTGTCACGCTCGTCGCCCCGCCCTCGCTGGTCCCCGTCGGGGCCGACGTCTGGCCCTGCGACGTGCTCTACGACCTCGACGAGGCGATCGCCCTGGCCCCCGACGCCGTGATGATGCTGCGGGTCCAGCGCGAGCGCATGCTCGGCGGCGGCTACTTCCCGAGCGCGGCCGAGTACACCCGGCGCCTGCAGCTCACGCAGGCGCGTGCCGACCGCCTGCCCGATCACGCGATCGTCATGCACCCCGGCCCGATGAACCGCGGCTTCGAGATCGCCGGGGGAGTGGCCGACGGTCCCCGCAGCGTGATCGTCGAGCAGGTCGCGGCGGGCGTGAGCGTCCGCATGGCCGTGCTCTTCCACCTGCTGGCCTCCAACGCGAGGGAGGAATCATGACTCCCACCACCGCTTACGCCGCCGACGCCGCGACCACCGGCGCAGCCCCCGCCGCCGCACCCGCACTGCTGATCCGCGGCGGCCGCCCCTACGGCGAGGACGTCGCCGACGTCCTGGTCGAGGACGGGAGGATCACCGCCGTCGGCCCCGACCTCTCCGCCCCCGAGGGCGCCGAGGTCGTCGACGCCGAGGGCTGCATCGTCCTGCCGGGGCTCGTCGACCTGCACACGCATCTGCGCGAGCCCGGGGGCGAGGAGGCCGAGACCGTCGAGACCGGCACCCGCGCCGCGGCCCGCGGCGGCTTCACCGCCGTGCACGCGATGGCCAACACGACGCCCGTCGCGGACACCGCGGGCGTCGTCGAGCAGGTCCTCCAGCGCGGGGAGGACGCCGCCTGGTGCGCCGTCCACCCGATCGGCGCCGTCACCGTGGGGCTGGGCGGGGAGCGCCTCGCCGAGCTCGACGCGATGGCGGGCTCCCGCGCCCGGGTGCGCGTGTTCAGCGACGACGGCAAGTGCGTCTCCGACCCGGTGCTCATGCGCCGCGCCCTGGAGTACGTGAAGACCTTCGACGGCGTCATCGCCCAGCACGCGCAGGACCCGCGGCTGACCGAGGGCGCGCAGATGCACGAGGGCCGCGTCTCCGCGGAGATCGGCCTCACCGGCTGGCCCAGCGTCGCCGAGGAGTCGATCATCGCCCGCGACGTGCTGCTGGCCGAGCACGTCGGCTCGCGCCTGCACGTCTGCCACCTCTCGACCGCCGGCAGCGTCGAGATCGTGCGCTGGGCCAAGCAGCGGGGCGTGGACGTGACCGCCGAGGTCACCCCGCACCACCTGCTGCTCACCGACGAGGAGGCGCGCGGCTACGACGCGGTGTACAAGGTGAACCCGCCGCTGCGCACGCAGGCCGACGTCGAGGCCGTGCGCGAGGGACTGGCCGACGGCACGATCGACATCGTCGCGACGGACCACGCCCCGCACCCGGCCGATGCCAAGGACCGCGAGTGGGACACCGCCGCGTTCGGCATGACGGGCCTGGAGACCGCGCTCGGGATCGTCCAGCAGACGATGGTCGACACCGGGACCCTGAGCTGGCGGGATGTGGCGCGGGTGCTCTCGGAGACCCCCGCCCGGATCGCCCGTGACGTCGACCAGGGCCGCCCGCTCGCGGCCGGCGAGGTCGCCCACGTGCTGGTGTGGGATCCGCGGCCGGCCGCCGAGGTCGACCCCGAGGAGCATGCCTCCCGCGGAAGGAACTCGCCCGTGGCGGGCCGCACCCTGCCCGGACGCAACCGGCTCACCCTGCTCGCGGGCCGCCCCACGGTGCGGGACTCCCGCCTCGCGGAGCACTGAGCGGGCGAGCATGGACCTCACCCGCTATCTCCCGCCCGTCCTCGCCCTGGTCGTCGTGCTCGCGCTGTGCGTGCTGCTGGCCTGGTGGGGCTGGCGGCGACGTGCCGCCCGCCAGGGCGATCTGCCCGAGCTCCCGCAGCCCGTCGCCGGCGGCAAGGCGCTGAGCTGGGGGAGCGAGCCCGGCTCCGCGGAGGGCGTGTACGTCGCCACCACGCTCGCCGGCCGCCCGCTCGAGCGCGTCACCGCGCGCGGCCTCGGCCCTCGCAGCCGCGCGTCGGTCTCCGACGCGGACGACGGCGGACGGCCCGTCCTGCACGTGGAGCGCCAGGGTGCCGCGAGCTTCCTCGTCCCCTGGGCCGACGTCCGCTCCGTCCACACCGCACCCGGCATGGTCGGCAAGTGGGTCGGCGGCGACGGCCTCCTCGTCGTCCGCTGGCAGCTGGGCTCGACCGAGCTAGACACCGGCTTCCGCCTCGACGAGCGCGCCGACCAGGACCGCTTCCTCGCCCTCGCCGCCCGGCGCCTGCCCGCCGACCAGCGCCCGTCCGCCGACCCGTCGGACCTGCCCCCGTCGGGCGCGCCCCCGTCGGATCCCGCACTCCCATCCACCGACCCGCAGCCCCGGAAGGAGCTCCCATGACCACCACCGCCCCCGACGTCCGCGTCGGTCGTGCGCGCCGCACCCCCGACCCCGCCCTCCTCGTCCTCGAGGACGGCACCGTGCTGCGCGGCGAGGCCTACGGCGCGCGCGGTGCGCGTCTGGGCGAGGTCGTCTTCGCGACCGGCATGACCGGCTACCAGGAGACCCTCACCGACCCCTCCTACGCGGGCCAGATCGTCGTGCAGACGGCGCCGCACATCGGCAACACCGGCGCCAACACCGAGGACATGGAGTCCCGGACGGTCTGGGTGCGCGGCTACGCCGTGCGCGAGGCCAGCCGCGTCGCCTCGAACTGGCGCAGCGAGCAGAGCCTCGACGACCTGCTGGTGGGCAGCGAGGTCGTCGGCATCTCCGGGATCGACACCCGCATGCTCACACGCATCCTGCGCGAGCACGGGTCCATGCGCGGTGGCATCTTCTCCGGGAGCGCGCTGGCGGACGCGAGCGAGCAGCGGCTGCTCGAGCGCATCCAGGCCGAGCCCGCCATGGAGGGCGCGAGCTTCGTCGAGGAGGTGACCATCCCGCAGCCCGTGGTCCTCGAGCCCGAGGGCGAGGCGATCGGCACGGTCGCCGCCGTCGACCTCGGCATCAAGGGCGCGACGCCGCGCAACATGGTCGCCCGCGGCCTGCGCGTGCACCTGCTGCCCGCGACGACCTCCCTCGAGGAGCTGGTGGCCACCGAGCCGGACGCGGTGTTCTTCTCCAACGGCCCCGGGGACCCCGCGAGCGCCGACGCCCAGGTCGAGCTGCTGCGCGGAGTCCTGGACGAGGGCCTGCCCTTCTTCGGGATCTGCTTCGGCAACCAGCTGCTGGGCCGTGCGCTCGGCTTCGGCACGTACAAGCTGAAGTACGGCCATCGCGGCATCAACCAGCCCGTGCTGGACCGCGAGACCGGCAAGGTCGAGATCACCGCCCAGAACCACGGCTTCGCCGTCGACGTCCCGCTCGAGGGCGAGCACACCGCTCCGCACGACGGCGGCCGCTACGGCCGGGTCGTCGTCTCCCACGTGGGCCTGAACGACGACGTGGTCGAGGGCATCCGCTGCCTCGACCTGCCCGCCTACTCCGTGCAGTACCACCCCGAGGCCGCGTCGGGCCCGCACGACGCCTCCTACCTGTTCGACCGCCTCGTCGACCTCGTGCGCGCGCACCGCACCGGGACGGCCGACCAGACCCCCGCCGCCTCCGAGAAGAAGGACTCCTGATGCCCCGCCGCGACGACATCGCCTCCGTGCTCGTGATCGGCTCCGGGCCGATCGTCATCGGCCAGGCCGCCGAGTTCGACTACTCCGGCACCCAGGCCTGCCGCGTGCTGCGCGAGGAGGGCCTGCGCGTCATCCTCGTGAACTCGAACCCGGCGACGATCATGACCGACCCGGACATCGCCGACGCGACCTACATCGAGCCGATCGACCCCGACGTCATCCGCTCGATCATCGCCAAGGAGCGTCCGGACGCGGTGCTGCCGACCCTGGGCGGCCAGACAGCGCTGAACGCCGCCATCGCCCTCGAGGAGCGCGGCATCCTCGCCGAGTTCGGGGTCGAGATGATCGGCGCCTCGATCGACGCGATCCAGAAGGCCGAGGACCGCCAGCGCTTCAAGGGCGTCGTCGAGCGCGTGGGCGGCGAGTCCGCCCGCTCGCGCATCTGCCACACCATGGACGACTGCCTCGAGGCCGCCGAGGACCTCGGCTACCCGATGGTCGTGCGCCCGAGCTTCACCATGGGCGGGCTCGGCTCCGGCATGGCCTACGACGAGGCCGACCTGCGCCGCATCGCGGGCGACGGCCTGCACTACTCGCCGACCACCGAGGTGCTCCTGGAGGAGTCGATCCTGGGCTGGAAGGAGTTCGAGCTCGAGCTCATGCGCGACCGCAAGGACAACTGCGTGGTCGTCTGCACGATCGAGAACGTCGACCCCGTCGGCGTGCACACGGGCGACTCCGTGACCGTGGCCCCTGCCCTTACCCTCACCGACGTCGAGCAGCAGAGGCTGCGCGACCTCGGCATCGGCATCATCCGCGAGGTCGGGGTGGACACCGGCGGCTGCAACGTGCAGTTCGCGATCCACCCCACCACGGGGCGCATCGTCGTCATCGAGATGAACCCCCGCGTCTCGCGCTCCTCGGCGCTCGCCTCGAAGGCCACGGGCTTCCCGATCGCGAAGATCGCCGCCCGTCTGGCGCTGGGCTACACGCTCGACGAGATCCGCAACGACATCACGGGCACCACCCCGGCGAGCTTCGAGCCGACGCTGGACTACGTGGTCGTGAAGATCCCGCGCTTCGCCTTCGAGAAGTTCCCGGCCGCCGACCCGACCCTCACCACCACCATGAAGAGCGTGGGCGAGGCGATGGCGCTGGGCCGCAGCTTCACCGAGGCCTACGGCAAGGCCCAGCGCTCCCTGGACGTGAAGGCGGCGAACGTCGACTACACGGGACCGGTCCCGGACGCCTCCGAGGTCGCCGAACTCGTCGAGGCCGTGCGCATCCCCTCCGACACCCGCATGGTGGCGATCGCCCGCATCCTGCGCGCCGCCGCCGCGGGCGTCGTCGACCCCGCCGAGACGATCGAGCGGCTCTACGAGACCACCGCCATCGACCGCTGGTTCCTCGACCAGTTCCTGCTCGTCGCGGAGATCGCCGAGGAGGTCCGCGCGGCCGAGGTGCTCGACGCCGGCCTGCTGGCCCTGGCCAAGCGCCACGGCATCTCCGACGACCAGATCGGGCAGCTGCGCAGCGTCTCCGGCGACGTCGTCAAGGGCGTGCGCGAGGCGCTCGGCGTGAACCCGGTGTACAAGACCGTGGACACCTGCGCGGCGGAGTTCGCCTCCCGCACCCCCTACCACTACTCGAGCTACGACCAGGAGAGCGAGGTCGAGCCCCGCACGAAGCCCGCGGTGCTGATCCTCGGCTCCGGCCCCAACCGCATCGGCCAGGGCATCGAGTTCGACTACTCGTGCGTGCACGCCGCGATGGTGCTGGGCCGCGACCTCGCCGAGGGCGGGGGCGGCTTCGAGACCGTCATGGTCAACTGCAACCCCGAGACGGTCTCGACGGACTACGACGTCGCCGACCGTCTCTACTTCGAGCCCCTGACCTTCGAGGACGTCGTCGAGGTCTACGAGGCCGAGCGCGCCGCCGGTCCTGTCGCGGGCGTCATCGTGCAGCTGGGCGGGCAGACCCCGCTCTCGCTCGCCCGGCGCCTGGAGGACGCGGGACTGCCGATCATCGGCACCTCGCCCGGCGCGATCGACATGGCCGAGGACCGCGGCGCCTTCGGCGGCGTCCTCGCCCGGGCCGAGCTGCCCGCCCCGCCCTACGGCACCGCCTGGGCGCTGGCCGACGCGATCGAGACCGCCCGCGAGGTCGGCTACCCCGTCCTCGTGCGCCCCAGCTACGTGCTCGGCGGGCGCGGCATGGAGATCGTCTACGACGAGGCCGGGCTCGTGGACTACGTGGGCCGCAACATCCCCGAGGGCGGTCGTGCCGAGGCGCCGATCCTCATCGACTCCTTCCTGGACACGGCGACCGAGATCGATGTCGACGCGCTGTACGACGGCGAGGAGATGTACCTCGGCGGGATCATGGAGCACATCGAGGAGGCCGGGATCCACTCGGGCGACTCCGCGTGCACCCTGCCGCCCGTGACCCTGGGCGCCGGCGTGCTCGAGCAGATCCGCCGCTCGACCGAGGCGATCGCCGAGGGCGTGGGCGTGCGCGGCCTGCTCAACGTCCAGTACGCGCTCGCCCACGGCGTGCTCTACGTGCTCGAGGCCAACCCGCGCGCCTCCCGCACCGTCCCCTTCGTCTCCAAGGCGACGGGCGTCCACCTGGCCCAGGCGGCCTCGCTGATCATGGCGGGCCGCTCGATCGCCGAGCTGCGCGCCCAGGGCGCGCTGCCCCGCGAGGGCGACGGCGGGGACCTCCCCGCGGACACCCCGATCAGCGTCAAGGAGGCCGTGCTGCCCTTCAAGCGCTTCCGCACCCACGAGGGCCGCAGCGTCGACGCGCTGCTCGGCCCCGAGATGCGGTCGACGGGCGAGGTCATGGGCATGGACGCGACCTTCCCGCTGGCCTTCGCGAAGTCGCAGCTGGCGATCTCCGGGCAGGGCCTGCCCACCTCGGGCTGCGTCTTCGTCTCGGTCTCGGATCGCGACAAGCGCGGCGTCGTGCTCCCGGTGGCGCGTCTGGCGGCGCTCGGCTTCGACATCCTCGCGACCGTCGGCACCGCCTCGGTGCTGCGCCGCTCCGGGGTCCCGTGCCGCACCATCGCCAAGGCCTCCGAGGCCGACGCCTCCGGCAGCGTCATCGAGCTCATCGAGGGCGGCGAGGTCGTGCTCGTGCTGAACACGCCCTCGGGCTCCGACGCGCGCGCCGACGGCTACGAGATCCGTGCGGCCGCGACCTCCATGGACGTCCCGATGATCACCACGCTGCAGGAGTTCCAGGCGGCCGTGCAGGCGATCGAGGCGCTGCCCAGCGGCGCCTTCGACGTCGAGAGCCTGCAGGACCACATCGCCTTCCTCTCGCGCCACCGCGGCGAGACGGTGCGCGCGTGAGCGGGGGAGAGACGAGCACCGGGCAGGACGTGGCCCCGACCTTCGGCGAGCGGCTGCGCGCGGCCGTCGCGGAGCGCGGCCCCCTCGTCGTGGGCGTCGACCCGCACGCCTCCCTGCTCGCGCAGTGGGGCCTCGCGGACGACGCGGACGGCCTGCGGGTCTTCTCCCGCACCGTGCTCGACGCCTGCGCGGGGCACGCGTGCGCGCTCAAGCCCCAGTCCGCCTTCTTCGAGCGCCACGGCTCCCGCGGCATCGCGGTGCTCGAGGAGCTGCTGGGCGCCGCCCGCGAGCGCGGCGTGCTCACGGTCCTCGACGTCAAGCGCGGGGACATCGGCTCGACCATGGGCGGGTACGCCGACGCCTACCTGCGCCCGGGCGCCCCGCTCGAGGCCGACGCGGTCACTGTGAGCCCGTACCTGGGCTTCGGCTCGCTCGCCCCGGCGCTCGAGCTCGCCGCGCAGCACGGCAAGGGCGTGTTCGTGCTGGCCCTGACCTCGAACCCCGACGGGCCCGAGGTCCAGCACGCAGTACGCGCCCAGGGCCCTGCGGCCGCCGTCGCGCGTGCCGGGGGCTCTCCCGCGGAGAGCGGCAGGGCAGAGGCATCGTCCGTCGCCGGCATCATGGCCGACCACACCCGCGAGGCGAACCTGGCGGAGATCGCCGAGTCTGGGCTCGACCCCGCGCAGGCATGGGGGAGCACGGGGCTCGTCATCGGCGCGACCGTGGGCGACGCCCTGCGGGACCTCGGCATCGACGTCGCCGGGACCCGTGCCCCGGTCCTCGCTCCCGGCTACGGCGCCCAGGGCGCCGGACCCGAGGACCGCGCCGCGGTCTTCGGGGCCGCCGCCGATCGGGTTCTGGTCTCGCTCTCGCGCGGAGTGCTCTCCGCCGGGCCCGATCCGCAGGCCCTCGCGACCAGGGCCGAGGAGCTCGCCGCCGCGTACGCCCTCTGATCCCGGCGCCGCGGTTCGAGCACGCGGCAGGGCCCCACTTTTCGCCACACCTGCTGGTTATCGCGTCAGAACGAGGGGCCGAAAGCCGTCCGAACTGGAGCGACGCGCCGAGAAGGGGCGAATTCCGCCGATCATCGGGATACAGTCGTGCCACCGCACCCGCCCGAGACGTGCAGGTCCACGAGGATCCCTGGTGATCAGGACCCGGATGGTCGGAGGGCGCGGTGGGACCCGGTCCCCGGGACCCTGGTATCAGGACACCCGTCACCGAACCAAGAACTGAGGTACGACAGTGGCTCTCCCTCCTCTCTCTCCGGAACAGCGCGCCGAAGCCCTCAAGAAGGCCGCCGAGGCCCGACGTGAGCGCGCAGCCATCAAGTCCCGCCTGAAGGAGTCCACCGGCCGCCGCGGCGAGGAGATCGCCAAGGTGCTCAAGGAGGCCGAGGACAACGAGGTGATCGGTCGCCTCCGCGTCGCAGCCCTCCTCGAGGCCCTCCCGGGCGTCGGCAAGGTCAAGGCGCAGCAGATCATGGAGGAGATCGGCATCTCGCCCTCACGCAAGGTGCGGGGCCTCGGCTCCCACCAGGCGGAGAAGCTCATCGCCCATTTCTCCGAGTGACGGAGAGCGTCGCGGCCGGAGCCCCGCGCTCCGGCCGCGTCCCTGTCACGGTGCTCGCCGGCCCGACGGCCGTCGGCAAGGGCACGGTCTCGGCGGCGATGCGCGAGCGCTATCCCGACGTGTGGCTGTCCGTCTCGTCGACCACGCGGGCTCCGCGCCCCGGTGAGGTCGATGGCGTGCACTACTCCTTCGTCAGCGACGAGGAGTTCACCCGTCTGGTCGAGACCGGGCAGATGCTCGAATGGGCGATCGTCCACGGGCGCAACCGCTACGGAACGCCCCGCGGCGCGGTGGAGCAGCGCATCGCCGACGGCCGCCCCGTGCTCCTGGAGATCGACCTCGCCGGAGCGCGGCAGGTCCGCGAGACCATGCCCGAGGCGCTCTTCGTGTTCCTCGCCCCGCCGGACTGGGAGACGCTCGTCGAGCGGCTCGTCGGCCGCGGCACCGAGGACGCCGAGGAGCGCGAGAGGCGCCTGGCCACCGCGCGCGTCGAGCTCGCCGCCGAGAGCGAGTTCGACGTCACCATCGTCAACGACACGGTCGCCGACGCCACCGATCGTCTGGCCGCTCTCATCGGCGTCGCTCCGCAGCACGGCTGAGCGTTCGGCCGAGAGCACTCCGCTGCACGTGCTCCGCACAGGTCGCGGAGCGCCCCCTCCGGACGGGGCGTGACGCAGTCCGCCCGCCCCCCGCTCGCCAGCGCGCGGATCGGGGCGTATCCTGGGTGGTCGCATGCGGCGCGCTCCGCGAGCTCAGCTCACTGCCGGACCGGCAGCGCCGTGCACATCGTCAATCGAAGGGACCTTCCGTGTTCGGAACCGTCGCCCAGCCCGAGGGCATCACGAACCCGCCGATCGACCGCCTCCTCGAGGACGTCGACTCGAAGTACGCGCTCGTGCTCTACTCCTCGCAGCGCGCCCGCCAGATCAACGCCTACTACTCGCAGCTCTCCGAGGGCCTGCTCGAGTACGTCGGCCCCCTCGTGGACGTCGAGAACCAGGAGAAGCCGCTCTCCATCGCCCTGCGCGAGATCGACGAGGGACTGCTGGTCGCCCGCGAGATCGACGAGGCCGAGCTCGAGGCCAAGAAGCAGGCCGAGTCGGAGTCCTCGCTGGCTCCGCTGCAGCTCGGCGAGGACGCGCCCGAGCCGCCGTCCACCGACTTCTCCTTCTGAGCACACTCGGGGGAGCCCCCTCGAGATCCGCCGAGCATCGCGAGGATCCTGCTGAGATGAGCCAGATCGCCGATGGGATCCGCGGAGCCCGCGTCCTGCTGGGCGTGAGCGGCGGGATCGCCGCCTACAAGGCCGCGCACGTGGTGCGCGGCCTTGTCGCGTCCGGGGCCGACGTCCGCGTGGTCCCCACCGCCTCCTCCCTCGAGTTCGTGGGCGCCGCGACCTGGGAGGCCCTCAGCCACCACCCGGTCACCACGAGCGTCTTCGAGGACGTCGACGAGGTCGCCCACGTGCGTCTCGGGCAGGAGGCCGACCTCGTCCTCGTCGTCCCCGCGACGGCCGACCTGCTGGCCCGGGTCCGCGGCGGACGGGCCGACGACCTGCTGAGCGCGACCCTGCTCATGGCCGGCCCGCGGGCCCTCCTCGCGCCCGCCATGCACACCGAGATGTGGGAGAACCCGGCGACCCGCGAGAACGTGGCGGTGCTGCGCGAGCGCGGCGTGCGGGTCCTCGAGCCCGCCGTCGGCCGGCTCACCGGCCCGGACAGCGGACCCGGCCGCCTTCCCGAGCCGGAGGCGATCCTCGACGCCGCCCGCGCGCAGCTCACCGCCCCGCGCGACGAGCACGGCGCCGTCGTGCAGGGCCTCGCGGGCGCGCGCGTGCTGATCAGCGCCGGCGGCACCCGCGAGGAGATCGACCCCGTCCGCTTCCTCGCCAACCACTCGTCCGGCAAGCAGGGCTTCGCCCTCGCCCACGCGGCCCTCGCGCGCGGCGCGGAGGTCACCCTGATCGCTGCGAACGTCGACCTCCAGACGCCGCCCGGCGCCCGCCGCATCGACGTCACGAGCGCCGCCGACCTCGCGGAGGCGGTCGCCGCAGAGCGCGGGGACGCCGACGCGCTCGTGATGGCCGCCGCCGTGGCCGATTTCACCCCCGCCGAGCGGGCCGAGGAGAAGATCAAGAAGTCCGGTGAGGACGACGTCCCCGTCCTCGCGCTGCGCCGCACCGAGGACGTGCTCGCCGCGAGCGTGACGGACCGCCGGCAGCGTCGCGGCGAGGCCGGAGTGCCCGCGGGAACCCGCGTGAACCCGCATGTCATCGTCGGATTCGCCGCGGAGACCGGGGGAGAGGGGCGCACCTCCCTCGAGCTCGCGCGGGAGAAGGCGCGCCGCAAGCAGGCCGATCTGCTGGTGTTCAACGACGTCAGCCGCGGGGTCTTCGGCGCCGAGGACACGGCGATCGAGATCCTGGACGCCGAGGGCGCGGACGTGGACCGCGCCGAGGGGTCCAAGACGGCCGTCGCCCACGCTGTGCTCACGCAGGTCGCGAGCAGGCTGGGCAACGTACGCTGGACCCCATGACACCGCACGACCTGCGCAGCTTCACCTCCGAGTCGGTCACCGAGGGGCACCCCGACAAGATCTGCGATCAGATCTCCGACGCCATCCTCGACGACATGCTCGGCCAGGACACCGGCGCGCGCGTCGCCGTCGAGACCATGGTGACCACGGGGCTCGTCCACGTCGCCGGTGAGGTGCGCACGTCGGGGTACACCGACGTGCAGCGGATCGTCCGCGACGTCATCCGGGAGATCGGCTACGACTCCTCCGCGAAGGGCTTCGACGCCGACAGCTGCGGCATCGAGGTCTCCATCGGCTCGCAGAGCCCCGACATCGCCGCGGGCGTCGACACCTCCTGGGAGAGGCGCGACGGCGGCTCCGCCGAGCGCTTCGGCGACCTCGGCGCGGGCGACCAGGGGCTCATGTTCGGCTACGCGTGCTCGGACACTCCGACCCTCATGCCGCTGCCGATCCACGCCGCCCACCGCCTCTCCTCGAACCTCTCCGAGGCGCGCCGCAGCGGGGTCCTGCCCTACCTGCGACCCGACGGGAAGACCCAGGTCACCATCGGCTACGACGAGCACGACGTCGCCCGCAGCGTCGAGGCGGTCGTGGTCTCCACCCAGCACGACGAGGACGTCGACATCGCCGCGCAGCTCGATCCCGGGATCCGTCAGGTCGTCATCGCACCCGTCCTGGAGGAGCTCGAGGGCATCGGCCTGGACACTTCCGAGGTGCGCTTCCACATCAACCCCTCCGGTCGCTTCGTCGTCGGCGGCCCCAAGGGCGACGCCGGACTCACGGGCCGCAAGATCATCGTCGACACCTACGGCGGGATGGCCCGTCACGGCGGCGGCGCGTTCAGCGGCAAGGACCCCAGCAAGGTCGACCGCTCGGGTGCCTATGCCATGCGCTGGGTCGCCAAGAACGTCGTCGCCGCAGGACTTGCGAAGCGCTGCGAGGTCCAGGTCGCCTACGCGATCGGCGTGGCCGCGCCCGTGGGCCTGTACGTCGAGACGTTCGGGACCGGCACCGTGCCCGATCATCAGATCGCCCGTGCCATCGAGAAGGTCTTCGACCTGCGTCCGGCCGCGATCATCGACGCCCTGGACCTGCTGCGCCCCATCTTCACGCTGACCTCGGCCCACGGCCACTTCGGCCGCGAGCTGCCCGAGTTCACCTGGGAGCGCACGGACCGGGCCGACGAGCTCGCGAGGGCGCTGTGAACGACGCCCCGGCGCTGGACCCGGCGATCGCGCAGCGCCTCGCCCACGACGCCGCGGGCCTCGTGCCCGCCGTCATCCAGGACCACGAGGACGGCCGCGTCCTCATGGTCGGCTGGATGGACGACGAGGCCCTGCGCCGCACCCTGACCGAGGGCCGCGTGACGTTCTGGTCCCGCTCGCGCCAGGAGTACTGGCGCAAGGGCGACACCAGCGGGAACGTGCAATACGTGCGCTCGGCCGCCCTCGACTGCGACGGCGACACGCTGCTCGTCCAGGTCGATCAGATCGGACCGGCCTGCCACCGCGGCACCGACACCTGCTTCGTCGGCGGCGAGCTCGGCGTCCGCGTGCTCGGGGAGGCCGAGCGCTCATCGGCCGCCGACGCCGCCGGGCCCACCGCGGCCACCGCCGCGACCGCCACCGCGCACCGCCCCGAGGAGGACACCGAGGGATGACCACGACCGATCAGCCGCACCCGGATCGCACCCGTCCGTCGGCCCCCGAGGACACGGACGCCGGAGCGTCCTATCCGGAGCTCGTCGGCGGGATCGAGGGCGATGCCCTCGGGGTGATCCAGCCCGATCGCGAGACCTTCCGGGCGCTGGCCGCCCAGCAGCGGATCGTCCCCGTGACCCTCCGCGTGCTCGCCGACGAGGACACCCCGCTCACGCTCTACCGCCGCATCGTCGACCAGGAGGACCCCCGCGGCACCTTCCTGCTCGAGAGCGCGGGGGAGGGCGAAGCATCCCGCTGGTCGATCATCGGCGCCCGCGCCCGCGCCGTGCTCACCGAGAAGGACGGCCAGGCCCACTGGATCGGCGACGTGCCCGCGGGCGTCCCCGAGGACGGCGACCCGATGCGGGCCCTCGCCTCCGTCGCCGACGCGTTCCGCTCCGCGCGCCTCCCGCAGCTGCCGCCCTTCACCGGCGGACTGGTCGGCGTCGTCGCCTACGACGCCGTGCGCCACTGGGAGAAGCTGCCCGACGCCCCGCCCGACGAGATCGGCGTCCCCGACCTCTCGATGATGCTCGCCCAGGACGTCGCCGTGCACGATGCGCACGACGGCACCGTGCTGCTGGTCGCCAACGCCCTGAATCTCGACGGCACCGACGAGCGCGTCGACGAGGCCTACGACCACGCCCTCGCGCGGGTGGACGCCCTGCGCGGCGCGCTGCACCGTCCGCTGCCCGCGCGCCCCGCCGTCTACGACACGGTCCGGGAGGTCGAGCCCAAGCCCCGCACGGCCGAGCTGGAGTACCAGGAGTCCGTGCGCGAGGCCGTCCGCGACATCGTCGACGGCGAGATCTTCCAGGTCGTGCCCTCGCAGCGCTTCTCCCTGCCCACCGCCGCGGATCCGCTGGACGTCTACCGTGTGCTGCGGCGCATGAACCCCAGCCCCTACATGTACCTGCTGCGGACCGTGGACGGCGACGGCGCGCCGATCGACGTGGTGGGCGCGAGCCCCGAGGCGCTCGTCACCGTGCGCGGACGCACCGCCGGCACGCACCCGATCGCCGGCTCGCGTCCGCGCGGGGCGAACCCCGAGGAGGACTCGCGCCTCGCGGAGGAGCTGCTGGCGGACCCCAAGGAGCGCAGCGAGCACCTGATGCTCGTCGACCTCGCGCGCAACGACCTGCAGAAGGTCTGCGAGCCCGGCAGCGTCACCGTGCGCGACCTCATGCACATCGAGCGCTTCAGTCACATCCAGCACATCTCGAGCGACGTCACCGGCACCCTGCGCGCCGACGCGAGCGCATGCGACGCCCTGCGCGCGACGTTCCCCGCCGGCACCCTCTCCGGGGCGCCGAAGCCGCGGGCGATGCAGATCATCGACCGGCTCGAGCCGGTGCGCCGCGGGGTCTACGGCGGCACCGTGGGATACATCGACTTCGCCGGGGACATGGACATGGCCATCGCGATCCGCACCGCCGTCATCAAGGACGGAACCGCGCACGTGCAGTCCGGGGGCGGGATCGTCGCCGACTCCGATCCCGTGACCGAGCACCGCGAGTCCCAGACCAAGGCCGCCGCCGCCCTGCGCGCGGTCGCCTCCGCGCAGACGGTGCGCGACGCATGAGGGCGCTGCTGACCCGGCGCAGCCTCGTGCTCGCCGCCCTCGTCATGTCCCTCGCGCTCGCGGGGATGACCCGCGCGACCTGGACGACGGCCCTGGCCGCCGGCTTCACGGGCGCGAAGCAGAGCGTCGACGTCACCGGGCAGGACGCCGCCCCCGCGGTGCTCGCCCTCGCCCTCGTGGGCGGCGCCGCCGCGGTCGCGACGACCCTCGCCTCGCGCTGGGTGCGCTTCATCACCGGGCCCGTGCTGATCCTCGTGGGCATCGGCGCCGCCGTCTCCTCGATCAGCGTGCGCGCCGATGCCGTGAGCGCCTCGACCTCCGCGGTCGCCGAGGCCACGGGCGTGGTCGGCGGCTCGATCGACGCCGAGGCGAGCATCTGGCCGCTCGTGGCCCTCGTGCCGGCGGTGCTGCTCGTGGTCGTCGGCGTGCTCGTGCTGGCCGTCGGCGGGCGCTGGCCCCGGCGCCGCTCCCGCTACCAGCGCGACGCCTCCCGCGAGGTCGCGCCCGCCCAGCTCGACCCGTCCGACGACCCGGCGGCGGCCTGGGACGCGCTGAGCCGCGGCGAGGATCCGTCCGATGCGGCGGCCGAGGAGTCCTCGGCCGATCCTGCCGGCGGTCGGGCCGACGACCCGTCCGACGAACCGGTCGACGAACAGGTCGACGAACAGGTCGAGCACCCGTCCGACGACACATGGACCGAGCCGCCGGGCGACTCCGGGCGCGTGGCAGAATAGGGTTATCCGCCCCCTGCACACGAGAGGTCACCCATGCCCCGCACGTACGCCGTCCCGCCGCCGCCCCCGCACAACGAGGGCAGCACCGTCGCCGCTTGGGTGAACACCGTCGGCTGCGTCCTCGGGGCGATCGTCGCGGCGCTCGGCATCGTGCTCGGCGACATGCCGATCATCATCGGCGGCGCGGCCGTCGTGGTGATCACGATGGTCGTGAGCTTCGTCCTGCGCCTCGCCGGCTTCGGCCAGAAGCGCACCCGGGCCTCGGCGCAGTGACCCAGCGGGCCGGCGCCCGGGGAGCGGTGCTGCCGCTCGCCCTGGCGGCGGCCGCGGCCGCGGCGGCGGTCGGGGTCCAGGCGGTCTTCGACCCCTTCACCCAGGACGTGCCGCTGTGCCCCCTGCACGCGCTCACCGGCCTGGACTGCCCGGGCTGCGGCGCCACCCGCGCCGTGCACGCGCTGCTCGCGGGCGATCCGCTGCTGGCCCTGCACAGCAACGCGCTGATCGTGCTCGCCATGCCCGTCGTGCTCGCCCTCTACCTGCGCTGGATCGTCGACCGCGTCCGCGGGCGCGGTCGCGTCATCGATCCGCCCAAGGGCATGCTCCTCGGCCTGGGCGCTCTGGTGGCCGTCTTCACGATCGCCCGCAACCTCCCGGGCCTGGAGTTCCTCTCCGCGCCCTCGCTGGTCCCCGGGGCCTGAGCCCCGCGGGGCCGGCACGCAGCACCGGCGCCGAACGGGCACGCGGCCCGTCGACGCCGCATCCGCATCGTCCGCGCAGACCAGGCTCCACGAGCCGGGACCAGGAGGGTCCGTGACAGCGACAGGCACCGTCCTCGACAGCATCATCGAGGGGGTCCGCGAGGACCTCGAGACGCGCCGCGCGCAGCTCCCGCGCCCCGCCCTCGAGCGCCTCGCCGCGCAGACCGCCCCCGCCCGCGACACCCGCGCGAGCCTGGAGGGCGACGGCAGCACGCTGGGCCTGATCGCCGAGGTCAAGCGGCGCAGCCCCTCGAAGGGCGACCTCGCCGAGATCGCCGATCCCGCCGCGCTCGCCCGCATCTACGCGGGCGCCGGCGCGAGCGCGATCAGCGTCCTCACCGAGCAGCGGCGCTTCGGCGGCAGCCTCGCCGACCTCGACGCGGTCCGCGCATCCGTCGACGTCCCCGTGCTGCGCAAGGACTTCACCGTCGAGGACTACCAGGTGCTCGAGGCCCGCGCCCACGGGGCGGACCTCGTGCTGCTCATCGTCGCGGCCCTCGACGACGCCCTCCTGAAGGACCTGCACGACCTCACCCGCGAGCTCGGCATGCAGGCGCTCGTGGAGACCCACACCGCAGCGGAGCTCGAGCGCGCCCTCGCCCTGGACCCCGCCATCGTGGGTGTGAACGCGCGCGATCTCACCACCCTCGACGTGCACCTGGACAGGGCGACCGCCCTGCTCGGGGACATCCCGGCCGGGATCCTCGCGATCGGCGAGTCCGCGGTCGCTTCGGTCACCGACGTCGAGTCCTACGCCCGCGCCGGAGCCGACGCCGTGCTCGTGGGCGAGGCCCTCGTGACGGGAGCCGACCCCCGCCGCAGCGTCGAGGAGTTCCGATCCGTCCGCCGCCACGGCCGCGCCGGCGGCTCCGGTCCGAGCGCGGCCGGCACCAGCACCACGACCCTCGGAGGCGACGCATGAGCCAGAGCCTGTTCCCGCGCCCGGACACCCCGCTGCGCAGCGAGGCCGGCCCCTACTTCGGCGACTTCGGCGGGCGCTTCCTGCCCGAGGCGCTCGTGCCCGCGCTCGACGAGATCCGCGAGGCCTACGAGAAGGCGATCGTCGACCCCGACTTCATCGCCGAGCTCCAGCGCCTCTCCCGCGAGTACACGGGCCGCCCGTCCCTGCTCAGCGAGGCGCCGCGGTTCTCCGCCCTCGCCGGCGGCGCCCGCGTGCTGCTCAAGCGCGAGGACCTCAACCACACCGGCAGTCACAAGATCAACAACGTGCTGGGTCAGGCCCTGCTCACCCAGCGCATGGGCAAGACCCGTGTGATCGCAGAGACCGGCGCCGGCCAGCACGGCGTCGCGACCGCGACGGCGGCGGCCCTGTTCGGACTGGACTGCACGATCTACATGGGCGAGGAGGACACCGAGCGCCAGGCGCTGAACGTGGCCCGCATGCGCCTGCTGGGCGCTGAGGTCGTCCCCGTGACCCACGGCTCGCGCACCCTGAAGGACGCGATCAACGAGGCCTTCCGCGACTGGGTCACGAACGTCGAGAGCACCCACTACCTGCTGGGCACCGTGGCCGGTCCCCACCCGTTCCCCGTGATGGTCCGCGACTTCCACCGGGTGATCGGCGAGGAGGCCCGCGAGCAGGTCCTCGAGCGCACGGGCGCCCTGCCCGACGCCGTCGTCGCCTGCGTGGGCGGCGGCTCCAACGCGATGGGCATCTTCCACGCCTTCCTCGACGACGCCGACGTCCGGCTGATCGGCTGCGAGGCCGGCGGGGACGGCGTCGCCACCGGCCGCCACAGCGCGACCATCGGCGGCGGCAGCCCGGGCGTCCTCCACGGCGCCCGGAGCTTCGTCATGCAGGACGACGACGGCCAGACCATCCCCTCCCACTCGGTGAGCGCGGGCCTGGACTACCCGAGCGTCGGCCCCGAGCACGCCTGGCTCGCCGAGATCGGCCGCGCCGAGTACCGCGCGATCGACGACGACGCGGCCATGGACGCCTTCGCCCTGCTCTCCATGACCGAGGGCATCATGCCCGCGCTCGAGTCCGCGCACGCCCTGGCCGGGGCGCTCGCGCTGGGCCGCGAGCTCGGCGAGGGCTCCACCGTCCTGGTGAGCCTCTCGGGACGAGGCGACAAGGACGTGGACACCGCCTCCCGCTGGTTCGGACTCCTGGACGATCCGTCCGACGGGTCCGACGGGTCCGACGGCGCCGCCGCTCGTCGCGGCGATCTCGCCGCCCTGCGCGACCTCGCCCGCAGCACCCTGCCCACCGACCGCGCCGCCAGGCCGGAGACCGCCGGTCCGGAGACCCCCGCCGCGGCCGATCCCGCGACGCCCCTCACCGAGGAGGAGAACCGATGAGCACCACTGCGCGGCTGCGGGCCGGAGACGTCCTCGAGCGCACGCGCGAGGAGGGCCGCCCAGCCCTCGTCGGCTACCTGCCCGTCGGCTTCCCCGACCAGGAGCGCTGCATCCAGGCGGCGCGCACCCTGGTGGACAACGGCGTCGACGTGCTCGAGCTGGGCCTTCCCTACTCCGACCCCGTGATGGACGGGCCCGTCATCCAGCAGGCCGCCACCGCGGCACTGGCCGGCGGCACCCGTACCCACCACGTCCTCGAGGCCGTCGAGGCGCTGCGGGGGAGCGGTGCGGCCGTCCTCGTGATGACCTACTGGAATCCCGTCCTCGCGCAGGGCGTCGCCTCCTTCGCGCATCGCCTCGCCGTCGCGGGCGGTGCCGGGCTCATCACCCCTGACCTCATCCCCGACGAGGCAGGGGACTGGCTCACCGCGAGCGAGGACGAGGGGCTGGACCGCGTGTTCCTCGTGGCCCCGAGCTCCCCGCGCGAGCGACTCTCGCACGTCGTCTCCCACGCGTCCGGCTTCGTGTACGCCGCCTCGACCATGGGCGTGACCGGCACCCGCGACTCCGTCGGGGAGGCCACCAGGGGGCTCGTCGAGCGCACCCGCGCCGCGGGCGCCCGCAACGTCTGCGTCGGCCTCGGCGTCTCCACCGGGACCCAGGCGGCGGAGGTCGGCGCCTACGCCGACGGCGTCATCGTCGGCTCGGCCTTCGTCAAGGCCCTCATGGAGGACCTCGCCGCGGCGGGAGCCGACGGAGCGGACCCCGGGGCGGATCCGTCCCTCGGGGCCGCTGTCCCCATGCCACGCCTCGCGGCGAAGGCGCGGGAGCTGCGCGAGGGCGTCGAGAGCGCCCGGAGCGGAGTGCGCGCATGATCCTCGCCGACATCCCCAGCCCCACGATCTCCGCGATCCACCTGGGCCCCCTGGAGATCCACTTCTACGCCCTGTGCATCCTCGCCGGCATCGGCGTCGCCCTCTGGTGGGCCACCAAGCGGTGGGAGTCCCGCGGAGGCACGGGCGAGGACATGTTCGACATCGTCTTCGCCGCCGTCGTCGCCGGCATCATCGGCGCGCGCATCTGGCACGTGCTCTCCTCGCCCGCCCCCTACTTCGGGGCCGACGGGAACCTTCTGGACGTGCTCAAGATCTGGCAGGGCGGCCTTGCGATCTACGGCGCCGTCGCCGGCGGGGCCGTGGCCGTGTGGTTCATGGCCCGCCGCAAGGACATCTCCTTCGTGGCCCTCGCGGACACGATCGCGCCGACCCTCATGGTCGCCCAGGCGATCGGCCGTCTGGGCAACTGGTTCAACCAGGAGCTCTTCGGCCCGCCGACGACCCTTCCGTGGGGGCTGGACATCTCCTGCGTCCAGAACGGGGGCACCATCCCCGGCTGCGTGCCCGGCACCTACCACCCGACGTTCCTCTACGAGCTGCTGTGGAACCTCATCGGCGTGGTCGTGCTGCTCGCGATCGCGAAGCGACTGCAGCTGGGCGGGGGCCGCGTGTTCTGGCTCTACGCCGCGATCTACTCGGCGGGCCGCGCCTGGATCGACGCCATGCGCACCGAGCCCGTGGCGATGATCGGCCCGCTGCGCATCCACACCGTGCTGGCCCTCGTGGTCCTCGTGGTCGCGATCGTCGTGCTCGTGGTGCTCACCCGGCGCAGACGGCGGCGCGGGGGAGAGGTCCTCGCGGCCGACGGCTCGTGGACCCTGCCCGTCGCGTCGCCGGCGGGCCCGTCGGCCCCCGCGGACGGGCCGGCCCCCGCGGACACGTCGGCCTCCGACGGCGCCGACGGCTCCGAGCGGACCGTCGCTCCCGACGCGCGCCGCGGGCGCCGCAGACGCCGCGACTGACCCGTAGCCCCGCGAGGACGCACGCCCCGCGGGACGTACGCACACCCGGCGGACGGGCGTCTCACGATGCGACTGCTGAGATTCCGCACGACGGACGCAGGCAGTACGCTGTCCCGACGGCAATCGGGGCCCCGGGCGGCCCCCTGCCCTCCGGGACCCGCGTCGCGGCCCCTCTGCGGGCCACGGTCCACAGCACCGGCCCCGGAAGGAACGCCCATGATCCCCCTGCGTTCGCGGTTCTCCGCGCAGCCCCCGGCCACCGGCCTGTACAGCCCCGAGGACGAGCACGACGCCTGCGGCGTCGCCATGATCGCCACCACGCGCCGCACCCCCGGGCACGACATCATCGAGCACGCGCTCACGGCGCTCGAGAACCTCGACCACCGCGGAGCCGTCGGCGCCGAGGAGACCACGGGCGACGGTGCCGGGATCCTCCTGCAGGTGCCCCACCGCTTCCTCTCCGACGTGGCGGCCGAGGCCGGGGCCGAGCTCCCCGCGCCGGGCGCCTTCGCCGTCGGCCAGGCCTTCCTCGCCCAGGACCCCGATGCGCGCGCCCTCGAGGTGGAGCGCGTCGAGCGCATCGCCGAGGACGAGGGCCTGCGCGTGATCTTCTGGCGCGACGTGCCCGTGGTCGACGGCCTCGTCGGCCCCAGCGCCCGCGCCGCGCAGCCGCACTTCGCGCAGATGATCCTCGAGGACGCCGCGCACGAGCGCACGGGACTCGATCTCGAGCGCGCTGCCTTCGCCGTGCGCCGCCGTGTCGAGCACTCCACGGGTGCCTACTTCGCGAGCCTGTCCACGCGCACCCTCGTCTACAAGGGCATGCTCACCACCACGCAGCTCGGCGAGTTCTACCCCGACCTGCGCGATCCGCGCCTCGAGTCGACCGTCGCGATCGTGCACTCGCGCTTCTCGACCAACACCTTCCCCGCCTGGCCGCTCGCGCACCCCTTCCGGATGCTCGCCCACAACGGCGAGATCAACACCGTGGTCGGCAACCGCAACCGCCTGCGCGCGGCCGAGGGGCGCCTGGCCTCGCCCCTGTTCGGCGAGGACCTGGGGCGCCTGCTGCCCGTGAACTCGGCCGGCGCCTCGGACTCCGCGAGCCTCGACGAGGCCCTCGAACTGCTGAACCTCGCCGGCCGCTCCGTGCCCCACGCGATGATGATGCTGGTCCCGGAGCCCTGGGAGAACGACACCTCGATGGACCCCGATCTGCGGGCGTTCTACGAGTTCCACGCGATGATCCAGGAGCCCTGGGACGGCCCCGCCGCGCTCGTCTTCACCGACGGCGACATGGTCGGCGCGAAGCTCGACCGCAACGGCCTGCGGCCCCTGCGCTACTGGGTGAGCGACGAGGGCCTCGTGGTCCTCGGCTCCGAGGCCGGCATGATCGAGATGGAGCCCGAGCACGTCGCGCGCAAGGGGCGCGTCGCCCCCGGCGAGATGTTCGCCGTCGACCTGGTCGGCGGCCGTGTGCTCACCTCCCACGAGGTCAAGGACGAGGTCGTCGCGAGCCGCCCCTGGCGCCGCTGGCTCTCCGAGCAGAAGGTCGACATCGCCGATCTCCCGCAGCGCGAGCCCATTTGGCACTCGCGCTCCTCCGTGGTGCGCCGCCAGCAGACCTTCGGGTACTCCGAGGAGGAGCTGCGGATCCTGCTCGGTCCGATGGCGGCCAAGGGCGCCGAGCCCATCGGGGCGATGGGCACCGACACCCCCACGGCCGTGCTCTCCGACCGCCCGCGCCTGCTCTTCGACTACTTCACCCAGCAGTTCGCTCAGGTCACGAACCCGCCGCTCGACTCGATCCGGGAAGCCGTGGTCACCAGCCTGGGCGTCGCGATCGGCGAGTCGCGCAACCTGCTGGACGCGACCGCGCTGCACGCGCGCCAGCTGTCCCTGCCCGCGCCCGTCATCGACAACGAGCAGCTCGCCCGGATCCTCACCATCGACTCCGATCCCGGGACCGCGGACTTCCACACCACCCGCCTGCGCGGCCTGTACCGCGTGAGCGGGGGAGCCTCCGCCCTCGAGGAGCGGATCCAGGAGATCTGCGAGGAGGCGGTGCGCGCGATCGACGACGGCGCGACCTTCCTCGTGCTCTCCGACCGCGACTCCAACGCCGAGCTCGCTCCGATCCCCTCGTTGCTGCTCACGAGCGCCGTGCAGCACCACCTCATCCGCACCGGCCGGCGCACCCGCGCCGCCCTGCTGGTCGAGGCGGGAGACGTGCGCGAGGTCCACCACGTCGCGCTGCTCATCGCCTACGGCGCGAGCGCCGTGAACCCCTATCTCGCCATGGAGAGCGCCGAGGATCTCGTCAGCCGCGGGGTCGTCGGCGACATCAGCGGCGAGCAGGCGGTCGCGAACCTCCTGCAGGCCCTCGCCAAGGGCGTCCTGAAGATCATGTCGAAGATGGGCATCTCGACGGTCGCCTCCTACCGCGGCAGCCAGCTCTTCGAGGCCGTGGGCCTCTCGCGTGAGCTCGTCGAGCGCTTCTTCCCGGGCACCACCAGCCGCATCGACGGCATCGGGCTCGACGTCATCGCCGAGGAGAACGCCTCCCGCCACGCCCTCGCCTACCCGCGCGACGGCCTGCGCAACGCCCACCGCCGCCTCGACGTCGGCGGCGAGTACCAGTGGCGCCGCGAGGGCCCGCCGCACCTGTTCACCCCCGAGACGGTGTTCCGCCTCCAGCACTCCACGCGCTCGCGGCAGTACGAGGAGTTCCGCCGCTACACCGAGCTCGTGGACGACCAGTCCACGCAGCTGATGACCCTGCGGGGACTCATGCGCCTGCGCACCGACGAGGCCTCCCCGGTGCCGCTGGAGGAGGTCGAGCCGGTCTCCTCGATCGTGAAGCGGTTCATGACCGGCGCGATGAGCTACGGCTCGATCTCCCGCGAGGCCCACGAGACCCTCGCGATCGCCATGAACCGCCTGGGCGGCATGTCGAACTCGGGGGAGGGCGGCGAGGAGCCCGACCGCCTCCATGATCCCGAGCGCAACAGCGCCATCAAGCAGATCGCCTCGGGCCGCTTCGGTGTCACCAGCGAGTACCTGACCTTCGCGCGCGACATCCAGATCAAGATGGCGCAGGGCGCGAAGCCCGGCGAGGGCGGCCAGCTGCCCCCGGAGAAGGTCTACCCGTGGATCGCCCGCACCCGGCACTCCACGCCCGGCATCGGCCTCATCTCCCCGCCGCCGCACCACGACATCTACTCGATCGAGGACCTCGCCCAGCTCATCCACGACGCGAAGTCCGCGAACCCCGCGGCCCGCGTCCACGTGAAGCTCGTGTCCCGCTTCGGCGTCGGCACGGTCGCCGCGGGCGTCTCCAAGGCCCACGCCGACGTCGTCCTCGTCTCCGGGCACGACGGCGGGACCGGCGCGAGCCCCCTGAACTCCCTCAAGCACGCGGGCACGCCCTGGGAGCTGGGCCTCGCCGAGACCCAGCAGACCCTGCTGCTCAACGGCCTGCGGGACCGCATCACCGTGCAGGTCGACGGGCAGATGAAGACCGGGCGCGACGTCATCATCGGCGCGCTCCTGGGCGCCGAGGAGTTCGGCTTCGCGACGGCCCCGCTCGTGGTCTCCGGCTGCATCATGATGCGCGTGTGCCACCTGGACACCTGCCCCGTGGGTGTGGCCACCCAGAACCCCGAGCTGCGGGCCCGCTTCACCGGGCAGGCCGACTTCGTGGTCACCTTCTTCGAGTACATCGCCGAGCAGGTCCGCGAGCACCTCGCCTCCCTCGGACTGCGCTCGCTCGACGAGGCCGTCGGCCGCATCGACCTGCTCGACGTCGAGGACGCCCGCCGCCACTTCAAGCAGCAGGGCCTCGACCTCGCGCCGGTGCTCGCCGCCCCCGAGGTCTTCGCGGGCGACCACGTGCGCCGCATGCGCGGTCAGGACCACTCCCTGGAGAAGGCCGCCGACGTCCCCTGGATCGCCGCCGCCGAGCCCGCGCTGGAGCGCGGGGAGGCCGTCGTCATCCGCGATCGCGTCCGCAACGTCCAGCGCACCGTCGGCACCCAGCTGGGCCACGAGGTCACCCGGCGCCACCGCGCCGACGGGCTGCCCGAGGACACCATCCGCATCGAGCTCGAGGGCACCGGCGGCCAGTCGCTCGGCGCCTTCCTGCCGCGCGGCATCACCATGGAGCTCACGGGCGACGCCAACGACTACGTCGCCAAGGGCCTCTCCGGCGGCGTGGTCGCGATCGGCCACGGCGAGGGCACCCCGTCGTCGCTGACCTCCGCGACCATCGCCGGCAACACCTGCGGCTACGGCGCGACCAGCGGCAAGCTGTTCCTCGCCGGCGCCGCGGGGGAGCGCTTCGGCGTGCGCAACTCCGGCGCCACGATGGTCGTCGAGGGCATCGGCGATCACGGCGCGGAGTACATGACCGGCGGCGCCGTCGTCATCCTCGGCGCGACCGGCAGGAACCTCGGCGCCGGCATGAGCGGCGGCACCCTGTTCGTCCTCGACCTCGACGAGAGCGAGCTCAACCCCGCCGACGCCGCGACCTTCGAGATCACGCCCGTGCGCGAGGACCACCGCGAGTTCGTGCTCGAGGCCGTGCGCGAGCACGCCCGGCGCACCGGCTCCGACCGGGCCCACGCGCTCCTGGCGGACGAGGACGACCTGATCTCGCGCCTCGTCGAGATCGCCCCCCGCGCGTTCCTGCGCGTCACCGAGATCCGAGACCGCGCCCAGGAGGCCGGCATCGACCCCGATTCCCACGAGGTGTGGAACGAGATCCTGGAGGGTTCCCATGGCTGATCCCCGCGGCTTCCTGAAGACCCGCGACCGCGAGCTGCCCACGCGTCGGCCCGTGCCCCTGCGCCTCATGGACTGGCGCGAGGTCTACGAGTCCCGCGAGCAGGGGCGACTCGGCGTCGTCTCCCGCCAGGCGGGCCGCTGCATGGACTGCGGCATCGCCTTCTGCCACCAGGGCTGCCCGCTGGGCAACCTGATCCCCGAGTGGAACGAGCTGGTCTACCGCGAGGACTGGCGGGACGCCTCCGAGCGCCTGCACGCGACCAACAACTTCCCCGAGTTCACCGGACGCGCCTGCCCCGCGCCCTGCGAGTCCAGCTGCGTGCTCGGCATCAACCAGCCGCCCGTGACCATCAAGAACATCGAGGTCTCGATCATCGATCGCGCCTTCGACGAGGGCTGGGTGACGCCCCAGGAGCCCGAGCGGCAGACCGGCCGCTCGGTCGCCGTCGTCGGCTCCGGGCCCGCGGGCCTCGCCGCCGCGCAGCAGCTCACGCGCGCCGGGCACTCCGTGGTCGTCCTCGAGCGCGACGACCGCATCGGCGGATTGCTGCGCTACGGCATCCCCGAGTTCAAGCTCGAGAAGCGCCACGTGGACCGCCGCCTCGAGCAGATGCGCGCCGAGGGCACCCGCTTCCGCACCGGAGTGGACGTGGGCGGCAGCGGCGAGGGCGCGATCAGCATGGAGCAGCTGCGCCGCCGCTTCGACGCCGTGGTGCTCGCGACCGGTTCGCAGATCCCGCGCGAGCTCCCGGTGCCCGGGCGCGAGGCCGCCGGCATCCACCCCGCCATGGAGTACCTCACCCAGGCGAACCGCCGGGTCGAGGGCGACGAGGTCGCCGATCAGATCAGCGCCGAGGGCAAGGACGTCATCGTCATCGGCGGCGGCGACACCGGCGCCGACTGCCTGGGCACCGCCCTGCGCCAGGGCGCCCGCTCCGTCACCACGCTCGCGATCGGCTACCAGCCGCCCACCGAGCGCGACGCGGCCCACCCCTGGCCCACGCACCCCGTGCTCTTCGAGGTCACCGGCTCCCACGAGGAGGGAGGCGAGCGCAGCTACCTCGCCTCCACGACCGGCTTCGAGGTCGGCGAGGACGGCGCGGTCACCGGCATCCGGGTCGCGCGCACGAGCGTCCAGGACGGGCGCCGCGTCCCCACGCCGGGGACCGAGAAGGTGCTGCCCGCCCAGCTCGTCCTCATCGCGATGGGCTTCACCGGCCCGCGCCGCGAGGGCGCGCTCGAGGAGGCCGACGTCGAGCTCGACGACCGCGGCAGCATCGTGCACGACGAGACCTGGCGCACGAGCGCCGACGGCGTGTTCACCGCGGGCGACTGCGCACGCGGGCAGAGCCTCATCGTCTGGGCGATCGCCGAGGGACGCTCGTGCGCGGCCGCCGTGGACGCCCACCTGATGGGATCCACGGCCCTCCCGCAGCCCGTCGAGCCTCACGCCCGGGCCCTGTCCGTCTGACCCGGAGCCGGCCGGCGGTCGCGCCGGGCGTGCTCCGCCGGGTCGTTCACCCGTGCTCCGACCGCTGGCCGGTCGCACCGCCCGGCTCCGCCGCGCGGACAGTACACTGGATGGCGACGGATCACAGCGGTGCGACCCGTGGCAGCGCGTTGCCCGGATGCACCCTGCTGCGACGGGGATGCGCGCCCCCACTTACCTCCGATAGATGGGTTGACATGCGAAAAGCCAAGATCGTCTGCACACTGGGCCCGGCGACGAGCTCGTATGAGCAGATCCGCACGCTGATCGACGCCGGGATGAACGTGGCCAGGATGAACCTGAGCCACGGCACCCACGACGACCACGAGAAGGTCTACGCGAACATCCGCCGCGCCGCCGATGACCTGGGACGCAACGTCGCGGTCCTCGTCGACCTCCAGGGACCCAAGATCCGGCTCGGGAACTTCGCCGACGGCCCCCATCGCCTCGAGGTGGGCGACGAGTTCACCATCACCACCGAGGACGTCGAGGGCACCAAGGAGCGCGTCTCCACGACCTTCAAGGGCCTGCCCGGCGACTGCCGGCCCGGCGACGTCCTCCTGATCGACGACGGCAAGGTGTCGGTGCGCGTGACCGACGTGTCCGACACCGAGGTGCGCACCGTCGTCGAGGTCCCCGGGCCCGTCTCGAACCACAAGGGCATCAACCTGCCCGGCGTGGCCGTCTCGGTCCCCGCCATGAGCGAGAAGGACATCAACGACCTGCGCTGGGGCCTGAACCTCGGCGCCGATCTGATCGCCCTGTCCTTCGTGCGCGACGCGCACGACATGGACGACGTCCTGCGGATCATGCAGGAGGAGGGGCGCCGCGTCCCGGTCATCGCCAAGATCGAGAAGCCCCAGGCCGTGCGGGCGCTGCGCGCGATCGTCGGCGCCTTCGACGGCATCATGGTCGCCCGCGGCGACCTCGGTGTCGAGCTGCCGCTCGAGCAGGTCCCGCTCGTGCAGAAGCGCGCGATCGAGCTGGCCCGCCGCAACGCCAAGCCCGTCATCGTCGCCACCCAGGTGCTCGAGTCGATGATCGAGAGCCCGCGCCCCACCCGCGCCGAGGCCTCGGACTGCGCCAACGCCATCCTCGACGGGGCCGACGCGGTCATGCTCTCGGGCGAGACCAGCGTGGGCAAGTACCCCTTCGAGGCCGTGCGCACCATGGCGCGCATCGTCACCAACACGGAGGAGAACGGCGCCGACCGCATCCTCCCGCTGGGCACCATCCCGCACACCCGCGGCGGCGCCATCACCCGCGCGGCGGCGGAGATCGGCGGCCAGCTCTCCGCCCAGTACCTGGTGACCTTCACCGAGTCGGGGGACACCGCGCGCCGCCTCGCGCGCCTGCGCCCGTCGATCCCCCTGCTCGCCCTCACCCCGTACGAGCACGTGCGCCACCAGCTCGCGCTCTCGTGGGGCATCGAGGCGCACCTCGTGCCGATGCAGAAGAACACGGACGAGATGGTCCTCGTCGTCGACGAGCTGCTGCGCGAGCACAAGGGCCTGCAGAAGAACGACCTGGTGATCGTCGCCGCCGGCTCGCCCCCCGGGGTCCACGGCTCCACGAACACCCTGCGCGTGCACCGCATCGGCGACCTCGACGGCACCGAGTCCGCACGGATCGAGGCCGACCGCATCGCCGCCGGCACCCAGGAGTCCTGAGCCCCTCCCCGGAGCCCCGGAGGCGCATCCGTCGCGCACCACGAAGGGCCCCGTCCCGGATCCGAGCATCGGATCCGGGA
>NZ_JBHTSV010000009.1:0-85331 GCF_042794925.1 Brachybacterium sp. NPDC056505
GCTCCCCACCATCGGCCCGTCCAGGACAGGGCGCCCATGCCCCGGAGCGTCGGGCTCCTACTTGTTCGTGCTCGGCCCGACGCCGCCCTGCAGCTGACGCTGGAAGATCACGTACACGATCAGCACCGGGATGATGGTGATCGTGACGGAGGCGAACATCGCGGACCAGTCCGTCTGGTAGCCCTGCTGTGCCTGCATGTTCGCCAGGCCCTGGGCCAGCACGTACTTGTCGGGATCGGTGTTCAGCACGATCGGCAGCAGGAACTGATTCCACAGACCCAGGAAGTTGAAGATCGCGATCGAGACCAGGCCCGGCTTCGCCATCGGCAGCATCACCTGGAAGAAGGTGCGGAAATCGCCCGCGCCGTCGATCTGCGCCGCCTCGCCGATCTCCTCCGGCAACTGCCGGAAGAAGGCGTAGAGGAAGAACACCGTGAACGGCAGGGCGAAGCCCACGTAGCTGATGATCAGTCCCGCGTAGTTGCCCTGCAGGCCCATGTTCTTCAGCACGAAGAACAGCGGCACCACCGCGAGGAAGAGCGGGAACGTGAGCCCCGCGATCAGCGCGTAGTAGATGATCGTCCGCCCGGGGAACTGGAAGCGGGCGAGCACGTACGCGCACATCGCCCCCAGCATCATGACCAGGATCAGCGAGCATCCGACCACGATGATCGTGTTGAGGAAGTAGCGGCCGATGCCCGCCGTCGTCCAGGCCCGCACGAAGTTGTCGAAGTTCCAGGTCTTCGGGAGCGAGAACGGTGACGCGAGGATCGAACGGGAGTCCTTGAAGGAGCTGAAGACGGTCCAGATCAGCGGGAGGATCACGACCAGGGCCCAGAGCACCAGGATCGTGTGGGAGACGGCGCCGAAGGCCCTGTCCCCCGATGACCGCTTCCGGCGCCGGGGAGCCGGCGCGGCCGCGCCGCCGTCCTCGAGGGCGGGCCGGGCGTCGCGCGTCGTCTGCGTCGTGCTCATCAGTCCTTCTTCCTGCTCAGCAGCAGCACGATGACGGCCATGATCATCGTGAACACGGCCATCACCACGCCCATCGCCGAGGCGAGGCCGAAGTTCGACTTCTGGAACGCCGTCTCGTAGAGGTACCGGGAGACGACCTCGGTGCTCTTGGACGTGCCGCCGTTGGGCGTCATCACGTTGATGAAGACGAACATGTCCAGGGCGAGAATCCCCATGTACACCAGAGCGGTGGAGACGTTCTCTCGGATCATCGGCAGCACGACCCGCACCGACAGGCGCAGGCGACCCGCGCCGTCGAGCCGCGCGGCCTCGATGACCTCGGAGGGCACGGCCTTGATCGCGGCCACGAACAGCACCATGTAGAAGCCGACCATGTTCCACACGACGGCGATGATCACCGCGGCCATCGCGAAGCGCGGGTCGCCGAGCCAGGCGATCTGCGAGTCGATGCCGACGAGCCCCAGCACGCCGTTGAGGAGCCCGCCGCCCGGGGCGTAGATGAACGCGAACAGGATGCCGATGACGACCGCGGGGATCACGTAGGGGAAGAAGCTGATGACCCGGTAGACCGTCGCTCCCCGGATCCCCTTGACCTCCCCGCGGCTGTCGCCGCCGATCGTCACCAGCACGGCCAGCGCGTAGGCCAGGGTGATGGTCACCAGGGGCAGCACGACGAGCAGGATCGCGTTGTGCCAGAGCGCGGTGCGGAAGTTCTCGTCCTCGAACAGCGTGACGTAGTTCTTCAGGCCCACGAACTCCTGCGACGCGCTGACTCCCCGCCAGTCGGTCAGGGAGTAGTAGAACGCCTGCAGGAACGGCGAGACCACGAACATCACGTACACGAGCAGGGGCACGCCGAGGAACAGCGCGAAGAAGACCACCCGCTCGAGCGTGAGCCGCTGGCGCCGACCTCGGGAGCGGGGAGCTTCCGAGGCCGGCGCCGTCGTCGGGACTGCGACCATCACTTGACGTCGAACTTCTCGACGGAGTCGTCCTCCCGGACCTTGTCGATCATCTTCTGCTGCTTCTCGCGCAGCTCATCGGCGCCGACCCTGCCCGAGAGGAACTCGGTCCACTGCGTCACGGTGTCGGGACCCAGGTTGTACCAGTCGATGAGGTTGAAGGTGAACGCGTTCTCCCCGGCGTCGCTGATCATCTTCAGCGTCGCCTGCAGAGCCGTCGAGGCGTCCTCGTCCGAGGGGGCGGCATCCTTCACGACCGTGGGCGAGCCCGTCAGCGTAGTGAAGTTCGTGGCCTGCTCCTTCGAGAGCATCACGCGGAGGAACTCCATGCCCCCGGCGGTGTTCTTGCCCTTCGAGGGGACGACGAAGGGCTCCCCGGCCGTGCCGTGGATCGCCTCGTAGGGCATCTTCCCCCCGGAGCTCAGCGTGGGCGCGGGCGCGGCCGTCATCTCGTAGTCCTTCGGAGTCACGCCGCGCTGCTCGTTCTCGATCCACGAGCCCGACGGGTAGAGTACCGACTTGCCGGTGACCCAGTCGGTCTGGGCCTGGGTGTGCTTGATGCCCTCGCCGCCCGGGGCGAAGAACTTCGCCTTCACGGCGTCCTCGAGGGCCGCGTACGCCTTGACCACGGCGTCCTGCTCGAAGGCCTTGGCGTCGAGGGAGTCGAGCTTCTTGCGGACCTCGTCGCCGCCCTCCTTGATGGCCATGGTGAGCGCGAGCTCCATGTAGTAGCTCGACGCGTTCTGGCCGCCGTAGGAGAACGGGTAGGCCTTGGTCTTCTTGATCTCCTCGCCGAGGGACATCATGTCGTCCCAGGTCTTCGGGGCCGACCAGCCCTTCTCGTCGAACTGCTTCTTCGAGAACCACAGGGCGTACACCGTGTACACGTAGTTCATCGCCAGGAACTTGCCCGAGTAGGTGCCCGGATCCGTGGAGCCCGGCAGCAGGGTGTCCTTGATGGCCGTGCCGTCCACGCCCTTCACATCCAGCAGGGGCTGGAGATCGGCGAGCTCGCCCTGGTTGATGAGCGCGGAGACGTTCATGGACTGGGCGCCGGAGTTGTCGAAGAGATCGGGCGGGTTGCCGCCGACGAAGCGCGGCTGCAGCTCGGGCTGGATGTTCACCGTCGAGGAGACCTTGGGGGTGATGTCCGAGTGGAGCTTCTCGAACGCCTTGCCGGCGTCCTTCGCGTAGTCGTCGCCGTAGCCGCCGTCGAAGATGACGACGTCCACGCTCGATCCGGACTTCACGCCGAACGGGTTGTCGTCGGACTTGTCGCCGCCGCCGTCGGCCGCATCGCCGCCGGACGAGGAGTCGTCCCCTCCCCCGCCGCCCGCGCAGGCCGAGAGCGCGACCGCGCCGCTGCCGGCCCCCGCGAGGGCGAGGAAGCTCCGCCGCGAGGACGCGAGGCGCTCGAGAGGTGTCATCATGTCGGAAGAGTCCTGAGAGGAGTCCATGGTCTCCTGCTTTCGTCATTGAGTGGACAGGGTGTCGTCGGACCGTCGAGGCGAGGTGCCGCGACGTCGTCGTCGGCGTTCCTCGTGCCACGATCATAATGCGCACCTTGCGTAAATCTGATCGATTGCGCACCCAGTCGGTCACGAACACGTAACGGGCCCGGCCGTCGGTCGTCGCCGGGCGGCCGTGCGGGGCGCGCACCCCGTCGACATCCAGCGGACGTCCAGGCGATACCTCGGTGCCGCCCTGATCCGTCCTCTAGGCTCGCGTGCATGACACAGCCTCAGCAGCAGCCCTCACCTCTGACGGCGCGGCTCTACAAGCTCGAGTATCCGCGCTCGCTCGGCACGTACAGCACCTATGCCGAGGTGCAGGCCGTGGTGGATGCGCTCGCGGATGCCGAGTTCCCGGTGGAGAACACGATGATCGTGGGCACCGACCTCAAGCTCATGGAGCGGGTCACGGGACGCCGCACGTGGCGCAAGGTCCTGCTGAACGGCGCGCTGAGCGGCGTCTGGATGGGTCTGTTCATCGGGCTGCTGCTCGCCCTGTTCTCCGGCCATCTGCTGCAGACGGTGATCTCGGGCGTGCTGTTCGGCGTCGTCTTCTTCACCATCTGGTCGGCGATCGGCTACGCCGCCACGGGCGGCAACCGCGACTTCACCTCGATGACCGCGACCATCCCCATGCAGTACGAGCTCATGGTCGAGCACAGCCACGCGCAGGCCGCCCGCAGCATCCTGCTCGCGGCGGGCGCGACCCCGCCCGGTCCCGCCGCACCGCAGGGCGCCGGCCGCGGCGCGAACGGCGCGCCCGTCGTGCCCGCCGCAGCAGGCTCCCCGCAGCCCGCACGCCCGCCGCACGGCGACTACGGTGCGCAGAGCGCCGCCGGACCGGCGGGCGGCACCGGTCCCCAGCGGCTCCAGGACGCCTCCGCCCCTTCGTCCGCGTACGGCGCGGAGGGCACCCGGAGCGACGACGCGTCGTCGGTCGCCACCGGCGCCGACGCCTCCCCCTCCGCGGGGAATCGCCCGCAGTACGGAAGGCCCGCGGCGCCCGCGCCCACCCGCAGCGCCTCCGCCGCGAGCCCGTCCCGGCCGCAGTACGGCAGGCCCGCGTCTGCCCCGACCGCGGATCCGGAGCAGACCGACGACGACGGCGCCGACGCGCCCCACCGGGATCCGCGCCCCTGAGCCGCTGAGCTCCTCCGGGCGCATCGCGCGCACCGCTCCCCCACGACGCAGGCCCGCCCACCGCTGCACCACGCGGTGGGCGGGCCTACGTGCGCGGGCGCAGACGCACAGGTGGGTGCGGCTCCGGGCGCAGCTCCGGGCACGGCACGACCTCCGTCGCGGGGACGGTCTCGCAGTGAGGTGGACCCGATCCCGACGCGCCGGCCTGGACGCGAGAGCGACCGGCTGCCCTCGCGTCGGCGTCCCGGCCTCCGCTCCCCCTGCGGAGGCTCGGGGCGGCCGGGCATGACGAAGGCCCCGGATCCTCCCGCCGTGCGGCGGATGGATCCGGGGCCTTCGAGCTCTCCCCTGGGGGATCAGCTCACGTCTGCGGGCTCGCGCCCGCGATCATCACTTGATGATCTTGGTGACGCGGCCGGAGCCGACGGTGCGGCCACCCTCGCGGATGGCGAAGCCGAGGCCGTCCTCCATGGCGATGGGCTGGATGAGCTCCACCGACATCTCGGTGTTATCGCCGGGCATGACCATCTCGGTGCCCTCGGGCAGCGTGATGACGCCGGTGACGTCCGTGGTGCGGAAGTAGAACTGCGGACGGTAGTTCGAGTAGAACGGGTTGTGACGGCCGCCCTCGTCCTTGGACAGGATGTAGACCTGCGCCTCGAAGTTGGTGTGCGGGGTGATCGAACCCGGCTTCACGACGACCTGGCCGCGCTCGACGTCCTCGCGCTTGGTGCCGCGAAGGAGCAGGCCGCAGTTCTCGCCGGCCCACGCCTCGTCCATCTGCTTGTGGAACATCTCGATGCCGGTGACCGTGGTCTTCTGCGCCGGGCGGATGCCGACGATCTCGACCTCGGAGTTGATCGGCAGCTTGCCGCGCTCCACCTTGCCGGTCACGACGGTGCCGCGGCCCTGGATGGTGAAGACGTCCTCGACGGGCATGAGGAAGGGCTTGTCGAGATCGCGGACCGGGTCCGGGATGTTGTCGTCGGCCGCGGCCATCAGGTCCTGGACGGACTTGACCCACTTCTCGTCGCCCTCGAGGGCCTTGAGAGCGGACACGCGGATGACGGGGGCGTCCTCGTCGAACTCCTGCGAGCCGAGCAGCTCACGGACCTCCATCTCGACGAGCTCGAGGATCTCCTCGTCGTCGACCATGTCGGACTTGTTGAGCGCGACCAGCAGGTAGGGGACGCCGACCTGACGGGCGAGCAGCACGTGCTCGCGGGTCTGGGCCATGGGGCCGTCGGTCGCCGCGACCACGAGGATCGCGCCGTCCATCTGGGCCGCACCGGTGATCATGTTCTTGATGTAGTCGGCGTGGCCGGGGGCGTCGACGTGCGCGTAGTGGCGCTTCTCGGTCTCGTACTCGATGTGCGAGATGTTGATCGTGATGCCGCGCTGCTTCTCCTCCGGCGCGTTGTCGATCTGGTCGAAGTCCCGCTTCTCGTTGAGATCCGGGTACTGGTCGTACAGGACCTTCGAGATCGCAGCGGTCAGCGTGGTCTTGCCATGGTCGACGTGACCGATGGTGCCGATGTTGACGTGCGGCTTGGTCCGCTCGAACTTGGCCTTGGCCATTGTGGTGTCCTCCTAGGACTGTCTCATCTGGGTACTACTGGTTCGGGACGGCGGGCGCCCGGCCTGCGGGCCTCCGCCGCGGGGTCGGAGGAGAGGCGGATCGAGTGTACCCGTCTCCCCTCCGCTGCCTCACTCGCCCCGGGTCTTCGCGACGATCTCGTCCGAGATGGTCTTCGGGACCTCCGCGTAGCTGTCGAACTGCATCGAGTACACCGCACGACCCTGGGTCTTGGACCGCAGGTCGCCGACGTATCCGAACATCTCCGACAGCGGGACGAGAGCACGGACGATCTTGACCCCGCTCGCGTCCTCCATCGACTGGACCTGCCCGCGACGCGAGTTCAGGTCGCCGATGACATCTCCCATGTACTCCTCGGGAGTCCGGACCTCGACCGCCATGAGCGGCTCGAGGATGACCGGGTTCGCGAGGCGCAGGGCCTCCTTGGTCGCCATGGAGCCGGCGATCTTGAAGGCCATCTCCGAGGAGTCGACGTCGTGGTACGCGCCGTCGATCAGCTGCGCCCGGACGTTCACGACCGGGTAGCCGGCGAGGACGCCGGACTGCAGCGCGTCCTGGATGCCCGCGTCGATGGACGGGATGTACTCACGCGGGATGCGACCACCGGTGACGAGGTTCTCGAACTCGTAGAACACGCCCTCCTCCGCGTCCTCGAGGGGCCCGTAGGTGATCTGCACCTTGCCGAACTGGCCGGAGCCGCCGGTCTGCTTCTTGTGCGTGTAGTCGAACTTCTCGACCGTCCGCTTGATGGTCTCGCGGTACGCGACCTGCGGCTTGCCGATGTTCGCCTCCACCTTGAACTCGCGGCGCATGCGGTCCACGAGGATGTCGAGGTGCAGCTCGCCCATGCCGCGGATGACGGTCTGGCCGGTCTCGTCGTCCAGCTCGACCTGGTAGGTCGGGTCCTCCTTGAGGAACTTCTGGAGCGCCGCGGAGAGCTTCTCCTGGTCGCCCTTGGTCTTGGGCTCGATGGCCACGGAGATCACGGGCTCGGGGAAGGTCATCGACTCCAGGGCGATCGGGTTCTGCAGATCGCTCAGGGTGTCGCCGGTGGTGGTGTCCTTCAGGCCGATGAACGCGTAGATGTGGCCGGCGAAGGCCTCGTCCACGGGGTTCTCCTGGTTGGAGTGCATCTGGAAGAGCTTCCCGACGCGCTCCTTCTTGCCCGAGGTCGAGTTCATGACCTGGTCGCCGCTCTTGACGTGACCGGAGTACACGCGCACGTAGGTGAGCGTGCCGAAGAACGGGTGGGTCGCGAGCTTGAAGGCCAGGGCCGAGAAGGGCTCGTCGGTCGACGGACGGCGGGTGAGCTCCTTGGTCTCGTCCTTGACGTCGTGGCCGACCATCGGCGGGACGTCGAGGGGCGAGGGGAGGTAGTCCACGACCGCGTCGAGCATGGGCTGCACGCCCTTGTTCTTGTACGCGGAGCCGGCGAAGACCGGGTAGGCCTCGGAGTTCACCGTGAGGTGGCGGATGCCGGCCTTGAGCTGGTCGACGGTGAGGTCGCCCTCCTCGAGGTAGGCCTCCATGAGCTCCTCGGTGCTCTCGGCGACGTCCTCGACGAGCTTGGCCCGGTACTCGTCGACGGTGTCCTGGAGCTCCTCGGGGATCGGGACCTCGGCCTGGTACTGGCCGAGTGCAGCATCGCCCTTCTTCTTGCCGAACTCGGGAGCGTCCTCGGGGAACGTCTCCGGCCACTCGTAGGCCTTCATCTCGACGAGGTCGACGACGCCGCGGAAGTCGTTCTCCGCGCCGATCGGGACCTGCATCACCAGCGGCTTGGCGCCGAGGCGCTCGACGATGGTGCGCACGGTGAAGAAGAAGTCCGCGCCCAGCTTGTCCATCTTGTTGACGAAGCAGATGCGCGGCACGTCGTACTTGTCGGCCTGGCGCCACACCGTCTCGGACTGGGGCTCCACGCCCTCCTTGCCGTCGAACACGGCGACGGCGCCGTCGAGGACGCGCAGCGAGCGCTCCACCTCGACGGTGAAGTCGACGTGACCGGGGGTGTCGATGATGTTGATCTGGCTGTCGTGCCAGTAGCAGGTCGTCGCGGCCGACGTGATGGTGATGCCGCGCTCCTTCTCCTGCTCCATCCAGTCCATCGTGCCGGCGCCGTCGTGCGTCTCGCCGATCTTGTAGTTGACACCGGTGTAGTAGAGGATGCGCTCGGTCGTGGTGGTCTTACCGGCATCGATGTGGGCCATGATGCCGATGTTTCGGACCTTGGTGAGGTCGCTGAGCACTGCGAGTGCCACTGACTTGGGCCTTTCTGGAGGGCTGCTGGTCTGGAGTGCGGTGGGAGGCGGGGCCCGCCCGCCGCGGATCCGTGGATCCGGCGGGCGGGCCCTGCCGTCTCACCAGCGGTAGTGCGCGAAGGCCTTGTTGGCCTCGGCCATCTTGTGCGTGTCCTCCCGGCGCTTGACCGCGGCGCCGAGACCGTTGGACGCGTCGAGCAGCTCGTTCATGAGCCGCTCGGTCATCGTGTGCTCGCGGCGGGCGCGCGAGTAGCTGACGAGCCAGCGCAGGGCCAGCGTCGTCGAACGACCGGGCTTGACCTCGACGGGGACCTGGTAGGTCGCACCGCCGACGCGGCGCGACCGCACCTCGAGGCTGGGCTTGACGTTGTCCAGGGCCTTCTTGAGGGTCGCGACCGGGTCCTGGCCGTTCTTCTCGCGGCAGCCCTCGAGGGCGCCGTAGACGATCGACTCGGCGACGGTCTTCTTGCCGTCGAGGAGGACCTTGTTGATGAGCTGGGTGACCAGCGGGGAGCCGTAGACCGGGTCCACCACGAGCTGGCGCTTGGGAGCTGCTCCCTTACGAGGCATTACTTCTTCTCCTTCTTCGCGCCGTACCGCGAGCGGGCCTGCTGGCGACCCTTGACGCCCTGGGTGTCCAGGGAGCCGCGGACGATCTTGTAGCGGACACCCGGGAGGTCCTTCACACGGCCGCCGCGCACGAGCACGATCGAGTGCTCCTGCAGGTTGTGGCCGACGCCGGGGATGTACGCCGTCACCTCGATGCCGGTGGACAGACGCACGCGCGCGATCTTGCGCAGCGCCGAGTTCGGCTTCTTGGGGGTCTGGGTGTAGACGCGCGTGCAGACGCCGCGGCGCTGGGGCGAACCCTTGAGCGCCGGGGTCTTCGAAGCGGAGGACTTGACCGTCCGCCCCTTGCGCACCAACTGCTGAATAGTGGGCACTTCGACTCTTCCTGTTCTGCCGACGGGAGTGTTGGTCCCCTCGGATCTCCATCTTGTGGCCGCGGGTGCGGCCGGCGACCCGTCGTGCGCTCCCCTGCATCCCGGGAGTGGGCACGGCGACCCGCGCGGACGACGTGCGCCGTCCGTGCGTCGGAGCACCGTGATCGCGCGCCGCGGACGAGGGCGGGGATGCGCCCGTCGCCCGGATTCGGGCATGCCACGAGGATCCGCTCCTCGCGGGGGACACCCGGGCGTTCGAGTCGAGCGCCCGGGAGAAGTCCCGATCACGACCAGAGGGCACTCCGGACGCTCTTGACAGTCTACTGACGCCGCGTGCAGAGGGTCAAAGGACTGGGTGCCTTCGGATGCACATCACATGCCCGACGGAGCGCGACGGGGCCCGGGGACGCGGCGAGCGCACCACGGGTCTCCGTGATGCGCTCGCGATGCCTGCACGACGCGCGATGGGGCGTCGTCCGCCCGGTCGGGCCCCGGGCATCGGCTCAGCCGATGCCGAGCTTCGAAGTGCAGCCGGGCCATGCGCCCCAGCCCTGCGCGGCCTGGACCTTCTTGGCGACCGCGATCTGCTGCGCGCGGGATGCCTGGTCGGCCGAGGAGGCGTAGGCGCCGCCGCCGAACGCCTTCCAGGACTGATCGGTGAACTGCAGACCGCCCTTGAACCCGTTGCCGGTGTTGATGGACCAGTTGCCGCCCGACTCGCACTGGGCGATCGTGTCCCAGACGGAGCCGTCGGAGACCGAGGGGGCCTTCGCGCTCGAGGAGGACTTCGAGGAGCTCGTGGACTTCTTCGAGTCGGAGGAGGCCTGGGACTTCTTCTCCGAGGTCTTCGCGGACGTCGTCTTCGACGACGAGGACTTCGACGACGAGGAGTCGCTGTCGCTCGAGGAGTCGTCGTCCTTCGCGGCGGAGCTCGAGGAGTCGTCCGCGTCGCTCGAGGTGTCCTCGGGCTCGGGGGCCTTCTTGGTGCCCTCGAGGACGACCTCGTCGACCGGCTCCTTCGTGACCTCCTCGTCCAGGACCTTCGTCTTGGTGACCTCGCCGTCGACTATGGTCTCGCGGACCTTCGTCTCCTTGGTGCCCTTCCGGCCCTCGGTCTCCACCTTCGTGGTGCCCTCGGTGAGCTCGTCGGACTTCTTGGTCGTGGTCTCGAAGTCGACGGACTCCTTCTTCGTCGACTCCTTCTCGCGCACGCGCTGGACCGTGACGGTCATGCCGTCGGTCAGCTCCTCGTCGCGACCGGGCTTCGCGGTGTCGGTGTCCTCGATGTTCTTCAGGACCTCCTCCATGCCCTCGCCGACGGTGTCGGAGTAGACGGTGAAGGTCTTGTGGCCGTACTGGCCCTTGAAGGTCACGGACTTCGCGGTCTGCACCTCGACCGAGGTGCCCTCGGCGCTCAGCGAGGTCTCCGGGTCGGGGCTCACGTGCGCCTTCTTCGTGTCGACGTCGACCTCCTCGAGGGCGTCGGCCACGGTGTCGCCGGTCGTGAGCACCTCGTGCGCCTTCCCGTCGACCGTGACGGTGACGGGGTTGCGGTGGACGACCTGGATATCGATGCCGTCGGTGACGACGGAGTCGATGGAGGGGATCACGAGGTCCGTCGAGCGCACGGTGACGCCCTGCGCCTCGAGCAGGGCGCCCACGGTCGGGCTGAAGGTGCGCACGGTGCTGTGCTCGCCGTACACGTCCACGCCGGCCTCGTTGGAGACCGCGTAGGCGGTGCCGCCGCCGCCGACGACCAGCAGCCCTGCCACGGCCGCAGAGATGATCCACGGAGTCTTCTTCACGTCGTTCTACCCACCTGTGTCTCGTCGATTCGTCGTGCGCTCCCCCTGGGGAAGTGCGCGACGACCGCGCGGTGGGGGTGAAGAGGACGACGGGGCCCTGGGGCCTGCCGGACCGTCCGGTATCCATGTTCCCGGGCGCGCGAGGAGTATGCGAGGGGTCTGAACGGAACTTGAGAGCGTTCGGAGCCTCCCTTTACCGGCCCATGACCGTGGGCGTCATGCCGGTCACCCGGGCGGGCCCCGTCGACGCTCCGGGACGTGGCGGGTGCCACGACGGAGTGCGGGACGGGGCGGGCGGCCGGGGCGTGGGACGGGGGCAGGACGGCGCCCGGTGCGGGCACGCCGGGCGATGCCCTCCTGACACGCCGCAGGGCGGCCCCACCGTGTGGTGGGACCGCCCTGCGGTGGTCTCGGAACCGGCGGGCCGACGGCGCGATCAGCGCGTCGACCCGGCCGGGCCTCCTCAGCGGAAGTCGCTGCGGAAGGGATCCGAGTAGTCGATGTCGTCGAGGTTGACCGCGCCCGCGCCGTAGCCGGAGAAGTCCAGCTCGTCGTAGCCCGGCACCTGGTACATCTGCGCCTTCGCCTCGTCCGTCGGCTCGACTGAGATCCGACGGAACCGGGGCAGCCCGGTGCCGGCGGGGATCAGCTTGCCGATGATCACGTTCTCCTTGAGCCCCATGAGCTGGTCGCTCTTGCGGTTCAGGGCGGCCTCGGTGAGCACGCGGGTCGTCTCCTGGAAGGAGGCGGCCGAGAGCCACGAGTCCGTCGCGAGGGATGCCTTCGTGATGCCCATGAGCTCGGGACGGCCGGATGCCGGCTGCCCACCCTCGGAGAGCACACGACGGTTCTCGCGCTCGAAGGTGATGCGGTCCGCGAAGTCGCCGGGCAGCAGATCCGTGTCGCCCGACTCGATGATCGTCACGCGACGCAGCATCTGGCGCACGATGACCTCGATGTGCTTGGCGTGGATGTCCACGCCCTGGCTGATGTACACCTTCTGGACCTCGTCCACGAGGTGCTTCTGCACCGCACGGGGGCCGAGGATGCGCAGCACCTGCTTGGGATCGACCGAGCCCTGGGAGAGCTGCTGGCCGACCTCGACGTGGTCGCCGTCGGCGACCAGCAGGCTGACGCGACGCGGCACGTTGTAGGTGACCGGGTCGGTGCCGTCGTCGGGGGTGACCGTCAGACGACGCTGCTTCTCGTTCTCCTCGATCTCCACGCGGCCCGCGGACTCGGTGATCGGCGCGAAGCCGGCCGGGGTCCTGGCCTCGAAGAGCTCCTGCACACGCGGAAGACCGTGCGTGATGTCGCCGTCGGCGCTGGCCACACCACCGGTGTGGAAGGTGCGCATGGTCAGCTGCGTGCCGGGCTCGCCGATCGACTGGGCCGCGACGATGCCGACGGCCTCGCCGATGTCCACGAGCTGGCCGGTCGCGAGCGAGCGGCCGTAGCACAGGGCGCAGGTGCCGACCGCGGAATCGCAGGTGAGCACGGAGCGCACCTTGATCTCCCGGACGCCGGCGGCGACCAGCTGGCCGATGAGCACGTCGCCCACGTCCGAGCCCGCCGCGGCGACCTCGATGCCCTCGGGGTCGAGGGCCGCGGTCGCCAGGGTCCGCCCGTACGCCGTGGTCTCGATGTTCTCGTCGGGGACCAGCGCACCGGCCTCCTCCGAGGCGATCTGCAGGGTCAGGCCCTTGGACGTGCCGCAGTCGGACTCGCGGACGATGACGTCCTGCGAGACGTCGACCAGACGACGCGTGAGGTAGCCCGACTGGGCGGTCTTCAGCGCCGTGTCCGCGAGGCCCTTGCGGGAGCCGTGCGAGGCGATGAAGTACTCCAGGACCGAGAGCCCCTCCTTGTAGTTGGAGAGGATCGGGCGCGGGATGATCTCGCCCTTCGGGTTCGTCACCAGACCGCGCATGCCGGCGATCTGTCGGATCTGCATCCAGTTGCCTCGAGCGCCCGAGTTCACCATCCGGTAGATGGAGTTGGTCGGGGTCTCCTCGAAGTTCTTCTGCATGGAGGCGTCGACCTCGTTGGTCGCCTTGGACCAGACGTCGATCAGCTCGGCGTTGCGCTCCGCCTCGGAGACCAGACCGAGGTCGCGGTTCTCCTGGATGCGGGCGGCCTGCTCCTCGTACTTCGAGAGGATCTCCTGCTTGTCCTCCGGCGCGATGACGTCGGAGAAGGCGAAGGAGACGCCGCTGCGGGTCGACCACGAGAAGCCGTAGGACTTGAGCGCGTCGAGCGACGCGGCGACCTGCCCCTTCTCGTAACGCTCGGCGAGCTCGTTGACGATCCCGCCCAGGCGCTTCTTGCCGACCTGGCCCTCCACGTAGGGGAAGTCCACGGGCAGGGTCTCGTTGAAGTAGACCGTGCCGAGCGTGGTCTCGAGCGTGATCGGGTCACCCTCGGTCCAGCCCTCGGGGGCCTCCCAGCCGCGCGGCGGCACGACGTCCTCGAAGCGGATGCGCACGGGCGCGTTGAGCTCGAGGTCGCCGCCGTCGTTCGCCATGATCGCCTCGGCGATCGAGGAGAAGCTGCGGCCGGCGCCCTCGGCGTCCTCGCGGACCGTCGTCAGGTGGTACAGACCGATGATCATGTCCTGCGCGGGCATGGTCACCGGACGGCCGTCCGAGGGCTTGAGGATGTTGTTGCTCGAGAGCATGAGGATGCGGGCCTCGGCCTGCGCCTCGGCGCTCAGGGGCAGGTGGACCGCCATCTGGTCGCCGTCGAAGTCCGCGTTGAAGGCGGCGCACACGAGCGGGTGCAGGTGGATGGCCTTGCCCTCGACGAGCTGCGGCTCGAAGGCCTGGATGCCCAGGCGGTGCAGGGTGGGCGCACGGTTCAGCAGCACCGGGTGCTCGGTGATGACCTCCTCGAGCACGTCCCAGACCTCGGGGCGCGCGCGCTCGACCATCCGCTTCGCGGCCTTCACGTTCTGCGCGTGGGAGAGGTCCACGAGGCGCTTCATGACGAAGGGCTTGAACAGCTCGAGGGCCATGCCCTTGGGCAGACCGCACTGGTGCAGGTGGAGCTGCGGACCGTTCACGATGACCGAGCGGCCCGAGTAGTCCACGCGCTTGCCCAGCAGGTTCTGGCGGAAGCGGCCCTGCTTGCCCTTGAGCATGTCGGAGAGCGACTTCAGCGGACGGTTGCCCGGGCCGGTCACCGGACGCCCGCGGCGGCCGTTGTCGAACAGCGAGTCCACCGACTCCTGCAGCATGCGCTTCTCGTTGTTCACGATGATCTCGGGCGCACCGAGATCGAGCAGCCGCTTGAGACGGTTGTTGCGGTTGATCACGCGGCGGTACAGGTCGTTGAGGTCGGAGGTCGCGAAGCGGCCGCCGTCCAGCTGCACCATCGGACGCAGGTCCGGGGGGATCACCGGGACGCAGTCGAGCACCATGCCCTCGGGCGAGTTGGTGGTGGACCGGAACGCGGTGACGACCTTGAGGCGCTTGAGCGCACGAGCCTTCTTCTGGCCCTTGCCGTTGGCGATGATCTCGCGCAGCGAGGCCGCCTCGGCCTCGAGGTCGAAGTCGCGCAGGCGCTGCTGGATCGCCTCGGCGCCCATGCCGCCCTCGAAGTACGTGCCGTAGCGCAGCTTCATGGCGCGGTACAGCTGCTCGTCGCCCTCGAGGTCGGCGACCTTGAGGCTCTTGAAGCGGTCCCAGATCGCGGTGACGCGGGCGATCTCGGCGTCGTACTTCTTGCGGATCTGCGCCTGCTCGCGCTCGGAGGAGTCGCGGACCTTGCGCTTCGCGTCGGCCTTGGCACCCTCCTCCTCGAGCTTGGCGAGGTCCTGCTCGGCGGAGACGGCGCGGTCGTTGATGGCCGCGTCGCGCTCGTTCGCGAGCTCCTTGACCTCGAGGTCGTAGCGGGCCTGCAGGTCGGGCAGGTCCTCGTGACGGGCGTCCTCGTCGACCGCGGTGATCATGTACGCGGCGAAGTAGATGACCTTCTCGAGGTCCTTGGGGGCCAGGTCCAGCAGGTAGCCGAGGCGGCTCGGCACGCCCTTGAAGTACCAGATGTGGGTCACCGGGGCGGCGAGCTCCACGTGGCCCATGCGCTCACGGCGCACGGAGGACTTGGTGACCTCCACGCCGCAGCGCTCGCAGACGATGCCCTTGAAGCGGACGCGCTTGTACTTCCCGCAGTAGCACTCCCAGTCCCGGGTGGGACCGAAGATGCGCTCACAGAACAGGCCGTCCATCTCGGGCTTGAGGGTGCGGTAGTTGATGGTCTCGGGCTTCTTGACCTCGCCATGGGACCAGGTGCGGATATCGTCCGCGGTCGCGAGGCCGATGCGCAGCTCGTCGAAGGTGTTGACGTCGAGCACAGGTGTCCTTCTCTCGAATCTGAAGTCGGGTCGAATCGCTGTCTGAGGGTCGGGGGCTGGCCCGGGAGGGCGGCCTCAGCGGCCGCGCTCCCCCGGGGCCCGGGCCTCAGACCTCTTCGATGGAGCCGACGCCCTCGTGGGGACGGCGGGACAGGTCGATGCCGAGCTCCTCCGCGGCCCGGAACACCTCCTCGTCGTTCTCCTGCACCTCCTGGGCGGTGCCGTCGCTGGACAGCACCTCCACGTTCAGGCACAGGGACTGCATCTCCTTGAGGAGCACGCGGAAGGACTCCGGGATGCCCGGCTCGGGGACGTTCTCGCCCTTGACGATGGACTCGTAGACCTTCACACGGCCGGGGATGTCGTCCGACTTGATGGTCAGCAGCTCCTGGAGGGCGTAGGCGGCGCCGTACGCCTCCATCGCCCAGACCTCCATCTCGCCGAAGCGCTGGCCGCCGAACTGGGCCTTACCGCCCAGCGGCTGCTGCGTGATCATCGAGTAGGGGCCGGTCGAGCGGGCGTGCAGCTTGTCGTCGACCAGGTGGTGGAGCTTCAGGATGTACATGTAGCCCACGGAGATCGGCTTGGGGAACGGCTCGCCGGAGCGGCCGTCGTACAGCTGCGCCTTGCCGTCCTCCTTGACCATCCGCTCGCCGTCCCGGTTCGGGGTGTGGTTCGCGATCAGGCCCTCGAGCTCGGTGCCCGAGAGTCCGTCGAACACCGGCACGGCGACGGGGGTTCCCGGCTCGCCGGTCAGCGCCGCGTCGGGCAGGTCCTTGGCGGCGTCGGACTTCGGGTCCAGGGACCAGCCGTTCTTCGCGACCCAGCCCAGGTGGACCTCCATCACCTGGCCGATGTTCATGCGACCGGGCACGCCCATCGGGTTGAGGATGATGTCGACCGGGGTGCCGTCCTCGAGGAAGGGCATGTCCTCCACGGGCAGGATCTTGGCGATGACGCCCTTGTTGCCGTGGCGGCCCGAGAGCTTGTCGCCGTCGGTGATCTTGCGCTTCTGGGCCACGTAGACGCGGACCATCTCGTTGACGCCGGTGGGGAGGATCTCGGACTCGTCCTCCTCGGTGAACACCCGGACGCCGATGACGGTGCCGGACTCGCCGTGGGGGACCCGCAGCGAGGTGTCGCGCACCTCGCGGGCCTTCTCGCCGAAGATCGCGCGCAGCAGGCGCTCCTCGGGGGTCAGCTCGGTCTCGCCCTTCGGGGTGACCTTACCGACCAGGATGTCGCCGGCCTCGACCTCGGCGCCGATGCGGATGATGCCGCGCTCGTCGAGGTCCGCCAGGACGTCGTCGCCGACGTTGGGGATGTCGCGGGTGATCTCCTCGCGGCCGAGCTTGGTGTCACGGGCGTCGACCTCGTGCTCCTCGATGTGGATCGAGGTGAGGACGTCGTCCTGGACCATGCGCGAGGACAGGATGATGCCGTCCTCGTAGTTGTGGCCCTCCCACGACATGAACGCGACCAGGAGGTTCTTGCCGAGCGCGAGCTCGCCCTCCTCGGTCGACGGGCCGTCGGCCAGGACCGATCCGGTCTCGACGCGGTCGCCCTCGTTCCACAGCACGCGGTGGTTGTAGCAGTTGCCCGCGTTGGAGCGGTCGAACTTGCCGATCGGGTAGGTCTGACGGGTGCCGTCGTCGGCCATCACCGAGATCAGGTCGGCCGAGAGGTCCTCGATCACACCGGGCTTCTCGGCGACGATCACATCGCCCGCGTCGACCGCGGCGCGACGCTCCATGCCGGTGCCGACCAGCGGCATCTCGGTGCGCATGAGCGGCACGGCCTGGCGCTGCATGTTCGAGCCCATGAGGGCGCGGTTGGCGTCGTCGTGCTCGAGGAACGGGATCATGGCGGTCGCGACCGACACCATCTGGCGGGCCGAGACGTCCATGTAGTCCACCTCGTCGGCGGGGACCAGCTCGGGCTCGCCGCCGGTGAGGCGCGAGAGCACGGTCTCCTCGACGAAGGTGCCGTCCTCGTTCAGCGGGGCGTTGGCCTGCGCGATGACGTGACGGTCCTCGTCGTCGGCCGTGAGGTAGACGATCTCGTCGGTGACCTCGCCGTTGGTGACCTTGCGGTACGGGGTCTCGACGAAGCCGAACGGGTTGATGCGCGCGAAGGTCGCGAGCGAGCCGATGAGGCCGATGTTCGGGCCCTCAGGGGTCTCGATCGGGCACATGCGGCCGTAGTGGCTCGGGTGGACGTCGCGGACCTCCATGCCCGCGCGGTCGCGCGAGAGGCCGCCCGGGCCCAGCGCCGAGAGGCGGCGCTTGTGGGTCAGGCCCGACAGCGGGTTGTTCTGGTCCATGAACTGCGAGAGCTGCGAGGTCCCGAAGAACTCCTTGATCGCCGCCGTCACCGGGCGGATGTTGATCAGGGTCAGCGGGGTGATCGCCTCGACGTCCTGCGTCGTCATGCGCTCGCGCACGACGCGCTCCATGCGCGACAGGCCCGTGCGGACCTGGTTCTGGATCAGCTCGCCCACCGCGCGGATGCGACGGTTGCCGAAGTGGTCGATGTCGTCGGTCTCGACCCGGAGGGTCTTGCCGTCGGCGCTCGTGGTCTCGCCGAGGCCGTCGTGCAGGGCCACCAGGTACTTGATGGTCGCGACGATGTCCTCGAGGGTCAGCGTGGACTGCGAGAGGGGGCCCTCGACGCCGAGCTTCTTGCCGATCTTGTAGCGGCCGACCTTCGCGAGGTCGTAGCGCTTGTCGTTGAAGTAGAGGTTGTTGAGCATCGCCTCGCCGGCATCGCGCGTGGGCGGCTCGCCCGGGCGCTGCTTGCGGTAGATGTCCAGCAGGGCCTCGTCCTGCGAGGTCGTGCGGTCCTTCTCGAGGGTCGAGCGCATGGACTCGAACTCGCCGAACTCGTCGAGGATCTCGCTCTGGGACATGCCGAGCGCCTGCAGCAGCGTGGTGACGGACTGCTTGCGCTTGCGGTCGATGCGCACGCCGACCTGATCGCGCTTGTCGACCTCGAACTCGAGCCAGGCGCCGCGCGACGGGATCATCTTCGCGCTGAAGATGTGCTTGTCGCTGGTCTTGTCGACGCTCTCGTCGAAGTAGACGCCGGGCGAGCGCACGAGCTGCGAGACGACCACGCGCTCGGTGCCGTTGATGATGAAGGTGCCCTTGTCGGTCATGAGCGGGAAGTCGCCCATGAAGACCGTCTGGGTCTTGATCTCGCCGGTCTCGTTGTTCATGAACTCGGCGATCACGTACAGCGGAGCGGAGTAGGTGAGGTCCTTCTCCTTGCACTCCTCGACCGTGTACTTCGGGTCGTCGAAGGTGTGGTCGCGGAAGGACAGCGCCATGTTGCCGGCGAAGTCCTCGATCGGGGAGATCTCCTCGAAGATGTCGGCCAGACCGGAGGTCTGCGGGACGTCCTCGCGTCCCGCGGACGCCGCCTCGGCGGCGCGCTCCTGCCAGAGCTCGTTGCCGAGCAGCCAGTCGAAGGAGGTGGTCTGGAGGCTCAGCAGGTCGGGGACCTGGAGCGGATCGCCGAGCTTGGCGAAGGTGACGCGCGGCGACGCCGTGCGCAGGGCGATGTCAGGGGTTCGATCGGTGCTCGAGGCAGCCAAGGGTGGTCCTTCCACAGGCCGGTGACAGTGGACCGCGCGGCGGCGTCCTCCCAGGTCGAGCAGAGGGTCAGCGGCTCTGCGCCTCGCATGGACCCAGCGGTGCCCGCAAGGGCTCCGGGGGGTTCGGCGGGCTGACGATCGAAGACGACACAGCGCAAAGAGAGAGCATACAGAAGATCACGGATGGACGCAACACCGCGAGCGCGGAGGGTCCATCCGCGTCGGCCGCCATATGCCTGGCGCGGAGGGCGGAGCCTCCTGTCTGGTTCTCGTCACCCGGCGCCTCGCGGCGTCGGGCCCCAGCGGCGGGGCGGGCACCGGGCCCGGCCTCTCACGTCGCACCATCGGTGCGGTATCGCCGACGGGAGCAGTCGACAGGAACAGCTCTCGATCAGGGAACAGAATGCGCCGTGCTCGCCCGCGAGTCAAGCAGGCGCGCAGGATGCACAGGTGCGTCGGCCCCGTCGTACGACGGCGCCGCGTCCGACCGAGCGGCCGTGCGGCGGGGCCACGAGGGCTCGGGGCGCTCAGATCCAGCGGGCGCGGCGCATGAGGACGCCGACCGCGAGCGTGGGCACCAGCACGAGCACGGCGGCGATCGCGAGCCCCACCGGCGATCCGAAGCCCGGGTAGGGGACGTTGATCCCGAACCATCCCGTGACCAGCGTCGGGATCGACACCACCGCGGCCCAGCCGGCGAGCTTGCGCATCACGACGTTCAGGCGCTGGTCCTGGAGCGCGAGATGGGTCTGGACGACGGAGGTGAGGGTCTCGTGCTGCGAGTCGAGCCATTCCTCGGTGCGCGCGGCGTGGTCCGCGAGCTCCGCGTGGAGCGAGCGCAGCTCGAGGGCCCCCGGGTGAGCGGGCGGCGGGGTCCGCTCGGGGCCGGGCGCGGCGGCCGTGCTCCCCCGGCCCTCGGACGTCTCGGGCCGCAGGCGATCTATCACCGAGGCCATCGGCTGGATCCAGCGTCGCAGGCGCGTCAGCTCGCCCCGCAGCGCCGCGGCGACGGTCTCGATGCCCGCACTCCTGCCCGCCGCCTCGAAGACGTCGTCCTCGAGGTCGTCCAGGCGGTCGTCCATCCACTGCGCAGCCCAGAACTGCGCGTCGACCACGTCGTCGAGCACGAGATGGGCGAGGCCCGAGGCTCCCAGCGGCGCCCCCTCGTCCTCGGCCCAGGCCTCGCGCACGGCGGAGAGGTCGAAGGCGTCGTCGGACCGGACGGTGACCACTCCCCCCGGATGCACGAAGCCGGCGATCCGCGTCGCGCGGAACTGGTCCTCCCCGCGCCGCGGCTGGGGCGCCTCCTCCTCGGGCGCCTCCGGGTCCCCTCCGAGCGCGGCGCGGACGGCCTCGCCGACGGGGACCGGCGCATACACGATGAAGGCGAGATGATCCGCGTGGTGCACGGCCTTGGCGCGCGCGTGCCGTCCGAGGATGCCCTCGATCTCGGTCCTGCGCAGGCCGAGCGCCTCGGCGACCTCGGACGCCGCTCCCCCGCCGACGGGTCCGGCCCCGTCGGCGATGCCGGCTCCGTCGACTGGGCCGTCGTCCTGCACGAGGTCGAGCCAGAGGGTCGGGCCGTCGGTCCGGGAGAGGCGCGAGCGCAGCTCCGCGAGGGGGACGTCGACCTCGGACAGGGACCACCCGTCGTCGGTCGTGCCGGACAGTGACAGGCAGCGCACGGTGGTCATGGGCCCATCCTGCCCGCGTCCGGGCATGCGCAAGGGCCGCCCCGCCGAAGCGGGACGGCCCTTGCCAGCAGATGTGCGCCGTGGGCGCCGCAGCGCGGATCCGGACTCAGTCCGTCTCCGGCTCCGGGCGCCCGGGCGCCGTCATCACTTGACGGTGACGGAGGCGCCAGCGCCCTCGAGCTGCTCCTTGGCCTTCTCGGCGGCGTCCTTGGTCGCCTTCTCGAGAACCGACTTGGGGGCGCCGTCGACGAGGTCCTTGGCCTCCTTCAGGCCGAGACCGGTCAGAGCGCGCACCTCCTTGATGACGGCGATCTTCGCGGAGCCGGCGCCCTCGAGGACGACGTCGAACTCGTCCTTCTCCTCCTCGACGGGGGCCTCGCCACCGGCGGCGCCGCCGGCCGCGGCGACGGCCACGGGGGCTGCGGCGGTGACGTCGAAGATCTCCTCGAACTGCTTCACGAACTCGGAGAGCTCGATGAGGGACATCTCCTTGAAAGCCTCGATGAGCTCGTCGTTGCTGAGCTTCGCCATGATGGGCGTTCCTTCCTGTTCAGGAGCCGTGGGGCTCCGTGCGTGGGGCGGCGCTCTCGCGCCTGGTCAAGCGGACCTCCGCCGATGCGGCCGACGGGAGGTCGAGGTCAGCGCCGACGCGCTGAGGTGTGCGGTGCCGAGGGCATGAGCCGTGGGGCTCAGGCCTCCTGCTTCGCACGCAGCGCGTCCACAGTGCGCGCCGCCTTCGACAGCGGCGCCTGGAACACGGCAGCGGCCTTGGACAGGTTCGCCTTGAAGGCGCCTGCTGCCTTGGCCAGCAGCACCTCGCGGGACTCGAGGTCCGCGAGGGTCTTCACGTCGTCCTCCGAGAGGGCCTTGCCCTCGAAGAAACCGGACTTGACGACGAGATTCTCGTTGCCCTTGGCGAAGTCACGCAGGGCCTTGGCCGGAGCGACCGGCTCACCCTTGATGAAGGCGATGGCGGTGGGGCCGGCCAGCTTGCCCTCGAACGCGTCGATGCCGGCCTCGCGGGCGGCGATCTCCGTGAGCGTGTTCTTCACCACGGCGTAGGTGGTGTCAGCACCCAGCGAGCGGCGCAGCTGCTGGAGCTGCGTGACGCTGAGGCCGCGGTACTCGGTGAGAACGGCGGCGTCGGACTCACGGAACAGCTGCGTGAGCTCGGCGACGGCGTCCACCTTCTCGGGCTTCGCCATGGCCCTCCTTCCAGAGGTCTCGGGCCGACGGCTGAAGGGCCCGCCCGACGGGTCCGCACGGGGGCGGACCGATCTGCAGCGGACACGGAAAAGGCCTCGACACGCAGGTGTCGAGGCCCGGACGCACTCAGCTCGCTCTGCGCGGCGTGCGGGAGGATCGAGATCCTCCGCTGCCGCACCCGGTCTCCCGGGGCGCGAGCGACCGTGCAGCGGTCGTTCGGTTCACCTGCGCAGGCCGTCCCCGTGGGGATTCCTTCGGTCGAGCCCGGTGGCGGGCACGACGACCGGCGGTCTTCGGTAGGTCCAGACTAGCCGAGGCGCATGCGGCGGCGCCATCCGGATGGCGGCGACCTCGCTCACATCCGCGACGCTCTCCGTCCCGCCCCGCCGCGCGGAAGCCCCGCATCGACGGAGAAGCCCCCGCACCGAGGGATCGGTGCGGGGGCTTCGGTGCGCGTCCTGCGCGCGGGCTCAGGCGCCCGACGCGGAACGGCGTCGAGGGACGACTCGGCTCAGGCGGCCTCGTCGGTGTCCTCGGTGAGGTTGCGCGTGCGGTTCACGTCGACCGGGACGCCCGGGCCCATGGTGGTGGACACGGTGATCTTGCTGATGTAGCGGCCCTTCGAGGAGGACGGCTTCAGTCGCAGGATCTCCTCGAGCGCTGCCACGTAGTTCTCGGTGAGCTGCGCATCGGAGAAGGAGACCTTCCCGATGATGAAGTGCAGGTTCGCCGCACGGTCCACGCGGAACTCGATCTTGCCGCCCTTGATGTCGGACACGGCCTTGGCGGTGTCCATCGTGACGGTGCCGGTCTTCGGGTTCGGCATGAGGCCGCGCGGGCCGAGCACGCGGCCCAGCTTTCCGACCTTGCCCATGAGGTTCGGCGTGGCCACGGCCGCGTCGAAGTCGGTCCAGCCGCCGGCGACCTTCTCGACGAGGTCGTCGTCGCCGACCTCGTCGGCGCCCGCCGCCAGAGCGGCCTCGGCCTGCGCACCCGTCGCGAAGACGATCACGCGGGCGGTCTTGCCGGTGCCGTTGGGCAGGTTGACGGTGCCGCGCACCATCTGGTCGGCCTGGCGCGGATCCACGCCCAGGCGCATGGCGACCTCGACGGAAGCGTCGAACTTCGCCGGGGAGGTCTTCTGCGCCAGACGGATCGCGTCCAGCGGCGAGTAGTAGCGGCCCTCGTCGATCTTGGCCGCTGCGTCCTTGTACGACTTGCTCTTGAATGCCATCGTGATCAGCCCTCCACCGTGATGCCCATGGACCGAGCGGTCCCGGCCACGATCTTCGCGGCCGCGTCGATGTCGTTCGCGTTCAGGTCCGGCATCTTCGTCTCCGCGATCTCGCGGACCTGGTCCATCGAGATCTTGCCGACCTTGTCGGTGTGCGGGGTCGCAGAGCCCTTCTGCAGACCGGCGGCCTTCTTGATCAGCTCGGCGGCCGGCGGCGTCTTGGTCACGAACGTGAACGAGCGGTCCTCGTACACGGTGATCTCGACCGGGATGATGTTGCCGCGCTGGTCGGCCGTCCGGTCGTTGTACGCCTTGACGAACTCCATCATGTTCACGCCGGCGGCGCCGAGCGCGGGACCCACGGGCGGCGCAGGGGTGGCCTGGCCGGCCTGGATCTGGAGCTTGATGATGCTCGCGATCTTCTTCTTGGGAGCCATTGCTCTTCCTTCTGTGGTCGTGGTCCGGGCGGAGCTCATCAAGCTCCTCCCACCTGCGGCTCCCCGGACGGGCCGGGGGCCGGCGGCATCCCGGCGGACCGGGGTGCCTGCGGCGTCCCGACGGGTCAGGACGCCGATGGCATCCCGACGGGTCGGGACGCCGTTGGCGCGTGACTCGAGCGCGGGGCTCGAGGGGCGGCGCCGAGCCGGACTCGGATCAGATCTTGGCGACCTGGTCGAAGGCCAGCTCCACCGGGGTCTCGCGTCCGAAGATGGACACGAGGACCTGGAGCTTCTGGTGCTCGCCGTCGATCTCGGAGATCGTGGCGGGCATGGTCTCGAACGGACCGTCCATGACGGTCACGGACTCGCCGACGGCGAAGGCGGGGACCTTCTGCGCGGCGGCGGCGCGCGAGGAGCCGCCCGCGGAGGAGGCGCGCTTCTTCTCGGGCAGCCCGATGCTCGGCTCGAGCAGCGAGAAGATCTCGTCGAAGGTCAGCGGGGTCGGGTCGGTCGCGTTGCCCACGAACCCGGTGACACCGGGGGTGTCGCGCACGACCCGCCAGGACTCGTCGGTCAGGTCCATGCGCACCAGGACGTACCCGGGGACCCGCACGCGGCGGACGACCTTCTTCTGGCCGTTCTTGATCTCGGTCGCATCCTCCATGGGGACCTCGATCTGGAAGATGAAGTCCTCCATGTTCTGGGTCTCGATGCGGGTCGTGAGCTGCGTCTTCACGCGGTTCTCATGACCGGAGTAGGAGTGGACGACGTACCACTCGCCCAGTGCCGAGCGCAGCTGGCGCTTGAGCGCGGCGATCTGCTCCTCGGCGCTCGGGCCCTCGTCGGAGGCGTCCGCGCCCTCAGGGGCGTCGTCGTCGGAGGAGACCTCCTCCGCGGGGGCCTCGCCGTCCGCGGGCACGTCGGCCGGAGCCTCGTCGGAAGCGCCCTCGGCGCTGGCGTCGTCCGTGCTGCCCTGCTCGCCCTCGGCGGCTGCGGCGGCGTCCTCGCCGTCGGCGGCCTCGGGGGACGCGGAGTCATCGGGACGGCCGGACTCGGGGGACGCGGAGAACGCGAGAGAGGAGTCGACGCCCTCGTAGGTGTCCTCGAAGGAGTCGGACTGGTCGTTCGCCACCGTGAACCTGCTTTCCTACCGGCTGTGGATCGGGTCGGGCGCTTCGGCCCCGCACGCGCTCGGCGCGGACTCAGAGCCCGGAGTCGGGGACCACGAAGGTGGTCCGGGACAGCCAGCCGAAGACGAAATCGAGGCCGAACACCAGAAGGATCATCACGAAGACGAACATGAGGACGGTCACCGCGTACACGGCGAGCTCCTTGCGCGTCGGGATGACGACCTTCTTGAGCTCAGCGATGACCTGGCGGACGAACAGGCCGATCGCCACGAACGGGTTCCTGGACCCGTCGTCCTTGCGACGCCCCTCGTGGGGAGTCGCCGGGGAGGTGTGGCTGGAGCTCACTCTGGTCTGTCCGATCTCGTCGGGTGCATCCGCGTCCGTCCGGACGTCTGGTCCGATCGGACGAGCAGGGCAGACAGGACTCGAACCTGCAACCTGCGGTTTTGGAGACCGCTGCGCTACCAATTGCGCCACTGCCCTTCGCAGGATCTCTCCTGCGAGGTCCTCCCTGGTGGGGTGGTTCCGGGCGGCGCGAGTCCGCCGGACCCTGAGGACCGACGAACAGCATACCCATGACCCGGCGCACGGGCGAATCCCCCGCGTCCCGGATCACACCGTGGACCTGCGCGGGCGCACGCCGGGGCCCGGGCGAGCGGCAGACGGGGCCCGGGCCGGCGCGTGATCTGGCACGTTCACCTGCGCTCTGCCAGGATGTGGAGGGTGAACGAGAACACGCCCTCCGCAGCCTCCCAGCCCTCCCAGACCGCCTCGCCGTCGACCGTCGGCGACCCCGGAGCAGGAGCGTCCGCGCGGCGCCTCTCCGCGCGCATCGGGGCGATCGCCGAGTCCGCGACCCTCGCGGTGGACGCGAAGGCGAAGGCGCTCAAGGCCGCCGGGCGACCGGTCATCGGCTTCGGCGCGGGCGAGCCGGACTTCCCGACCCCCGCGCACGTCGTCGCCGCCGCCCAGGACGCCGCCGCCGACCCGCGCAACCACCGGTACAGCCCCGCCGCGGGCCTTCCCGAGCTGCGCCGGGCGATCGCCGAGGCGACGCTGCGCACCGACGGCATCGAGGTCGATCCCGCGCAGGTGCTCGTCACCAACGGCGGCAAGCAGGCCGTCTACGAGGCCTTCGCGAGCCTGCTGGACCCGGGCGACGAGGTCATCCTGCCCGCCCCCTACTGGACCACCTACCCCGAGGCGATCCGCCTCGCCGGCGCCCGCGAGGTCGAGGTGCTCTCCGGCGCTGACCAGGACTACCTGCCCACGCTCGCGCAGCTCGAGGCCGCGCGCACACCCGCGACCCGCGCGATCCTGCTGTGCTCGCCGTCGAACCCGACGGGCTCCGTGATGAGCCGGGCGCAGCTCGAGGAGATCGGCCGCTGGGCGCTCGAGCACGGGATCTGGGTGATCTCCGACGAGATCTACCAGCACCTCACCTACGACGGTGTCCCCTTCGTCTCGATCCTGGACGCCGTGCCCGAGCTCGCCGAGACCACGGTGCTCCTCAACGGCGTCGCCAAGACCTTCGCGATGACCGGCTGGCGCGTGGGCTGGATGATCGGCCCGAAGGACATCGTCAAGGGCGCATCGAACCTGCAGTCCCACCTCACCAGCAACGTCAACAACGTCGCGCAGCGGGCGGCGCTCGTCGCGCTCACCGGGCCGATGGACGACGTGGAGAGGATGCGCGAGGCCTTCGACCGCCGTCGTCGCACCATCGTCGAGGCGCTCTCGAGCATCGACGGATTCCGCGTGCCCACCCCGAAGGGCGCCTTCTACGCCTTCCCGGACGTGACAGCGGTGCTGGGCCGCACGATCCGCGGCACGCACGTGGAGACCAGCGCCCAGCTCGCCGAGGTCGTCCTCGAGCACGCCGAGGTCGCGGCCGTCCCGGGCGAGGCCTTCGGCGCCCCCGGGCACCTGCGCTTCTCCTACGCCCTGGCCGACGAGGACCTCGCCGAGGGCATGGAGCGCCTGGCCGTACTGCTCGCCGAGTGAGCACGCCCGCCCGGCGCGACCTCCGGACCCTCCCCAAGGCGCACCTGCACCTGCACTTCACGGGGTCGATGCGCCGGGACACGCTCGTGTCGATGGCCGCCGATCGCGGCATCCGCCTGCCGCGGATCCTGCACGCCGACGAGGCGCTGCACGTGGACGCCACGCGTCGCGGCTGGTTCCGCTTCCAGCGCCAGTACGACGCCGCGCGCCACGTCGTCGACGGCGAGGAGGCGATGCGCCGGATCGTGCGCGAGGCCGCCGAGGACGACCTCGCGGAGGGCTCCGGCCGGCTCGAGCTGCAGGTCGACCCCACGGGCTACGCGGGGCACGTCGGCGGGATCACCCCCGCGCTCGAGATCGTCCTCGACGAGGCCGAGCGCACCGAGCGCGCCCTGGGGCTGAGCATCGGGATCGTGGTCGCCGCCTCCCGCACCCGCCACCCGCTGGACGCACGGACCCTCGCGCGGCTGGCCGCGCGCAACGCCGATCGCGTGGTCGGCTTCGGCCTCTCGAACGACGAGCGCCGCGGCGCGACCTCGGAGTTCGCACCGGCCTTCCGCATCGCCCGCGAGGCGGGGCTGGCCTCGGTGCCGCACGGCGGCGAGCTGCTGGGGCCCGACCATCTCCGCGAGGTCGTCGACCATCTGCATCCCGATCGGCTGGGCCACGGGGTGCGATCGGCCGACGACCCGCGCCTGCTCGAGCGCCTCGCCGCTCAGGGCGTGGGGCTCGAGGTGTGCCCCGCCTCGAACGCGGCACTCGGGGTGTACCCCTCCGCGGGGGACGTGCCCCTGCGGCGTCTGCGGGAGGCGGGAGCACGGATCGCGCTGGGCGCCGACGACCCGCTCCTGTTCGGCTCGCGGCTGCTCGCGCAGTACGAGATCGCACGCGAGGCGGGCTTCACCGACGCCGAGCTCGCGGGCCTCGCGGCCGACTCGATCCGCCTCTCACGGGCCGACGCGGAGACGCGCGAGCGCCTGCTCGCCGGGGTCGCCGCGTGGCTCGACGCGGAACCGACGGTTCCCTCCCGCGGCTGAGCCTCAGCGGTCCTGGCCGGAGCCGTCCTCCGGGAGGGCGAGGAAGAACGCCGGGGAGCCGAGGCCCTCGCGGGCGAAGGCGTCGGCGATCGCCTGGGCGACGTCCTGGGCGGAGTCCGCCTCCACCAGGGCGATCGTCGAGCCGCCGAATCCGCCGCCGGTCATGCGGGAGCCGTGCGCTCCGGCCGCACGGGCGGCGTCCACGGCGACGTCGAGCGCGGGGACGGTGACCTCGTAGTCGTCGCGCAGCGAGTCGTGGGAGGCGTTCAGCAGGGCGCCCAGCTGCGCGACGCCCTCGCGGACGCTGCCGCGCTCGAGCAGCGCGTCGAAGTCCCGCACGCGCTGGATCTCCGTGATCACGTGGCGCGCGCGGCGGCGGACCACCTCGTCGTCGATCCGGCCGAGGGCCTCGTCGAGACCCGCCGGGTCGATGTCGCGCAGGGTCTCCACGCCCAGGATCTCCGCCGCGCGCTCGCTGTCGCGGCGGCGGTCGGCGTACTCCCCTCCGGCGTGGGAGTGCTCGGCGCGGGTGTCGGTGATGAGCAGGGCGAGACCCTGGCCGGCGAGGTCCCAGGCCACCGGGGTGGTCGAGAAGTCGCGGCAGTCCAGCAGCAGCGCGCGGCCCTCGCGGGCGAGCACCGAGGCGGACTGGTCAAGGCCGCCGGTCGAGGCGCCCACGAAGTCGTTCTCCGCGGCGATGCACGCGCGCACGCGGTCGAGGGGCGTCGTGCCCAGGCTCAGCAGCGACTCGAGGGCCTCGGCGCTCGCGCACTCGACGGACGCGCTCGAGGAGAGCCCGGATCCCAGCGGCACATGGCCGTCGAGGTAGATGTCCACGCCCTGCTGGACGGCGCCGCTGATGAACGGGCGCAGGGCCCACAGCACGCCGGTGACGTAGGCGGGCCAGCCCTCGACGGCGCCCGGGGCGAGATCCCCGGCCTGCCCCTCGAAGACGACGTCGCTCTGGGCGGAGCGCACGCGCACCAGATCCGTGGGCGTGCGGGCCGCGGCGACGAAGCAGCGGTGGGAGATCGCCATCGGCAGGCACAGGCCGTCCTGGTAGTCCACGTGCTCACCGATGATGTTCACGCGGCCCGGGGCGGACCACACGCCGTCGGGCTCGTATCCGAAGGCTTCGGCGAAGGCGCGGGCGGTGGCGTCCACGGTCTCGCCGCGATCGGGGGCCTCGAGGATGACGGCGTCGCTCGACATGGGGGTGCGGTTCCTTCTGGTCGGGGGCGGCCCGGGCGGGCCGGTCTCTGGATTCGCCCTCGCGAGCGGCGGAGCTCAGGGTCGCGGGGCGAGGCAGCTGACGGACGGCGAGGGGATCGGATCGGAGGCGATCGTCAGGTCCCGGCCGTCGAAGCGCAGGACATCGATGCGGTCCGCCTCCTGCGCGGCGACCAGGATATGCCCCTGCGCCTGGGTGAAGTGGCGCGGGTGGGCGCCAACGCCGGTCTCGGCGATCAGCTGCGGGGCGATCTGGCCGCGGTCGAGCACGCTCAGGGTGTTCGGGCCGCGGTTGGCGACCAGCAGATGATGCTCGTCGTCCGTCAGCTCGAGATGGGAGATCGCGTTCTCCCCCTCGACGCCGCTCGACGGGACGCTCGAGGACACCTTCCAGCTCGCCTCGATCGAGGAGCCGTCGCCCACGAACTGCCGTTCGGTGCTGCCCGGCCGGGCGCGCACGGCGGTCGCGATGCGGCCGCTGAGCTCGCAGGAGACGTGCAGCTCGGAGCTCTCGTGATCGGCGGCGAGGTGCCGGGGCCCGCTCCCCCGCTCGAGCGCGATCTCGGCGGCCAGGTCGATGTGCCCGTCGATGTCCTGCCGGTAGAGCATCACGCGGTCCAGGCCCAGATCGGGCACGGCGACGAGGTCGGTGCCGGGCAGGAGGACGACCTGATGGGGATGGGCTGTGCGCCCCTCTCCGAAGTCGCCGTGGTCGTCCTCGTCGATGAGGGAGACGGGCACGCCGTCCTCGTCGAGCGCGAGCGTCTCGACGCTGCCCGAGCCGTACTGGGCGACGATGAGGGTGCGGCCGTCGGGCCCGAGCGCGAGATGGCAGCCGCCCTCCCCGCGCAGGGCGATGTCGGCGACGGTCTCGAGGGAGGCGAGGTCCTCGCTGGGGCGCAGGGCGAGCACGTGGGTGGGGCTGGTCTCGGTGACCGCGTACAGCAGCGCTCCGTCCTCGCTCCAGATGACGAACGAGGGGTCCGGGACCTCGGCGCGGGCGAGGACCTCGACGCCCCCGACGGCGCCGTCGGGCGCGGTCGAGTCGTCGGACACGGTCGATGCGCCGCTCCCCGGGTCCGGTGACCATCGCAGCAGCTCGATGCCGCTGCCCCGGCCGGACCCGGAGGTCGAGTAGCAGCCCGTGGCGAGGAGTGTGGTGGTCATCGGTCCTCCTGGGTGGGGGCGTCGCTCCGTCGCGCGCCGTCGGTGGTGCCGGATCCGGCGTGGCCGCCCGGACCGCCCACGGCCCCTGCGGGAGCATCGAGATCGAGCTCCTGCTGGAGGTCGTGGAGGACCGACGGCGGCAGGGCCGACATCTCTCCGGTCATCGTAGAGGGTTCGATGCGGCCCGCGTCGCGCCGACGGCGCCGAGGGAGCGTCAGACGGCGACGGCGAGGCGTCTGGAAGGGCGTCGCGACGACGGGCGTGAACGCCCAGCCCGCCGCGCCGCGACGGCTCAGCACACGGGTCGCGAGCAGCTGGCCGAGCACGGCGCCCGCGGCGATCGCCACGGCGATCTCCGCCGCGCTGAACAGCTCGGCGCCGCCGCGGCCGATGTCCTCGCTCAGCGCGAGCAGCCCGCGGTAGATGCGGCTGCCGGGCACCAGCGGGATGATCCCGCCCATCATCAGGGCGAGCGCGGGGGCGCGCACCCGTCGGGCCACGAGCACGGCGAGCACGCCGACCACGAACGCCGCGCACGCGGAGGCCCAGACGCGGTCGAACACGAACTCGGTGAGCAGGTAGACGACGACCGCGGAGACCGAGGAGACCATGGCCATCCAGCCCAGCACCCGGGCCGGGGTGAAGGTGCCGACGGCGAATCCGAGACCCATCACGGCACCGGAGACGGCGGCCGCGACCAGGGAGGCGAGGGTGACGGGGGCGGTCGCCTCGACCGAGATGTGGAGCCCGAGCAGCTCGGCCCCCAGGAGCCCGGCGCGCACGCCCACCACGATGCCCACGGTGAGCATGAGCGTCTCCAGGATGCGGGCCGACGCGGTGACGTACCAGCCGGTGATCGCGTCCTGCATGGACCCGATCGAGGCGAGACCTGCGAGCAGCACGATGATGCAGGCCACCACCACGATGGCCGAGTTCTGGGCGGGCGCGAGGGCGTGCAGCACCACGGCCACGACCACCCCGATGAGGCCGCCCGCGGCCTGTCCGAAGAACATGGGGATCTGGCGCGCCGCCATCACCTCGGTGAGGGCGACCAGGGCGCCGCTGGCGAGGGTCGCGGTGAGCACCACCAGGATCGTCCCGCCGAAGCTGAAGGCCGCCGCACCGCCCATCACCGCGAACCCCAGGAACGCCAGCCACCGCGGATAGTGCGGTCTCTGCTGCGGGATCGAGCGCACCTGGACGAGCGCCTCCTCGAGGCTCACGGTGCCCAGGATGTAGTGCTCGGTCACCTCCTCGAAGGCCGAGAGCCGCGCGAAGTCCTGCACGCGGCTGCCGGTCGCGCGGATCCTCGTGAACGGCGTCGAGTAGTCGTCGGGGAGGTAGGACAGCGACACCTGGTTGAAGGTGACCTCCACCACGACATCACGGAGACCCGAGGAGCTGATGATCCTGAGCACGGTCGCCGTGACCTCGGAGGCGGCGGCTCCGTTGGTCAGCAGACCCTCGCCGACGCGCATGGCGAGGTCGAAGACGGAGTGCAGGCGGACGATGTCGGTGGGCACGGCCCGAATCGTGTCACACTGACGGGCGCCTGCGCGCCACCCCTCCAGCGGGCGACCCTGTGCGCACGGCACCCCGGAAGGAAGACATCTGTGAACGACTCCGACGTGACCGGCGCGAACCCTGCGTCCTCCACCCCCTCCCCCTCCTCGACCCCGGAGCAGGCGTTCACCGCGCTGCTCGAGGGCAATCGGCGATTCGTGGACGGCGATGTGCTGCACCCGCACCAGGACGAGGCGCGCAGGCGCCTGCTCGAGACCGGCCAGGCCCCCTACGCCACGGTGCTGGGGTGCTCGGACTCCCGCGTGCCCGTCGAGCTGCTGTTCGACCAAGGCTTCGGCGACGTGTTCGTCTCCCGCAACGCGGGTCACGTCCTGGGACGCTCGATGCAGGCCTCGGTCGAGTTCGCCGTCGCCGTCCTGGGCGTGCGGGTCGTGCTGGTGCTGGGCCACGAGTCCTGCGGCGCCGTCGGCGCGACCGTCGAAGCGATCCAGGAGGGCACGCAGCTGCCCGGTGAGATGCCGATCCTCGTCGAGCACGTGCGCGACCACCTCGATCCCGAGGACCCCGCCGCGCACGCCGTCGAGGCCCACGTGCTGGGCACCCTCGACGAGCTGCGCGAGCGCTCGAGCATCGTGCGGGAGGCCGAGGAGCGCGGGGAGATCGTGCTCGCGGGCGCCGTCTACGGGCTCACCGGCGGCACCGTGCGCGTGGTCAGCGGACCGGAGGCCTGAGGCCGCGGTCCGACGGGGCTCGGCCCGTCGGGCCCGACATCGAGCGCCCGGCGACCGGGGCGCTCAGAGGTTGGGCGCCGCGGAGAGCACCGCGAGGCCGCCCGCGAGCACGAGCATCACGAGCACGTCCAGCCCCCGCGAGCGCACCACGAGCGCCCCGAGCAGCGAGGTCGGCAGGCACGCCCTCAGCAGGGCGACCACGAGCAGCAGCGCGGCGAGCGAGCGACCGGCCACGACGGCATTGGTGAACGCGCCGAACCCGAGGACCGCCACGAGCGCGATGAGCGCGAGCAGCAGGAGGGTCTGACGGCGCAGCCCCTCGCCCAACGGCACCCGGCGCGGGCCCCGCGGGGCGGAGCCGACGGCATCGGCGTGGGCGTCGTGCCCCGCGTCGGCGTGTGCTTCGCGCCCCGCGTCGGCGCCCGCCTCGGGGCCGACGCCGGGGCCCGGGGACGTGCTCGGCGACATGCGCGCCATCGTACGGGCTGGGGATGGGCACGGGATCCGAGGCAGGCGGTGCCGAGGGGTCCGTCGGGCGACGTCCCGCGGAGTGCGGCGGACGCCTGTCCCGTCGGCGGGACGATCTGCGCATCGGCCCCGCACCGTCCGCGCCGCACCCGGCGCGTCGCTCCCCCGCCCGTCTAGGGTGGAGACGGGCCGTCGAGGACGTCGGCCCGAGCCGCGATCCGAGGAGAAGCATCCCGATGACCACCCCGTCTGCGCCCGAGACCGCCGTACCCGGTCGGCTGGAGCACGACCTGCTGGGAGACCGCGAGGTCCCCGGTGACGCCTACTACGGCATCCAGACCCTGCGGGCGCAGGAGAACTTCCGCATCACCGGCGTGCCGGTCTCCCACTTCCCGGAGCTCATCGTCGCCCTCGCCCACGTCAAGCGCGCGGCCGCCCGCGCGAACCACGAGCTGGGGGCGCTCGACGACGAGCGCGCCGCCGCGATCGAGCAGGCCTGCCAGGAGATCGCGGACGGCCAGCTGCACGAGGAGTTCGTGGTCGACGTGATCCAGGGCGGCGCCGGCACGAGCACCAACATGAACGCCAACGAGGTCATCGCGAACCGCGCCCTGGAGATCATGGGGCATGCCAAGGGCGAGTACGAGCACCTGCACCCCAACAACCACGTGAACCTCGCCCAGTCCACCAACGACGTGTACCCGACGGCCGTGCGCCTCGCACTGCTGCTGAGCTTCCCGAAGCTCGCCGATGCCATGGACGGCCTCATCGTCGCACTGCGCGAGAAGGGCGACGAGTTCGCGGACGTCCTGAAGATGGGCCGCACGCAGATGCAGGACGCCGTGCCGATGACGCTCGGCCAGGAGTTCCATGCCTGGGCCACCACGATCTCCGAGGACATCGAGCGCCTGACCCGCACCGGCCGCCTGTTCAAGGAGATCAACCTCGGCGCGACGGCGATCGGCACCGGCATCACCACCGACCCCCGCTACGCGCAGCTCGCGGCGGAGGACCTCTCCGAGATCTCCGGCGTGGACTTCGTGGTCGCCGACGACCTCGTGGAGGCCACGAGCGACACGGGCGCCTTCGTCACCTTCTCCGGCGTGCTCAAGCGCATCGCGGTGAAGATCTCCAAGATCTGCAACGACCTGCGCCTGCTGAGCTCCGGCCCGCGCGCGGGGCTCGCCGAGATCCGCCTGCCCGCGGTGCAGCCCGGCAGCTCGATCATGCCCGGCAAGGTGAATCCTGTGATCCCGGAGGTCGTCAACCAGGTCGCCTTCGAGGTCATCGGCAACGACCTCACCGTGACCTTCGCCGCCGAGGCCGGGCAGCTGCAGCTGAACGCCTTCGAGCCCGTGATCGCCTTCAACATCCTCGAGTCGATGCTCTCGATGACCCATGCGATGTCGACCCTCGCCGACCGCTGCGTGCGCGGCATCGAGCCCAACCACGAGGTGCTCGAGGACTACGTGGAGCGCTCGATCGGCGTGGTCACCGCGCTCGTGCCGGTGATCGGCTACGCCGCCGCGACCGACGTCGCGCGCACCGCCCTCGAGACGGGCCGGCCCGTCCGCGACCTGGTGCTCGAGGCGGGCCTGCTGGACGAGGCGCATCTGAGCGCCCTGCTCTCCCCGACCATGATGACCCGCCCCCACCGTCCGACGCCGACCGGCACCATCCCCGTGGTCGACCCCGCCACGGACTCCGGCGAGGTGCCGCGCATGGTGGCCGACGACAACGCGGTGACCGAGACGGGTCGCTGACCGCACCCCTGCCGGATGCGCGAGGCCCCGAGGAGCAGTGCTCCTCGGGGCCTCGCGCATCCTGGCCGCAGGCGGACGCCGACTACTCGTCGGCCTCCTCCTTCTTGCCGCGCATGACGAGCTTGGGATCGGGCTCCCCCACGACCTCGTGGTCCTTGCCCTCGTACTCGAACTGGGAGAGGAAGTAGCGCATCGCGTTGAGGCGCGCGCGCTTCTTGTCGTTGGAGCGGATGATCGTCCACGGCGCGTACTTCTTGTCGGTGCGGCGGAACATCTCCTCCTTGGCCTCCGTGTAGGCCTCCCAGCGGTCCAGCGACTCCAGGTCCATCGGGGAGAGCTTCCAGCGCCGCACCGGGTCCAGCTGACGGATCGCGAAGCGGGTGCGCTGCTCGCGCTGGGAGACGGAGAACCAGAGCTTGGTGAGGTGGATGCCGGAGTCCACGAGCATGCGCTCGAACAGCGGCGCCTGGTTCATGAACCCCTCGTACTCCTCATCGGTGCAGAAGCCCATCACGCGCTCGACGCCGGCGCGGTTGTACCAGGAGCGGTCGAACAGCACCATCTCGCCCTCGGTGGGGAGGTGCTGGATGTAGCGCTGGAAGTACCACTGGCCCTTCTCGCGGTCGCTGGGCTTGTTCAGCGCGACCACGCGCGCGGTGCGCGGGTTCAGGTGCTCGGTGAAGCGCTTGATCGTGCCGCCCTTGCCGGCGGCGTCCCGGCCCTCGAAGATGATGATGGACTTCTGGTCGTTGTCCTCGAGCCAGTACTGGTACTTCAGCAGCTCGACCTGCAGGCGGTACTTCTCGAGCTCGTACTCGTCGCGGTCCATGCGCGTGTCGTACGGGTACCCCTCCTGCCAGGTGTACACCGGGTTGCCCTGCGGGTCGATGAGGTCCGGATCGGGCGTGTGCCCGTCGGCCACGGTGTACCCCTCGTCCCTCAGATGCTCGATGTACTCCCTGAGGTTCTGGTTGTCGGGGACCTTCACGCGACTCTCCTTCGGACATCCGGACGCTCTCGCAGGGCGGCCGGGATCGGCTTGCTCCCCAGGGTATGCGGCGCATCTGTCCGGCGGGTGAACTCGACCGGAGTCGGACGCGGCGGGGCCACCGCGCGAAGGCGGTGGCCCCGTGCGGATCAGTGCGCGAAGTGGCGGGTCTCCGTGAGGTAGAGGGTCACTCCCGCCGCGCGGCAGGCCTCGATGACCTCCTCGTCGCGGATCGAGCCGCCGGGCTGCACGATCGCGCTCACGCCCGCGTCGATGAGGATCTGGGCGCCGTCGGCGAAGGGGAAAAAGGCGTCGGACGCCGCGACCGCTCCGTGGGCCCGCTCCGGCGCCCGCTCGCCCTCGAGGTGCTCTCCCAGCGTGTTGGCGCGCTGCACGGCCAGACGGCACGAGTCGAGGCGGTTGACCTGCCCCATGCCGATGCCGACGGCCGCGAGGTCCTTGGCCAGCAGGATCGCGTTGGACTTCACCGCGCGCATCGAGCGCCACGCGAAGACGAGGTCGGCGAGGGTCTTCTCGTCGGCCGCCTCCCCAGCGGCGAGGGTCCAGGCGGCGGCCTCGTCGCCCTCCGCCTGGTACGCGTCGGACTCCTGGATCAGGGAGCCGCCCCAGATCTGCCGGATCTCGACGCCGCCGCGGGGACGGTCGGCGATCCGCAGGATGCGAAGGTTCTTCTTCGTGCGCAGCAGCTCGAGGGCCTCGTCCTCGTATGCGGGAGCCAGGATGACCTCGGTGAACACGGGCTTGACCTGCTTGGCCATCGCAAGGGTCACGGGGCGGTTGGTCGCGATCACGCCGCCGTAGGCGGACAGCGGGTCGGTGCCGTGGGCGCGTGCGTGCGCGGCGGCCAGGTCCTCGTCCTCGGTCGCGACGGCGATGCCGCAGGGGTTGTTGTGCTTCATGACGACCACGCAGGGCTGGTCGTGGTCGTAGGCGGCGCGGGTGGCGGCGTCGGCGTCCACGTAGTTGTTGAAGCTCATGGCCTTGCCGCCGAGCTGCTCGGCACCGGCCAGGCCGGGGTTCTCGTCGTCGATGACGGCGACGCGGGCGCGCTGGTGCGGGTTCTCGCCGTAGCGCAGGGTGCGCAGGCCCGCCTCGTCGGCCTCCTCGTCGTCCATCTCCAGGAGATAGGCCGGGGAGTCGGAGTCGTCGTCGGCGGGATCGGCGTCCACGGCGTCGGAGACTCCACCGTCGGCCCCGCGGAGGGTCCCGGCGCCGAGGGCGGAGGCGGCGTCGTCGGCGTCGGGCCCGTCGAGCTGGCCGAGCATCCAGTCGCTGATCGCTGTGTCGTACTCGCTGGTGCGGCCGAAGGCGATGGTCGCGAGCTCCTGGCGCTCGTCGAGGGTGAAGCCGCCGCGCGTGGCGGCGCGGCCGGCGCGCGCGTAGTCCTCGGGGTCGACGACCACGGCGACGGAGGCGAAGTTCTTCGCCGCGCCGCGCACCATCGACGGACCGCCGATGTCGATCTTCTCGATGATCTCGTCGAAGGCGCCGCCCGCGGCGACGGTCTCCTCGAAGGGGTACAGGTTCACGACGACGAGGTCGAAGGGCTGGATCTGCTGGTCCTCGAGCTGGGAACGATGGTCCTCGAGCCGCAGGTCGGCGAGGATCCCGCCGTGGATTCGCGGGTGGAGCGTCTTCACGCGCCCGTCGAGCATCTCGGGGCTGCCGGTCACCTCGGCGACGTCGGTGACGGCGAAGCCGGCCTCGCGGATGGTGCTGGCGGTGGAGCCGGTCGAGACGATCTCGACGTCGGCCTCGGAGAGGGCGCGGGCCAGGTCCGTCAGACCCGTCTTGTCGAAGACGGAGACCAGGGCGCGGCGGATGGGACGGCGGTCGGTGGAGCTCACGGAGCGTTCTCCTCGCGGATCGGTGCGGTGCGGTCGGTGCGACGGTCGCGCGGACGCGGTCGCCGCCATCACATGCGGGCACCCAGGCGGTCGATGCCCACGATCGTCACTCCCCGGTGGTCCGCCCACCTGCGCCAGTCGTGTGGGAACAGTGTATCGGGGGCCGACGGGAGGAGCGGCCGGGGTCAGGAGGCGAGCGTGCGCGAGAGCTCGCACACCACGTCGACGAGCATCTCGCGCTCGACGACCTTGATGCGCTCGTGGAGGGTCTCCTCGGTGTCCTCGGGCAGGACGTCCACGGCGCGCTGGGCGAGGATCCGCCCGGTGTCGACGCCCGGGTCGACCTCGATGACGCTGGCCCCGCTCACCTTCACCCCGTGGGCGAGGGCGTCGCGCACCCCGTGGGCGCCGGGGAAGGACGGCAGCAGGGCGGGATGCGTGTTGATGATGCGCCCGGGCCGGGACTCGAGGAGCGGCGGGCCGATGAGCTTCATGAAGCCGGCGAGCACCACGAGATCCGGCGAGAGGGCGGCGACCTCGCGGGCCAGGGCCTCGTCCCAGGCCGCGCGATCAGGGTGGTCGCCCTTCCGGACGACGGCCGTCGGCACGCCCGCGCTCTGCGCATGCGCGAGGCCGGAGGCGGCGCGGTCGGCGATCACGCCGACGATCTCGAAGGGGCACTCCCGCTCCTGCTGCGCGGCGAGGAGCGCGGCGAGATTGCTGCCGGTGCCGGAGATGAGGACGACGATGCGTGCTGGAGCCACGGGGCAACCCTACGGGGAGAGGGCCGGGGCGAGCGCGGGCGTCCGGGAGGGCATGTGCAGGGGGCGAGGGCGCGCAGCGGGCACAATGGTCGGGTGAGCAGTCCCGCGCCAGAGCCCCCCGCCCCGTCCGAGTCGACCCTGCGCTACCGCCGGATCCTGACCCGGCTGCTCGTGTCCCTGCTGGCCTCGTGGGTGCTGATGATGCTGCCGCTGCCGTGGTCGCTGCTCGCCGGCGTCGCGGGGATCGTCACGGGCGTGCTGCTGGTACGGCTCGTGATCGCCGCCTGGAAGGATCGCCGGCCGGCGATGGCCGTGGTGTCCGCGGTGGTGGGCGTCCCCGCGGTGTTCATGATCGTGCTCGGCTCGGTGACCGGGGCGATCTTCTACGGCCCGATGTCGCAGCTCGAGCAGTGCCGGGACGAGGCGCTCACCCAGCAGGCGCAGGACGCGTGCCGGGACGAGGTGCAGAGCTCGGTGCTCAGCTGGATGGAGGATCTGACGGGGTCCTGACCGCGGCGTCGGCATCCCGGACGCCGGCGGACTCGTCGTCGGCGCGATCCGCGCGGGAGCTCCCGCGGGATCCCTCGGCCCGGTGCTCATGGGAGCTCTCGCTCCCGTTCTCGCGGGACTCGGCCGCCTCGACGCGACCGCGCAGCCCCGCCCACCGGGCGCGCGCCCAGGGCAGGGCCGGCGTGAGGCATACCGCGGCGACGGCGGCGGTGGGCACCACGACGATCCCCAGCAGCGGCAGCAGCAGGGAGCCGATCCGCGGCCCCAGCGCCTCCAGCGAGCCGTCGCCGATGCCGCCGGTGGCGAGGCCCGCGACGAGCAGCACGAGCAGCAGCAGGGCGACCGCGTAGGCGACGAGGGCGATCACGCGCTCGCGCAGCACCGGCTCCGCGGAGGCGCCGTCGGTCTCCTCCCCCACCAGGTCGCGGCACAGGCGGATCGCGCCGAGCGCGACCGCGATCACGGGCAGCACGAGCAGCAGGCGCGTCCACCACGGCGCGGTGCCCGGATCCGGCACGATGCCCAGCAGCGGGAGGGCCGGCATGACCGTGGTCTCGGCGCCCGCCAGGCTGATCACGCTGCCCGCCCCGAGCGTGACCGAGCCGCCGAAAATGACCACGAGCACCCACACGACGATCAGCGGGAACAGGGCGAGCTGCAGCAGCAGGAGCACCACGGATCCCCAGAAGCCCGCGTGCAGGGACTCATGGAGCGAGGCCACGGCGCCGAAGCGCACGGCGATCATCGCCGTGCACACGAGCGCCGCGGAGGCGGCGAGGCCGGCGAGCGCGAGGAGCACCGCCCGGGCGACGGAGCCGTAGGGGGCGGGGAGGAGCGAGAGGATGCGCACCTCGGGCACGCCACCGCCGCCGCGCCGGCGCAGGGCGAGCAGCGCGCCGGCGATGCCTCCGACCACGGAGACCAGCGCCCCGGAGACCACCGCGGAGGGCACCACCGCGTGCACGAGCGTGCTGCGGGCGATCGCGGCGAGCACGCCCAGCCCGACGGTGTAGACGACCACGAGGGCGCCCAGGCACATGCCGCCGTCGCGCAGGGCTCGAGCCCGCAGGGCGCCGTCTGCCGAGATCGGGCGGAGGCGACGCACCGCGCGCCGGGCCGCGAGGGCGACGACCACGAGCAGCACGATCGTGAGTCCGAAGGGCATCACGGCGATCGAGCCGGTGACCGAGCCCGCCTGCAGCAGCAGGCTGCCGCCGTGCCCCAGGACGAGCGCGTCCAGGGCCAGCAGGATCGCGCCGAGCACGCCGAGGGATCCCTGGGCGGAGGAGAGCTGGGCGACGAGCGCCGGGACCACGGTGATCGCGAGGCCCGTGGCGAGCGCGCTGAGCGCCGCGAGCGCCCCCGCGAGCACCGGGGAGTCCAGCCGCACGTCGCCCCGGTCCGTGCGGGCCCGGTCCTCGCGAGCCCTGCCGCCGCCTCCGCCGTTGCCTGCCACGTCCACCTCTGTCCTGGTCCGGTCCCGGTCGGGTCGCCCCGTCCACCGCGGGCGCGCTCCACTGTGACCCGCAGAGCGCGGCAAGTCCAGCGCGCAGGGTCCGTGTCGCATAATCGTGCTGATGTCCACCTCAGAGCCCGTCCCCGATCCGTCCGCCGTCGCCGCGCACTCCGCGCCGGGTGCGCCCCGCGCACACGCCGGGTCCGCCGCGACGCCCGCGCTGCGCGTGCGCACCCTGCGCCTCGAGGACGAGATCGACCTGCCCGCGCACCTGCCGCGCGACCTCACCGCCGCCTGGCTGCGCCACGGTCAGGGCATGGTGGGCATCGGCACCGCCTGGACCTGCACCACGAGCGGCCCGGACCGCTTCGAGGACGCCTCCGCGCGCTTCCGCGAGCTCGCCGCCGCGGCCCGCATCGACGACGAGGTCGGCACGCGCGGCAGCGGACTCATCGCCTTCGGCAGCTTCTCCTACTCCGCGAGCTCCCCGCGCCCCTCCACGCTGCTGGTGCCGCGCGCGATCCTCGGAGTGCTCGACAACGATCCGTTCCTCACCCTCGTCGACGTGCTCGACGAGCAGGAGGACGCGCCGGACGCGGCCGGCGCCGCCCCGACGGACTGGCGGGACATGTTCCCCTCGACCCCGCGGGCCGAGCGCACGCGCGTGCAGATCGACCCGGACCACACGCCCGACGAGTACCAGGAGCTGGTGCGCCGCGCGCTCGGGATGATCGAGGAGGGCCGCGCGCAGAAGATCGTGCTCTCGGAGTCCTCGACCGTGCACCTCGAGCAGGCGCAGCCGGTGGCGACCCTGCTCAGCCGCCTCGCCGAGTCCTACCCGACCACCTGGGTCTACCACCTGTCCGACGTCATCGGCGCGACCCCGGAGATGCTGGCAGACACCGAACACGGGCGGCTCTTCAGCCGCGTCCTCGCCGGCAGCCGGCCGGTCGCCGAGGGCTCGGAGCTCGCCGAGCAGGACCGTCGGGCCTTCCGCAGCGACGCCAAGGAGCTGGCCGAGCACGCCTTCGCGATCGACTCGGTGACCTCGCGCCTGGCGGACCTCACCACGGAGATCACCGCCTCCGCCGAGCCGTTCGTGCTGCGCCTTCCCGGCCTCGAGCATCTCGCCTCGGACGTCGCGGGAGAGCTGCGCGAGGGAGTCACGAGCCTGGACGTGGCGGGCCGTCTGCACCCGTCGGCCGCCGTGAGCGGCACCCCGCGGGAGGCGGCCGACGCCGCGATCGCCGAGCTCGAGGTCCGGGACCGCGGCGGCTACGCCTCCCCCGTGGGCTGGATGGACGCCGAGGGCGACGGGCAGTGGGCGATCGCCCTGCGCATGGCCCACCTGGAGACGCCGACGCGGGTGCGCGTGCAATCCGGCGGCGGTCTCGTCGCGGGATCTGACCCGGTGCTCGAGCACGCCGAGGCGCTCGCGAAGTCCCGGCCCGTGCTGCGCGCCATCGGCCGCCCCGAGGACTGAGCGCCCGCCGGGCCTCGGTCCCGGGCGGTCACCCCGGCATCGGTCAGCCGGCCTCGGTGAGGGTCACGTCCTTGGTGATCTCCTTCTGGTCGCGCACGATCGTGAGCTTGTGGGAGGAGCCGACCTCGAGGCCGCGCACCATGCCGGTCAGCGCCGCCGCGCCGTTCACGGGCACGCCGTCGACCTGGGTGACGAGGTCGCCCTCCTTCAGGCCGGCGTCCGAGGCCCCCGAGCTGCGCTCGACCGAGCGCACGAGCGCCCCGCGGTAGCTGGCGCCGGAGACCTCCTGGCTGCTGTCCTGCGCGGTGACGCCCAGCAGGGCGTGCTTCGCGCTCCCGCTCTCGATGAGCTGGTCGACGATCAGGGTGACGGTGTCCGAGGGGATCGCGAATCCCAGGCCGATACTCCCGGACTGCGAGGACGAGGACTCCCCCTCCTGGGAGAAGGTCGCGATCGAGGAGTTGATGCCGACGACCGCCCCGCTCGCGTCCACCAGCGGGCCGCCGGAGTTGCCGGGGTTGATCGCGGCATCGGTCTGCAGGGCCGACGAGTAGGTCGAGTCGGAGCCGTCGACAGCCTCGCCCTGCGTGGTCACGGGACGATGCACGGCGGAGATGATGCCCGTGGTCACGGTGTTCTCGAGTCCGAGCGGGGTGCCGACGGCCATCACGTCCTCGCCGACCGCGACGTCGTCGGACTCCCCGAAGGAGGCCGGGGTGAGGTCGTCCGGGGGGTCCTCGAGCTTGATCGCGGCGAGGTCGGTGGTCGCGTCGGTGCCGATCACCCGGGCGGTGTACGTGCGGCCGTCGGTGAGGGACACCTCGACCTTCTGCGCACCGGAGACCACGTGGTTGTTCGTGATGATCGTGCCGTCCTCGCGGTAGATCACGCCGGTCCCCTCGGCCTGCCCCGAGGCCGTGCTCACGGAGATCGCGACCGTGCTCGGCGAGACCTTCTCCGAGACGTTCTCCCAGTTCGGGTTGTCGCCGTCCTGGGCGACGGGGCTCGCGTCCGCCGTCTTCGCGCTGCTCGACGACGTCGACGACGAGGCGGAGCGCGCACCCTGCCCGTCGACCTGGTCGTAGGCGATGACGCCGCCCAGGGTGAGCCCGCTGCTGAGCAGCATGCCGGCCATCACCAGGCCCGCGACGCCCACCCAGCCCGGACCGCGGCGCCGGGTCGCAGGTGCCGAGCCCTGGATCGCGGGCTCCGGGCCCTGCGCGGCGGGGACGCCGGCGGGCGCCGCAGCGCCGGCCGCGCCGTTCGCGGGCGCTCCCCAGCTCGGGGAGGCAGACGGGCCCTGCGCGCTGTGCGCGCTCTGGGCGCTGTGAGGGCTCTGCGGATCGCTCCATCCGTAGGCGGCGGGTGCCGGGGACGCGCCGCCGTAGGGATCGCCGCCCGACGATGCGGGGCCGTACCCGTCGGCCCCGAGGCCGTCGAGGCGCTGGGTCTCCTCGACCCGACCGAGCTGCTCGGTGGGATCGGTGGCGGTCGGCTGCTCTGCGGTGTCGTCGGACGGGCGGCGGGGGCCGGACCCGTCCTGGGCTCCGGTGCCCTGCGGGGCGTTCGATTCCTCGGATGACATGCCAGTCATTCCATCCCTCCGTGCCTTGAAGTCCTTGCGACCGAGCTGTGCGCTTGCTGTGTCGTGCGTCGCCCGGCGGGGGTCGGGGCGCGGCGCGGGATGCGGCTCGGGGTCCGGGTTCAGGGGCCGATCCCGGGGACCGTGCTCAGGGGCCGACGACGATCATGCGGAGCCCGTCGCCCGACTGCCCGAGGCCACTGACCAGGGATTCGAGGGCCTGCGGGCCCTCGCACCGCACCGCGTCGACGCCGAGCGCGCGCGCCGCGGCGGCGATGTCGGCGCCGTGCGGGGTCGTGAAGAAGCGCTCGAGGAGCTCGGGATGCGCGCGCCAGTGCTCGAGCCCGGAGAAGATGCGGCCGCCGGAGTCGTCGACCACGATCACGTCCAGCGCGGGGCGGCGCTCGAGGGGGCCGACGATCAGGCCCGTGAGGTCGTGCAGCGCCGTCACGTCGCCCACGAGCAGACGCACGCGCCCGGCGTCGGCGGACCCTGCATCGGCGTGCTCGGCGGCGAGCGCGTATCCGCCCGCGGTCGAGGCCATCCCGTCGATCCCGGCCAGACCGCGGCCGGCGAGCACCCTGCCGCGTGCGGCCGGGGCGAGCTGCTCGAGATCCCTCACCAGGGATGAGGAGCCCAGCACGAGGGTGTCGTCCTCCCCCGTCGCCTCCCAGACGGCGAGCGCCGCGCGCTGCTGCCACGTCGGCTCGGACGCCTCCACGAGGAGCGCGCCCTCACGGCGCCAGTCCTCGAGCCGCGGGGCGCTGTCCTCGCGGTCGTCAGCGTCGGGCAGGGCGAGGGCGGGCACCACGAGGGAGGCGGTGCGGGAGGCGTCGGTCCAGGAGGAGGTCGGGTCAACGATGATCGTCTCGACGTCGGCGGCGCCCAGCAGTGCGCCGACCACGGGCCGCGAGAGCGTCGGGTGACCGAAGACGATCGCCTGCGAGGGGCGCAGCGAGTGGTCGGGGTCGGCCATGACCTGCGCGAGCAGCTGCGGGTAGCCCGTGACCATGCTGGGTCCGCCGCGGGATCCGGAGCTCGGCTCGGCGAGCAGGGGCAGCCGGTGGGCCTCGGCGAACGCGCGGGCCGCGGGCCCCGCGCCGTCCCCGGCGACGACGACGGCGCGCGGATCGGGCGTGAGCGCGACCGGTGCGGGCTCGCGAGGAGGGATCCGACGGGTGACGACCAGGCGATCGCCGCGCTCCGGCTCCGGCTCCGTCCCCGACGCCGCGGCAGCGGGACCGTCGACCGTCCCGGCGCGGGGCACGAGCGGATCGCGCAGGCAGAGGTTCACGTGGACGGGGCCGGGATGCGGTCCGGTCGCGGCGGCGACGGCCCGCGCGAGGGTGCTCACGGCGGTGCGCAGCTCGACCTCCGTCGCCCCGTCCCGCGAGGGCGCCGGGAGGTCGGTCGCGAAGCGCACCGCGTCCCCGTAGATGCCGACCTGGTGGGTGGCCTGGTTCGCGCCGACGTCGCGCAGCTCGATGGGCCGGTCGGCGGTGAGCACGATCAGCGGAGTGCGGGAGTGGTGGGCCTCGAGGACGGCGGCGTGCAGATGCGCCGTCGCGGTGCCCGAGGTGGTCACCACGACGCCCGGGGATGCCGGATCGCGCCGGGAGATGCCGAGGGCCGTGAACGCGGCGGCGCGCTCGTCGATCCGCACGTGCGCCTCGAGACGGCCCGCGATCTCCGGATCCTCGAGCGCGTAGACGAGCGGCGCCGAGCGCGAGCCCGGGCTGATCGCCGCGTGCCGCACGCCGAGCGCGACCAGGGTGCGCCAGATCGCCACGGCCTCCTCGACCGCACCGGAGCCCAGGGGCGCGGGCACGGGGATGGTCATCGGCTCCGGATTCGCCCGGAGAGGGCGGCGGGCGGGCGCGGGGTGCTCGGTCATGGTCCCAGGCTATGGCGTGTCTCTGGAATGGTTGCGCCGGGCGACCACGCAGTTCGAGAAATCTCCGGCTCGATACCCGACCACAAGTTCGTCGTATCGAGTAGCGAGTTCTCGCGGAATCCATCTCCAGCACACCATTCCCCGGCACGCACCGCTCGAGCGCCGTCCCACCCACTGCCCACGTCCCTGGCACATCTCGCCCACACGCATAGACACTGAACAGGTCACCTGTCGCTGTGGGCGGGATCCCGCACCGGAAGAGCAGAGGCAGACAGCAGCGTCAGAGCATCCGCATCCTTCCCGCCCGGCTCCGGGTGGTACAGGACGAGCATCTGGCCCGCCGTCCCCGTGATCGGGAGCTTCTCCCTGTACAGCGTGAGCGCCCCCACCTGGGGGTGATCGAGAGTGATGGTGGCACCCTCGCGGCGCGTGACGTCGTGCCGGCCCCAGAGCTCACGGAACCGTGGGCTTGCCAGGGACAGGCTGCCGACGAGCTCCACGAAACGCTGGTTCTCGACGTCCGTGCCGACCGACTCCCGGAACCCGGCGATCAGCTGCCTCGTGACCGCGTCCCAGTCCGGGTAGAGGTCACGCTCCGCCGGGTCGAGGAACACATCCCGCAGACGGTTCGCGCCCACGGTGAGCCGAGGTGAGAGGGCCGCGGCCATCGGGTTCGCGGCAAGCACATCGAAGTAGCGGCCCTCGACGAACGCGGGGAACCCGATCGTGTCCACCAGTGTGCTCACCCCCGCCGGCACGACCTCCCTGCGGACGCGTCGGCGAGTCGGGCGCGGCCGGTCCCCCGCAAGGGACAACAGATAGACGGCGCCGTCCTCGTCGAGCTGCAGCACGCGGGCCAGAGCCTCCAGGACCTGCCGTGAGGGGGAGTGGTCACGGCCCTGCTCGAGCCGGAGGTAGTAGTCCGAGCTGATCCCCGCCAGCATCGCGACCTCCTCGCGGCGCAGCCCCGGCACGCGACGCATCCCGATCTGAGGTATCCCCGCCTGCGCTGGAGTGACCAGGTCGCGTCGGGCACGCAGGTACTGCCCGAGCAGGTTCACGGTGTCTGCCATGTCGCCACTCTAGGAACCACCGTCATGCCGATGGGTGGCCCTGATACTCCCAGGAACACGGGGAACCTGGCGGGCCCCCCACCATCGGCGAACAGTGGTCATCGCGTCCCCTGCACTCCAGCAGGGGTGACCGGAAAGGACACAGCGCGAAATGACTGCGAACAACGCACCCGGAGGGATCTTCACGACAGCGGACGGGACTCCGTTCTCCCGGATGGGGTACGGGGCCATGCAGCTCGCCGGCCCCGGAGTGTGGGGCCCCCCGAAGAACCGCGAGGAGGCGGTCGCTGTCCTGCGTGCCGCGGTCGAGGCCGGCGCGAACCACATCGACACCGCCGACTTCTACGGCCCGCACGTCACCAACGAGATCATCCGAGAGGCACTCCACCCGTACGACGAGATCCAGATCGTCACCAAGGTCGGGTCCATTCGCGACGGGAACGGGGGATGGCCGCACGCCCGAAGCCCGCAGCAGCTGCGCGAGCAGGTCGAATCCAACCTGGAGACCCTCGGCGTGGACGTCCTCGACGTGGTCAACCTCCGCGTCGGGGGCGGTCCTGACGGGCACTCGCCCGTGCCCGGGTCGCTGGCCGAGCCCTTCGGGGCGCTGGCCGAGCTGCGCCGGGAAGGCAAGATCCGGCACCTCGGCCTTTCCGTCGTGGACGCTGAGCAGGTCGCAGAAGCGCAGGCGATCGCACCGATCGTGACCGTGCAGAACTGGTACAACGTGGCCCACCGCGGTGACGAGGACCTCATCAGGTCCCTCGCCGAGCAGGGCATCGCGTACACGGCGTTCTGGCCGCTCGGTGGCTTCAGCCCCCTGCAGTCCGGCGCACTGGACCAGGTCGCCCAGAAGCTCGGGACGACTCCCAAGGCCGTCGCGATCGCCTGGCTCCTGCACCGGGCCCCGAACATCCTCGTGATCCCCGGGACCTCGAAGGTCACGCACCTGCGTGAGAACCTCGCCGCGGCCGCGCTCAGTCTGCCCGCCGACGCTCTCGCCGCGCTGGAGGCCGTCGCCGCATGACGAACCACCGCGAGGACGGGTCCGTCGTCGGGTTCATCGGCCTGGGCGACCAAGGACTGCCGATGGCCACAGCCATCGCCGAAGCAGGCTTCGAACTGCACGTGTGGGCACGTCGACCCATCAGCCTGCACGCCCTCGACGACACACCCCATGTCGCAGCGAACGGCGTCACCGACCTGGCGGCCTCCTGCGACATCATCGCGCTGTGCGTCGCCACCGATGAAGACGTCCTGGCCCTCGTCGATCAGATGATGCCGGCGTTGCGGCCCGGGACGATCCTCATCAACCACGGCACCGGTACACCCGAGGCGGCCCGCCGGATCGAGGAGCGTGTCGCCGACCGGGACGTCAAGACGCTCGACGCCCCGGTCAGCGGCGGGCGCCCGGCTGCACGCGCCCGCACCCTCACCGTGTTCGCAGGCGGCCCAGAGGATGCGCTGCGGCGCGCAGAACGAGTGCTCCGCTCCTACTCGACGAACATGGTCCATCTCGGCGGGACGGGAGCCGGCCAACTCGCGAAGCTGTGCAACAACGCGCTGCTCATGCTCAACCAAGCCGCGATCGCCGACATCCTGGACCTCGCTGAGCGGGCTGGAGCCGACCCCGGCACGACCGTGGAAGCCATGCGCCTCGGAAGCGGGAACAGCGCCGCACTGGGACTGTTCGGGACCATGATCACCGCTGCCACCGTCGATCACCTCAGTGCCGTGGAGACCCTGGACATGGACCTGTTCGAAAGCGCCATGCGCAAGGTCTCCGTGGACGCGGCCGCCGTCACAGCACGAGGGCTCTCGGGGGCACAACGTCTCCACCGGGTCATCGACCAGCTCACGAGCGTTGACCCCACCGGCGACTGATCACCACTGTCGGATACGCCCTCATGATCCGGCGCCCGCGCCGATCCCGGCTCGGGTCCGTTCGCGCCGGTGGTCACAGCAGCTGCGTGCACGCCTCGAGGCGCTGCTCCCAACGGGCGGTGAGCTCGCGCGGCGCGCCGTGGGACTCGAGCAGCTCGGGCTCGAGCCGCGGGCGCTCGACCGGGATCGTGCCGCCGTCGGCGCGCAGCGGTGCGGCGACGAGGTCGCCCGTGAGCAGGACTCCGGTCGCGAGCCCGCAGGCGTGGGTCAGCTCGGGCAGGGCGGCGGCGAAGGCGAGGCCCGCGCTCAGTCCGACGCTCGACTCCAGGGCGCTCGAGACGACCACGGGGAGGTCCGCCTCGGCGGCGAGCTCGAGGCAGCGTGCGGCGCCCCCGAGGGGCTGCACCTTCATCACGAGCACGTCCGCCGCCCCCGCGCGGGCCACGCGCAGAGGGTCCTCGGCGCGGCGCACGAGCTCGTCGGCCGCGATCGGCACGTCGACGGCGCGGCGCACGGCCACGAGGTCCTCGAGCGAGGCGACGGGCTGCTCGACGTATTCGAGGCCGCCCGCGGCGCGGTCCAGCTGCGGGATCGCGGCGATCGCCTCGTCGCGGTCCCAGCGGGCGTTCGCGTCCACGCGGATGCGGGCGTCCGGCCCCAGGGCGTCGCGCACGGCCTCCAGGCGCTCGAGGTCCTCGGGCAGGCTCGAGGCGACGTCCGCGACCTTCACCTTCGCGGTCCGGGCGCCGCCCACCCTCGCCAGATGGTGCGCGAGAGCGGGCGGGACGACGGGGATCGTCACGTTCACCTCGATGCTCTCGCGCAGGGGCGCAGGGCGCGGCGCGGTCGCGTCGGCGAGCGCGCAGCGCAGCCAGGCGGCCGATTCCGCCGGGTCGTAGTCCCAGAACGGGGAGAACTCGGCCCAGCCCTCGGGACCGCGCAGCACCACGCCGTCGCGCACGGTGATCCCGCGGAAGCGGGTGGTCATCGGGATCGACCAGCAGCGGGCGTCCTCGATGCCCTGCTCGCGCAGGGCGGCGGGGATGCGCATGCGGCTCACGCCGCGGCCAGCACGGCGTCGATGGGACCGCGCAGGTCGGCGGGCTCGACGGTCGGGTCGAAGCGGTCCACGACCGCGCCGTCGGGCCCGATGAGGAACTTCGCGAAGTTCCACTCGATGTCCGCTCCGTCCTTGCCGGAGCGCTGCGAGCGCAGCCATCGGTAGAGCGGGTCGGCGTCCTCGCCATTGACATCGATCTTCGCGAAGATCGGGAAGTCGACGCCGTAGGCGGTGCGGCAGAAGGTGACGGCGTCCTCGTCGCTCCCGGGCATCTGGCCGGCGAACTGGTCGCAGGGGAAGCCGAGGACCACCAGGCCCTGCTCGCGGTACTGCTCCTGCAGGTGCTGGAGGCCGTCGAGCTGCGGGGTGAGCCCGCACTTCGAGGCGACGTTCACCACGAGGACGGCCTGCCCCGCGTACTGCGAGAGGTCAGTGGAGGCGCCCTCGGCGGTGCGCACGGTGAAGTCGTGAAGCGTGGTCATGGGGGCTCCTTGCGGGACGGGTGGGTGCGGCGGCGCCGCGCCCGTCCAGGCTAGACCCGCTCGACGGGCTCGGTCCGCCAGCGGGCCGCCTCGTCCTTCTCGCGGGCGGCCCGCGCCCGGAACTCCTCGCGCTGGGCGGCATGCGCGCCGTCCCGTCGGATCAGCACGTAGCCGATCGCGACCAGCAGGAACCAGACGGGGGTCGCGAGGAGACCCGCGAGGGTGTCCGACGCGCCCGTGAACGCCCACAGCAGGAAGGCGAAGAACGCCATCACGACGAAGGGCATCACGCCGCCCAGCGGCATCCGGAAGCGGCTCGCGGCGTGGTCCTGCGGGCGCCGGCGGCGGTAGGCCAGGTAGCTCAGCAGGATCATCGTCCACACGAACATGAAGCACAGCGAGGAGACGGTGGTGACCACGGAGAACGCGGTCGACTCCCCCAGGCCGAAGACGAGCAGCACCACCGAGGCCAGCAGCATCACTCCCGTGAGGAACAGGGCGTTCTGCGGGACGTGGCGGCGCGAGACGCGTGCGAACAGGCGCGGCGCGTCGTTCTGGGTGGCGAGGCCGAACACCATCCGGGAGGTCGAGTAGATCCCGGAGTTCGCCGAGGACATGGCGGAGGTCAGCACCACGAGGTTCACGATCGCGGCGGCCGCGGGCAGCCCCGCGGTCGCGAAGACCTGGATGAACGGGGAGTCGTCGGCGCTGTACACCGTCCACGGCATCACAGACATGAGGATCACGAGGGCGCCCACGTAGAACAGCAGGATGCGCACGGGGATCGAGCGCACCGCGCGCGGCAGGTTCTTCTCGGGGTCGCGGGTCTCGGCGGCCGTGGTGCCCACGAGCTCGATGCCCACGAAGGCGAAGGTGGCGATCTGGAAGGCGGCGACGAAGCCGGTGAAGCCGCGCGGGAAGAAGCCGCCGTCGGCCCACAGATGGGTGAAGCTCGAGGGGCCGGCCGAGGTCTCGAAGCCCGTGAGCACGAGCACGAGCCCCAGGACGATGAGCGCGAGGATCGCGACGATCTTGACCATGGCGAACCAGAACTCGGCCTCGCCGAAGGCGCGCACCGTCGGCAGGTTCAGGCCGATGAGCAGGGCGATCACCACGATCGCGAGGACGGGTGTGGCCCAGCCCGGCAGCATCGGCACCAGGTCCCGGAGGTAGACCGAGGCGATCACGATGACGTCGGCCACCGCGGTGACCACCCAGCAGAACCAATAGGTCCAGCCGGTGAAGAACGCCGCCCAGGGACCGAGCAGGTCGCCGGTGAAATCGGCGAAGTTCCGGTACTCGCGGCGCGAGAGCAGGATCTCGCCCATCGCGCGCATCACGAAGTAGAGCATGAAGCCGATGACCACGTAGACGAGCAGCACGGAGGGGCCCGCCACCGAGATCGTCTTGCCCGACCCCATGAAGAGGCCCGTGCCGATGGCGCCGCCGATCGCGATCAGCTGGATGTGGCGGTTGCCGAGCGAGCGCTCGAGGTGCGGGGCGTCGGGGGCGCGCGGGCCCGGGGCATCCGAGCCGGTCGACGTCGATGTCGTGGAGGATGGGGAGTGAGTCACCCGCGGGACCTTACCCATCGGCGGGTGGATCCGTGCGGCGACGCGCGGAGGGGATTGCCCGGCCGACGGGTCGATCGACAGGGGGAGACGCCGTAGCCTGCTCGCATGGTCCATCACCCCACGTCGGCCGCCGTCGAGCGCCCGCTCCCCGCACCGTCGGGCCCTCGACTCCGCCCGGTGCGAGCGGGCGACGCCGAGGCGATCCTCGAGGCCTTCACGTCCTCCCCCGACATGTCCCGCCAGGGCGACGTGCACGACGCGGCATCGGCCGAGGAGTACTGCACCTGGCTGCGCGGCACGGACCGGCACGCCTTCGCGATCGTCGACGACGAGCCGGATGCCGTGCAGGGCGCGCACGGCCGCATGGTCGGCCTGGTCGCCGTGAGCGTCGACGAGGGCAATCGCAACGGCTGGTTCTTCTACTGGCTGCATCCCGCGCATCGCGGACGCGGCCTTGCCTCGCGGGCGGCGGCCGCCCTCGCCGAGCGCGCGCTGCGGCCCGTCGACCGGGGCGGGTGGGGGCTCGAGCGCCTCGAGCTCGGACACCGCATCGACAATCCCGCCTCCGGCTCCGTCGCCCGCGCCGCCGGCTTCCTGCACGAGGGCACGGAGCGCGAGAAGTTCCTCATCGGCGGCGAGCGCGTGGACGTCCTCGCCTACGGCCGACTCGTGACCGATCCCGCTCCGCCCACCGTGCTGCTGCCTTGGGCCGAGGAAACCTGAGAACCCCGTCCGATCCTCGGCCGCTCCTCGTCGGCCGGATCACTCGTGAGCGGGCCGAGCCCCGCGCGCGCCGGGGATACCCTGGCGAGCATGCCCCGCTTCGAGCTGCCCCGCGATGTCTCCGACACCTTCGATCCCGAGCGCTGGAGGGACGTCGGCCCTGATGAGCTGGCCGGTCCCGCGCTCACGGACGTGACCTACCACCGCGCCGTGGACCGCTCGGATCCCGCGGCGCCGAGGGACCTGCCGTGCGTGCGGATCGCCTTCGACCGGCCCGAGGTGCGCAACGCCTTCCGCCCGCACACGGTCGACGAGCTCTACCGGGCGCTCGACCACGCGCGGCTGGACACCGGCGTCGGCGTCATCCTCCTCACCGGGAACGGCCCCTCCCCCAAGGACGGCGGCTTCGCGTTCTGCTCGGGCGGGGACCAGCGCATCCGCGGGCGCTCCGGCTATCAGTACGCGGGCGGCGAGACCGCGGAGACCGTCACCGCCGGGCAGGGAGGCCGCCTGCACATCCTCGAGGTCCAGCGCCTGATCCGCACCATGGGCAAGGTCGTGATCGCCGTGGTCAACGGCTGGGCCGCCGGGGGCGGGCACTCCCTGCACGTGGTCGCCGACCTCTCGATCGCCTCGCGGGAGCACGCGCGCTTCATGCAGACCGACGCGAACGTGGGCTCCTTCGACGGCGGCTACGGCTCCGCGTACCTCGCCAAGCAGGTGGGGCAGAAGCGAGCCCGCGAGATCTTCTTCCTCGCCGAGGAGTACTCGGCCCAGGACGCCTACGACTGGGGCGCGGTCAACCGGGTCGTCGACCACACGGACCTCGAGGACGCGGCGCTCGCGATGGCCGCGACGATCGCCACGAAGTCCCCGCAGGCGGTGCGCATGCTCAAGTTCGCCTTCAACCTGGCCGATGACGGCCTCATGGGCCAGCAGGTCTTCTCGGGCGAGGCGACGCGCCTGGCGTACATGACGGACGAGGCGGTCGAGGGCCGCGACGCCTTCCTCGAGCACCGCGACCCCGACTGGTCGTCCTTCCCCCACCCGCAGGGCTGAGCGCCGTGGTCGAGCTCCCTCCGGCAGCGTCCGCTCCCTGGATCCGTCCCGCCCCTTTCGAGGGATCCGCGGCCTCGCTCGCCGAGCACGCCCGCGCGATCGGCGAGGTCATGGCCGGCCGCGGGCGGCTGTGGCTGGGACCGTTCGATCCGCCGACGGCGATGCCCGCAGGCTTCGAGGACACCGTGCTGGTGGTCCCGACCTCCGGCTCGACGGGCCGAGCCAAGGCCGTCGCCCATCCCCTGCGCTCGCTGCTCGCCTCGCAGGACGCGACCGCGCGGCTCTTCGCGGACGGCGACGGCACCCCGGGCACGGACGCCGACCGGACCGCGCACGCGGGCCACGGGCACTGGCTGCCGCTGCTGCCGCCCACCCACATCGCCGGCATCCAGGTCATCGCCCGGGCCCACCGCACGGCCCAGGTGCTGGGACTCGACAGCGTCCCGCTCCCGGATCCCCTGCCGGACCTCTCCGTCCACTTCGACGCCGCCCGCTTCGTCGCCCTCGCCGAGCCGGCCCTCGAGGAGGCCGCGGCGGCCGACCTCCCGGCCTTCACCTCGCTCGTGCCCACCCAGCTCACCCGGCTGCTCGGCGAGGCGTCGGCCGACGGGGCGCGAGCGCGCGCCCTGCTCGCACGCTTCTCCGCGGTGCTCGTGGGCGGGGCGGCCACGCCGCCAGACCTGCTCGCGCGCGCCAAGGGGGCTCGCATCGCCGCGCGCACCACGTACGGGTCCTCCGAGACCGCGGGCGGCTGCGTCTACGACGGCGTGCCGCTCCCCGGCGTGGTGCTCGAGCTGGTGGGGGCGGAGGACGGCGAGGAGGAGGGCCGCCTGCGGCTGCGTTCCCCCACCCTCGCCCACGGCTACGTGCTCGAGGACGGCAGCGCGGCGACGGAGGACTTCCCCGTCGTCGGCCCCGACGGCGAGCGCGCCTTCGTCACCAGCGATCTCGCCCGGATCGACGACGGGCGACTGCGGATCCTGGGCCGCGCGGACGACGTCATCACCACCGGCGGCCTCAAGGTCGTCCCGCAGGACGTCGAGCGCGCGATCGACCGCTCCTTGATGCTGCGGGGGCTCCTCGCCGAATGGGTCGTCGTGGGCGTGCCGGATCTCGAATGGGGCCGACGCGTCGAAGCGCTCGTCGTCCCCGCCGAGGGTGCACCGACCGATCCCGACGACCTGCCCGCCCTCGTGCGCTCCGCGCTGCGGACCACTGGCGTCCCCTCCCACGCCGTGCCGCGGCGGGTGCACGTCGTCGAGGCGCTGCCGAGGCTCGGCATCGGCAAGATCGACCGCGCCGCGGCGGCCCGCACGGCCTCCGCGCACGCCTGAGGACGTCCCGGGGCCCTGCGGCGCGACCCACGCCACCACGGGGCGCACCCCGGGCGCCGCCCCGGCGGACGTATCCTTGATGGGGCCGTGAACTGCGGTCCCGCCACCGCAGACCTGCCTCGAGGAGCATCATGGCCACGTTCGCCCAGTGGGTCGAGGCCGCGCGCCCCCGCACCCTGCCCGCCGCGATCTCCCCGGTCGCCGCCGGCACCGGGGCGGCGCTCTGGGACGTCGGCTTCGACGCCGCCGTGGTGATCCCGCGTGCGCTGCTCGCCCTCGGCGTGGCCCTGTGCCTGCAGGTCGGCGTGAACTATGCCAACGACTACTCGGACGGCGTGCGCGGCACGGACGACGACCGCGTGGGGCCGTTCCGGCTCACCGGCTCCCGATCAGCGGCCCCCGGCACCGTGAAGCGCGCGGCGTTCCTCGCGCTCGGGCTCGGCGGCGTGCTCGGCCTGGTGCTCATCGCGATCGCCGGCATCTGGTGGACCGTGGTCGTGGGGGCCGCCGCCATCGCCGCGGCCTGGTTCTACACCGGCGGGAAGCGGCCCTACGGCTACCTGGGCCTGGGCGAGCTGTTCGTGTTCATCTTCTTCGGGCTGGTCGCCGTGGGCGGCACCGCCTATGCGATCACGCTCCGCGTGAGCTGGGTGGCGATCCTCGCCGCCTGCGCGATCGGTCTGCTGGCCGTGGTCATCATGCTCACCAACAACCTGCGGGACCTGCCCACCGACGCCGTCGCCGGCAAGCACACCCTCGCGGTGCGCCTCGGGGACCGGGGCACGCGCATGCTGCTGACGGCGTGCCTCGCCGTCCCCTTCGTGCTGATGGTGCCGGTCATGGTGGTCCATCCGCCGGTGCTCGTGGTGCTGCTCGCCCTCGTGCTCGCCGTCGGCCCCCTGCGCACGGTCCTCGCCGGCATCCAGGGGCGCGCGCTCATCCCCGTGCTGGCCCAGGCGGGTCGGCTCGAGCTCGTCTTCTCGCTGCTGCTGCTCGTGGGCCTCGCGGTCTGAGCGGTCCCCGGGGCGTCGCCGCTCAGCGCTCGTCGTCGTCCTCGTCGAGGAGGGCGTCCTCCTCGTCGGCGTCCTCGTCGCGGACGGGGCCGCGGCGCTCGCGGCGGCGCGCGTCGGCCGACTGCAGCCTCCCCGCGAGCCGCTCGCGGGGCGCGCGAAGGAACAGCACCGAGACCAGGAACGCGATCAGCACGGCGATGATCCCGGCGAGGTAGAAGCCCACGCCGATCTGCACCATCAGCCACCAGGAAGCGGCCAGCACCACCAGCCGGATCACCGTATAGAGCAGGACGTCTCGCATGGGTGCCAGGGTAGTGCGCCCGCCTGGACGGACCGTGCGGGCCGAGTCGCGGACCACAGCGCGCGTGAGGATTCCGTGCCGGGACCTCGCACCGAACCTCCAGAGATCGGTGGGAGGATCCGGCGCATGAGTGCTGAGCGAGCGTCCGACGCCGTCCCGTCGTTCTCCGGGCACGGGATCGACCCCCGGGCGCTGGACTTCCTGCGCCGCCTGGCCGGTCCCGACGCCGAGCATGCGGACGCCGAGACCATGCTGCGCCGCATGCAGCAGCGCATGCGCGGCTTCCTCATGGAGTACAAGTTCGGGCTCGACGAGGTCTCCACGAAGGTCGGCATCCTGCGCGAGCAGTTCGACGCCCAGCACGACCACTCCCCCATCGAGCACGTGAAGACCCGCCTGAAGTCCGCCGAGTCCCTCACCCAGAAGATCGTCGCCCGCGGCGTCCCGGCGGACCTCGACGCGATCCGCGCCCAGATCTTCGACATCGCCGGCCTGCGGATCACCTGCCCGTACGTGGCTGACGTCTACCTCGTGAGCGACGCGATCCGCCGCCAGGAGGACCTCGAGGTCCTGCAGGTCAAGGACTACATCGCCGATCCCAAGCCCAACGGCTACCGCTCCCTGCACCTGATCGTCCAGGTCCCCGTGTTCCTCGCCGACCGCACCGTCGAGATCCCCGTCGAGATCCAGCTGCGCACCATCGCCATGGACTTCTGGGCGAGCACCGAGCACTCGCTGCGCTACAAGTTCGACGGCGACGTGCCCGAGGTGCACTCCCGGCGCATGTCCCAGATCGCCGAGACCACGCGGGAGCTCGACGAGCAGATGGCGGAGCTGCGCCGGGTCCTCGCGTCCTGAGGCGCAAAAGGGCGCCCGGCCCGCCGGCCCGCGAGGTTCCGTAGACTCGGGGGATGTTGAAGGGTGTCCTCGCCATCGCCTCGATCGGGCTGACGATCTTCGCTCTCGCCGACTGCGTCCAGTGCGAGAACGCGCAGCTGCGCGGTCTGCCCAAGTGGGCCTGGATCGTGCTCATCGTGCTGCTGCCCTGGGTGGGGCCGCTCACCTGGCTGCTGGTCGGCAAGGACCGCGAGGACGGGACCGCGGGTCCGTTCGGCCCTCGCGGATGGCAGCCCGGGCAGGGCGGAGCGGGCAGCTCGCCCCGGCCGCGTCCACTCGCTCCCGACGAGGATCCGGACTTCCTTCGCAAGCTGGACGAGGACATCCGCCGTGAGAGGCGTGAGCGCGGCGAACACGGAGACGACTCCACCTCCTGACGACGAGCTCGCATAGTGCAGCAGAAGAGCACGTCCGAGCTCTTCACGAGCGCTCCCGAGGGGTGCCCGGCGGGGCCGGTCCGGGATGCACCAGCCCGAGCCCTGTGTCCCTTCCGCCGTGAGGGATCAGTCGAGGTTCCGGCAGGTCCCGCCGATGCCGGCCAGGAGGCCTGCGTTCGTCGCCACGGACCGGGTCTGCGAGGTCCACCCGCTCGCATCCTTCACGAGGAAGGCGAGCTCGAGCTCGCTGCCGAGTCCCAACAGACCGCCCAGGAGATTGGAGCGCACGGTCGTGGTGTAGACGCCGTCGGATCCACGCTCAGTGTTGTTCGCGGTGCTGAACCCGGTGATCGGGGCGAGCACGGATCCCAGTCCTTTGGTCGACGCCTCGACCTGCACGTCCGAGACCTGGTAGCCCGCAGGGAGTCTCCAATAGACCTCGACCCGAGCGCCCGCCCCGAGAATCCCAGGTTTGAACGAGCACGTTCTCGCGAGGGAGATCGGAGGGATCTGCGCGGCCACCATCCGCGCACGCGCCGGGCTCTGGGCCGTCCACTCCGCGTCGACGGGCTCCGCGCGCACGGGCAGCACACAGCCGACCACGAGCGCGAGAGGCACCAGCATCCCGATGCCCAGGGCCCGCAGCACACCGTGCCGTCGACCTGCCTCGCCCGCGGCGTTCATCGGGGCTCCGCCTCCTCAGCGCGCCTGTCCTCGGCGTCGGATCCGTCGACGGGTTCGACGTCCCGCCCTGACTCCTGCGTCTCCTCCCCGGTCTCGCCCTCGGTGGTGCGGGCTCGTTTCCGGGGCCAGAGCGCCCACACCACGAGCGCCGCGACCGCGAGTGTCACTCCGATCATGACGGGCGGGCGGCCCAGGCCGGCGATGAACGGTGCGAGGCCGGGGATGTGGAAGAGGACCAGTCGGACCGTGGTGACCTCGTAGGGTCGTGGGTCCGGCCCCGGGTTCGCGTCCCCCCGCAACGTGAGCTCGACGCTCTCGCCGCCCTGCGGCTCGACTCGCACGACCCGATGGGATACAGGAGCGTCCCCTGGCCGGTCGACCGTCACGATGTCGCCGATCTCGACGTCGGTCGCGGGGGTCTCCCGAACCACCGCGACGGAGCCCTGGGGGATCGCAGGGGCCATGGACCCCGTGCGGAACAGGATCAGCGTGATGTGGAGCAGAACTGCGAGCAGCACCAGGACGATGCAGATCGCGCCGCCGACAGCAGCCAGATCGAGCACGCGGGCGAGGACGAACGAGAGCACGGTGCGGCGGTCACCGGACTGATCGTTCGCCGCGGCGACGGGCACCTCGCGCAGTCGAGCACGACCGGAGCGATCCTTCCGGTGGCGCACGGGAGCTCTGCGCTTCATGTCTCCTCCGATGTCGCGCTGATATCCCACCGGGCGTCGGCCGTGGATCCCTGGAGCGAGTTGCTCGCGCCCATCGGCAGAGAAATCTCGAAGCACAGGACGGTCGGCGCGCCGGGGCCATCGGCCGTCGCTTCCGCGAGCGCCGGACCATGGGACGGATCCTCCTGCCCGCGGGTGAGCGGGCGGGCGGTGGTGGCGCCGCCCACCACGTAGTCGGCGCCTGCGGAGAACACGGACGCGTCGCAGCGGGAGGAGACGACGACCCGGTAACGCAGAGCCGACGCCCACGCGGACCCGTTCCCTGCGGTGCCGTTCACCGTCGCCCCGGGGACGTGGAGCTCCCCACCGGTGGAGCCGGGCGTCGTGCGGATGCCGAGCGCGGCGTAACGGGCGGAGCCCGGGCGCAGATCGCCGGCAGCGAGCTGGAGTTCGGCCGCATTGCTCCCGTGCTCGACCCAGGGCCCGGCGGGGTCATAGGGCATGGCGACAGTCGCCTGGAGCGCGAAACGGGAAGCGCTGAAGGTCCCGGTCCCATATTCGGAGTCGGTCCAAGCCGCCACCGACGACGTGGCGCTCACGCCCATCACGAGGCCACTGGCCAGGACGGCCCGAAACCATGGCAACCGTGCGCCCACCCTTGCGCGACCTCTGTCAGGCCTGGGACTCGGCTGCGAACTCCCAGGTGGCAGAGCCCGTCTGTCCCTGCTCAAGGCCGCTGCCCGCCTTCACGGTGAAGCACAGCGTGACGGGCTGCCCAGCGGTGCCGTCGCCGGCCGTCAGATCGAACTGCGGTGCGCCGGGCACCTGGCCGACGGCGGTGCCCGAAGGGACCAGCGTCGCGGCGGTCGACTGACCGCACCCGAAGGAATCCGTCTGCACGAGCGAGTACGTGAGGTTCGAGACGTCGCCCGACGTCGATGTCGCAAGCACGTCGACGACCGCGTCGTACGTCGTCGTATCGTCGAGACGGACTGCGAACGGGGCGCTCACGGAATCGCCGGGAGCCAGGTTCGAGGGATCAACGCTGAAAGCGAGGGCAGCGGCGGAGTCGGCCGCGGGGTGCTCGCCGTAGTCCGCGCCGTCCGTGCTGCCCTCGAGGTCGAACGCCCCGGCGGAGAAGTCGCCCCGCGCGTACTCGGAATCGTTCCAGGCCGCCAGCGTGACTGCCGCCCCGATGCCCAGGACCAGTCCGCCTGCGAGCACCGCGCGGACCTTCTTCGACCGTGTCGTCCTCGTATCGTCCCCTGACATCGCTCCCCCTCGATCCAGCGGGGCGACCACACTGTCCCCCCGACGTGATTACTGGTCAGTAACCCAGTGTGATCAGCATAGGGGAGATCGGTGGCCCCGTCATGGGTCGGCGGAGGGGTTCCGGGCACGATCCGGTCACGAACCGTGCGGCTCGGGCGCACCGGAGAGGAGCCAGCGCGGATGGTCGAGCCCACGGGATGCTGGCTTCAACCCGGATCAGCCGAGGCCGGAGTAGGAGTGCAGGCCGTTGATCACCAGGTTCACGACCGTGTAGTTGATGATGACGCAGGCGAAGCCGGCGAGGGCGAACCAGGCCGCCTTGTTGCCGCGGAAGCCGCGGGTGGCGCGAGCGTGCAGGTAGCAGGCGTAGACCACCCAGATCACGAAGGTCCACACCTCCTTGGGGTCCCAGTTCCAGTAGCGGCCCCAGGCCTCGTTGGCCCAGACCGCCCCGAAGATCAGGGTGAAGGTCCAGCACACGAAGGCGAGGGAGTGCAGGCGGAAGCAGAGCGCCTCGAGGGCCTCGGGGCCGGGGATGCGCTCGGTGAGCGCCGAGACCGGGCCCCAGAAGCGCCCCAGCGGGCGGTCGGCCGCCTCGCGGGCGGCGCGCACCTTCCGGGTGCGGGTCGAGAGCAGCTGGAGGGCGGCGACGATCGCGCCGAGGCCCGAGAGCGCGGTCGCGATGATGGCGACGCCGATGTGCACGATCAGCCAGTGGGAGTTCTGCAGGCTCGGGGTGAGGTCGGAAGCGGGCAGGATCCACGCCGTCTGGGCGATCAGCATGAGCACGAGCACGGGAAGCATCACGAGGGTGCCGAGCAGCCGCAGGTCCTTGCGGCGGATCGAGATGATCACGAACAGCGCGACGATGAGCGCGCTCGAGGTCATCGAGAACTCGTACATGTTGCCCCACGGCACGCGCCAGGTCGCCACGCCCCGCAGCACCATCGCGGTGATGTGCAGGACGGCGCCGATCGAGGCCATGACGTACCCGAAGCCGCGGGCGCCCAGTGCGTTGCCCGAGGTCGCGGCGCCGGTCGAGCCCGGCGCGGCCGATCCCTTCCCGGTGGGGGCCGTCCGGGCAGGGGTCTTCCCGGCGGCGGTCGACCCGACGAGTCCGCCGCCGGCTCCCGCGGCCGTCCCGGCGCTCGCGCCGACGGTCGCGAGCGCCGGGCGGGCGTCCTCGCCCTCGCGCTTCTGCTTCTCGAGCTTCTCGTCGCTGCGCCGCTGGGTGACGCCCGAGAGGTCCGCGCCGAAGCCGATGAGGGCCAGGACGTACAGGACGATCGTGACGATGATCAGGAGGTTCGAGAGCTCCGCGAGCTGCTGGTCGATCACTGGAGGGGTCCTTCGTGCGAGGGCTTGGACTGCGAGGAATCGGTCTCCGGGGGCTCGGGCGCGGGCCTCGGGGAATCGGGTGACGACGAATCGGACGACGAGGAATCGCTCGACGGGGAATCCGCCGACGACGGATCCGACGTCGGCGAGGCGGAGTCCGCGAGGCGCTCGGCGAGCGCTTGCACGTCCTCCACGAGTCGATCATCGTCGCTGCGGGCCAGTCCCGCCACCTCCAGGACCACGCCGTGGGCCGACGGCACCGCGCGCACCCACACGCGCCGACGCGGCACGAACAGCGAGAGCACCAGGCCCAGCACCGCGCTCAGCGCCATGACCAGGGTGAACACCTGGAACGGGTCGCGCTTGATGTCGAAGGCGGCGTAGCGCTTGACGCCGTCGAAGGAGATCGAGGAGCCGTCGGCGAGCTTCGTCGAGTCCCCCGGGGTGAGGCTCACCAGGGACTGGTTGCCGTCGGAGTCGGCCACCGGGGTGAGGCTGCTGACGTCCACCTGGTAGGCGTTCTTCGGGACGCCGTCGTCCAGGCCCAGGTCGCCGTTGTAGACGGTGAGGGCGAGCTGCGGGTTCACGAGGCCCGGGAACTCGGAGTGCGGTCCCTTCTCGTCGATGACGCCGGTGGGCAGGAAGAAGCCGACGACGGCCATCTGCTTGGGCTGGGCGTCGGGGGCCTTGATGACCAGCTGCGAGGTGTACCCGGTGTCGCCCGAGGGGATGGTGATGATCGGGCCCTCGGCGACGACGTTCCCCTCGGGGTCCTTCACGGTGACCTCGGGGGCGTAGCCGTTGCCCAGGAGGTACATCGTGGTGCCCTGGACGTGCAGCGGCTGGTTCACGCGCAGCGTCTTGGAGTACTCGTCGGCCTTGTCCGGGTCGTCGACGGTGACGTCCGCCTCGAACTTCTTGGGCTGTCCGAAGCGGTGCTCGTTGGAGCTGGTGTCGTACTCGGCGCGGAAGTCGTCGAGGGTGAAGCGGAACGACGGCAGCTTCGAGGAGTCGTACCAGGCGCCCTGCTCGAAGGAGTCGTACTCGGCCAGGGAGTTCGAGAACCCCTCCCCCTCGACCACGGTGATCTGGCCGCGGTACTGGAACAGCCCGCCGGCGGCCACGCCGACCAGCACGCCCAGCAGGGCCACGTGGAAGAGGAGGTTGCCGGTCTCGCGCAGGTACCCGCGCTCGGACGTCACCGAGCGCGCCCCGCCCTTCTCCTCGAGCACGTCGGTGCGATAACGGGAGCGCTTGAGGGCCTTCGCCGCGCGGGCGGTGACGGCCTCGACGTCGGCCCCCGGGAGCTCGACGCGCGTGAACCCGGCGAAGCGGCGCAGGCGCGAGGGCGTGCGCGGAGGGCGCGAGCGGATCTGGCGCAGGTGCACGCCCAGACGCGGGATCACGCAGCCCACCAGGGAGACGAACAGCAGCAGGTAGATCGCGGAGAACCACACCGAGGAGAACACGTCGAAGAAGCCCAGGGTGTCCAGGAACTTCGCCCACGAGCCGTGCTCGGAGATGTACTGCTCCGTCTTGGAGGCGTCGACGTTGCGCTGCGGGTACAGCGAGCCCGGCACGGCGGCGATCGCGAGCAGCAGGAGCAGGAACAGGGCGGTCTGCATGCTCGTGAGCTGTCGCCACAGGAACAGCAGCGTCCCGCGCACGCCCAGCTTGGGCAGCGAGGCCCCCGCCTTGCCCGACTTCCCGGACTGGCGCAGATCGCGGGCCTCGGGCGCGACCCGACGGTCACGGGTGCTCGCCGTGCCCATCTGGTCCTTCTGCTCGTCCCGGGCCCGGCGAGTCCGCTCCGAGCGCGGGGCCTTCGCGTCCTCGCCCTTCGCGTCCCGGTTCTGCGCCCGGCGCCGCGCCTTGCGCGCCCTGCGGTCCTCCTGGGTCATCACACCACCGTCTCGTATCCGCCGATGAGGGTCTGCAGCTGCGCCATCCACTGCGTCCAGGTCCCCGTCAGCAGCAGCACGCCGATCGCGATCAGCAGGGCGCCGCTGACCACGGAGATGGTCCGACGGTGGCGGGCGAGGGCGCGGCTCGCGCCGAGCGCGCGCTGGAAGAGCAGCGCGAACAGCACGAAGGGAATGCCGAGACCCAGGGAATAGGCGAGAGCGAGCAGGGCCCCGCGCAGCGGGGACGCTCCGTCCAGGGAGAGGGCGACCACGGCCGCGTAGGTCGGGCCGATGCACGGGGTCCACGAGAACCCGAAGACGATGCCCATGAGCGGGGCCCCGAGCAGGCCCGCGTCGGGCCGGCTGTGCAGGCGCCTCTCCCCCGACAGCGAGGGGAACAGCCCCAGGAACAGCAGGCCCATGGCGATCACGAGGACGCCGGAGACCCGGTTGACCCACACGACATGGGACTGCAGGACGTGCCCGAGCGCGCCGACGAAGCCGCCGAGCACGACGAACACGGCGGCGAAGCCGAGGACGAACAGCACCGCTCCGAGCGCCATCCGGGAGGAGCCGCCGCGGGATCCGCCCCGCCCGCGCTTCCCGCCGGACGCGCCGCGGGCGGCGCCGTCGGCCCCCTGGCCCGCGAGGCCCGAGACGTACCCGAGGTAGCCGGGGACCACGGGCAGCACGCACGGGGAGACGAAGGCGACGATCCCCGCGGCCGCGGCCACCGCGAGCGCCACCCAGAGGGAGCCCGAGAGGATCGTCGTGGAGAAGACCTGTCCGATGTCCATCGCGCTCATTCGGCCACGACGGTGTCGATCATCGAGCGCAGGATCGAGGGATCGGCGGCGCCCGAGATGCGCGCCGCGACCCTGCCCTTCGTATCGAGCACGAGCGTCGAGGGGACGGCGTTGGGAGAGACCTGCCCGCGCAGCGCGTAGAGGATCTTGGAATCCAGGTCCGGCAGCGACGAGTAGGGGATCTTGTACTTCTTCTGGAAGGCGACGGCCGGGCCCTTCTCGTCGCGCACGTTGATGCCGACGAGCTCCACGCCCTTGGCCGCGTAGTCGTCGGCGATCTCGACGAGGTCCGGGGCTTCCTTGCGGCACGGGGCGCACGAGGCGTACCAGATGTTCAGGACGAGGATCGAGCCCAGCTCGTCGGCGCTCGCGAAGGACTTGCCCTCGTAGGTGGTGCCGGTGAAGTCGACGGGGTCGGTGCGGTCCTCGGGGTCGATCTCTGTGGTCACGCCGTCGCCGGAGACGAAGCCGTTCTCGCCGTCGCCGCCGCTGTCGCCGTAGCGCGAGGAGGTGTCCGAGCCGCAGGCCGCGAGCAGCAGGGCGCCGGCGCCGAGCCCGGCGGCGCCGAACAGGGCGCGTCGGCCGACGGGGCGGGCGCTGGGGAGGTCGTTCATGCGAGCTTGCCCCCGGTGGCGTCGACCGCACCCATGTAGAGCTCGGCGGCGGGCTCGGCGTAGTCGATGCCCGCGAGATGGGGGCCGACGAACCGCAGGCTCGTCACCGAGCACAGCCGGCACTGCCGGCGCCGCGGGTCGTGGAAGAGGGGCTTGCCCTCGGCCGAGAGCCGGGTGACCCAGATCGGCAGCTGGTGCAGCACGAGGACAGCCTCGTGGCCCTCGACCTCGGCGCGGGCCGATTGGACGGCGCTGATCACGCGCGCGGCCTGGTCCCGGTAGGGCTCGCCCCAGGACGGACGGAAGGGGTTGGCGAACCAGCGCCAGTTGCGAGGATCGGAGAAGCGGGCCTCGCCGTGGCCCATGCGCTGGCCCTCGAAGTGGTTGCCGGACTCGATCAGCCGCACGTCCTGTGCGACGGGGAGGCCGTGGACCGCGGCGATCGGCGCGGCGGTCTGCTGGGCCCGCAGCAGCGGGGAGGCCCAAACGGCGCGCACGTCGCGCGGGGCGAGGTGATCGGCGGCGAGCTGCGCCATCTTCTGGCCGCGCTCGGACAGGCGGTACCCCGGCAGCCTCCCGTAGAGGATCTTCTCGGGGTTGTGCACCTCTCCGTGTCGGACCAGGTGGATGACGGTCGTGCTCATGGGCGCGGGGACCTCCGCGGGAACCGAGGGTGTGGGCCGGATCGACACTCGGGGCGGCCGACGATGCGCAGATCGGGGCCGAGCCCGCGACGAGTGGCGAACCGCCTCAAGGTACCAATCAATCCTTGACGTCGGATGGGACGGTGCCCAGGGTCACGGGGGCGCCCTCGGGGATGGTGCGGGCCATGATCCGGCCCAGTTCCAGCAGGTCCTCGGTGCCCACGGCGTCCAGCAGACGCTCCCGCACGGAGGCCACGTGCACGGGCGCCGCCTGGCGCAGCAGTTCGGCGCCGGCCTCGGTGAGCACCGCCTCACGGCCGCGGCCGTCGCCCGAGCAGCGGACGCGCTCGAGGATGCCGCGCTTCTCGAGGCGGGCGACGGTGTGGGTCAGGCGCGAGCGCGAGTGCACGACCTGGTCGGCCAGGCCCGACATCCGGATCCGGCCCCCGGGGGCCTCCGAGAGCCGCACGAGGATCTCGTACTCGTCGAGGGAGAGGTCGAAGCGCGGATCCTGCTCGAGCGCCGTCGAGATGTTCTCCATCAGCAGGTTCACGCCGTACAGGAACGTGCGCCAGGCCTGCTGCTCGTCGTGGCTGAGCCACTGCACCGCGCCGTCCCCACCCCCCGTGCCCTCGGCTCCCGCGCCGTCGGCGACGGGTGCACCGCTCGCGCGCGGCGCACCGCTCGTACCGCGCCCGTTCACCGACTCGCCGTCCACACCGCGCGGTTCGCGCGTATCCTCGGTGTTCGACATCACATGCTCCTTCCGGACCCCTGGGGCCTTGCGCCCGACCTCCATCATAGTTTACCTTTCAAGCACAGAGTTCGTGCAACATTCAAGGAAAGAAGGACGGCACACGATGACTGCTCTCCCCGATGGCATCTCCCAGGGCACCTGGACGCTGGACGCCTCCCACACCAACGCCGGCTTCACCATCCGCCACGCGGGCATCTCGAAGGTGCGCGGCCACTTCGCGGACGTCACGGGCTCCTTCGTCGCGGGCGCAGATCTCGAGTCCAGCCGCTTCGAGGCCTCCCTGAAGACCGCGTCGATCTCGACCGGCAACGAGGACCGCGACAACCACCTGCGCTCCGGCGACTTCTTCGACGCCGAGACGAACCCGGAGATCACCTTCTCCTCGACCTCCGTGGGCGACGACGAGATCGTCGGCGATCTGACCATCAGCGGCGTCACCAAGTCCATCACCCTCGACTACGACTACGAGGGCGCTGCGACCGACCCCTTCGGCCAGTACCGCGCGGGCTTCACCGCCTCCACCAAGATCTCTCGCAAGGACTTCGGGCTCACCTGGAACGCCGCCCTCGAGGCCGGCGGGGTGCTCGTGGCCGACGAGGTCAAGATCACCATCGAGGCCGAGTTCACCGCTCCCGCCGCCGCGTGATCCCGTGAACGCGGGGTCTCCGGGCCGATGAGCGCCTGATCGACCCGGCGAACCTCCGCGCACAGCTCCTGAAGGGCCGTCCACCATCCGGTGGGCGGCCCTTCGCGGTGCGCGGATCCGACGCGCGGCACGGGAAGCCCTACGCTGAACGGGTGATGAGCCTCCCCGCCGACCTCCCCCGCCCGCCGCGCACCACCGATCCGGATGCGCGCGTGCTGTACCTCACCCGCCCCGGCTGCCATCTGTGCGACGTGGCCCTGCCCGTCGTCCGCGCCGAGGCCGACCGCGCGGGGACGGTGGTCGAGGTCCGCGACATCGACGAGGATCCCGGCCTGCAGCGCGACTGGAACGAGCACGTGCCGGTGATCGTGGTCGACGGCGCCGTGCAGGCCCGCTACCGCGTCGATGCGCCGTCCCTGCGCTCGGCGCTCACCCGTCGGCGCTGGTGGCAGAGGATCCTGGGCCGCTGACCCCCAGGGGCCGCGAGGGGGCGGCGCCGTCCGGAACGCTCGGCCGCGCGGTCCCGCACCACAACGCACGAGGACCCCGCCGGAGATCCGGCGGGGTCCTCGTGCAGTGATCACCGCACGGGCCGCGGGGCCCGCATGCGGTCGCGCCCTGGGGGCGCGCAGATCACTTCTTGTTGCGGCGCTGGTGGCGCGTGCGACGAAGCAGCTTGCGGTGCTTCTTCTTCGACATGCGCTTGCGACGCTTCTTGATCACGGAACCCATGGGGACCCCTGTTCTGCAGGCGGATGCCTGCGGTCTCGGACGGAGAGCGGACTGCACGCGGCCCGGCCCACAGGCGGTGCTCCCCGCCCCCTGGGGCGGGATGCGGCGCCCACGCGTGAGCACCACGAGTCCAGGGCCCGTGCCACAGTCGACGCCCCACTCTACACGCGCTGAGGGGGTGCGTCCCCGCTCGCTGCTGCGAGATCCGTCGCAGATCTGCGGGCGGCCTCCAGCGTGCTCTGCACGGGATCGACGACGAGTTCGGCGGCGACCACGCGCACGCGGACGCGCAACAGGCGCCGGGCACGGGCGGCGTGGAGGCGCGAGACGAGGGCGGCGAGCGCTCCGCCGAGCACGGCCAGCAGGATCCCTGTCCCCACGCCCAGCACGATGAGCGCCGTCGGCAGGGGGAACGGCACCCACAGCTCGCGGATCATCGGCATCGGCGGCGCCGGGACCTGGAAGAACCCGAGGATCGCGTTCAGCACGAGCCAGCCCAGGCCCACCACCCAGGCCGCCATCGCGAGCCACTGCAGCACGTCCAGGACGGGCCACCACCAGCCGCGGGTGCGGCGCGAGAGGTCCGCGCCGACCACGGCCTGGTCGAGGGCGTCCGGGAGCTCGTCCTCGCGGGAGCGGGCAGAGCGGCGCACGGCCGCGCGCCACGGGTCGGAGCCGTCGCGGCTGACGGTGTCGGCGAAGCCGCGCAGGCCCCCGGAGGCACGGGCCGACGTCGCCGCGTCGGGCGCGGGCAGGGAGGACCGCGCCTCCGCCTCCTGGGCACCACGGGATCCGTCGGCCCCGAGGTGGAGCCGTGCCAGGGGATCCGGGCGCACGCGCCGGAGCCAGCGCACGACGGGCCAGCCGCTGCGGGCGTCGGCGCGATGCCGGTAGGCCTTCCCCACGGCCTCGGCCACGGGATCGATGCGGGCCGCGGCCCCGAGGGCGTCCTCGAGCGAGCGCTCGGCGGCCGACGGGACCCGACCCGGCAGGCCCGAGGGATCCGCGGCGGTCCGCAGCCCGACCGCTGCCTCCCACAGGTCGGCGCGCCGGCGCACGGCAATCGCCTCACGGGCCTGGGCGACGGCCGCGAAGCGGGAGCGGACGTCCGCGAGCCCCGCGCCGGTCTCCGCGGAGACCGCGAGGACGGGCGCGTGCTCGAGGCCGTCCCGGCGCACGATCTGCTCGAGGGAGGCGCGCACGCTCTCGCGCTCGTCCTCGCGCACGGTGTCGATCTGGTTGAGCAGCACGAGGGTGACGGCGTCGTGGCCGGCGAAGGGCTCCACGAAGTCGCGGTGCAGCACCCGGTCGGCGTACTTCTGCGGGTCCGTGACCCACACGAGCACGTCGACCATGCCGGTCATGCGCTCGGCGATGTCGCGGTGGGCGTCCTGGACGGAGTCGAGGTCGGGCAGGTCCAGCAGCACCATGCCGGCGGCGGGCCCGTCTCCTGTGGTGCGCCCGGCTCCGGCGGCGCGCCCGGCTTTGCCTGCGCGCCCGTCTGCCTCCGCAGCCGCCCGCGCGAGCGCGTCGTGCAGCGGACCGTCGTGCACCTCGTGGCGGTCGGAGACCTCGAGCCAGTCCAGGAGAGCGTCGGCACCGGCGGGGTCGAGCACCGCGGCGTGCGGGTCGCGCGTCGTCGGGCGACGCACCGCCGCCGGGGAGATCTCGCGGCCCACCAGGGTGTTCATGAGCGACGACTTGCCGGATCCGGTCGCACCGAAGAAGCCGATGACGGTGTGCTCGGCCGAGAGCGCGGTGCGCGCGTCGAGCCTCTCGAGCATCTCCCCGGTCGCAGCGAGGGCATCCGACGGGGCGATGTCCTCGAGGTCATCGCGAGCCCTCACGAGGGCGTCCCGGCGCTCGGCCAGGGACGCGAGGGACTCCGCGGAGCCGGTGAGGGCGCCGCGCGAGGCGCGGGAGGCGCGCGGGCTCATGCGGGGTCCTCCCCCGTCGTGGGCTCGTGCGCCGTCCGCTCCCCCGTCGCCTGCTCGGCCTGGGCCCTGATGTCGGCGGCGAGCGCCGCCGCCCCGCGCGCGTCGGCCCGCAGGGACTCGGGCTCCGTGCCCTCAGGCACAGCCTCCAGGCGCGCGCGGAAGGGCTCGGCGCGCTCGGCGACGAGTCCCTCGAGCCGTGCGACGAGGCTCTCGCGGGCCACGCGGGCCAGTCTCCGCACGGCGTCCTCGCCGAAGATCGTCTCGAGCAGCTTCTGGCCGACGATCGCGGTCGCGGCGCCCGTGCCGACCTCCAGCCCGGTGGGGATGAAGGCCGTGGAGGCGAAGACGACGACCATGAGCGCCACGCCCACGGCGTTCATGCCGAGGGACAGGATGCGGGCTTTCGTGCGGCGGTCGCCGCCCTCGCTGCGCACGAGCTCCAGGACGTCCCCCTGCCAGTCGCGGACAGCACGGGCGACCTGCTGCTCGTAGCCGGGCTCCATGCGGGAGAGGTCCGCGCCCTCCACGAGGGGACGTCCCGCGGGATGCGAGCGCCATGCCTGCTCGACGTGCTCGGCGCCGCGCGCGGTCTCGTCGACCACGACGTGGACGAGGCCCGTCTCGAGGGCGTCCTGGGCCGCGACCGCGGGCCTCCCCTCGCCGCGCAGGGCACGCCCGAGGCGGTCGCGCACCCGCCCGACGAGGCTCTCGAGCGAGCGCACGATCTCGCCGGTGCCCACGACCTCCTGCCAGCGCGCGAGGACCTCGCCGCGCAGCAGGGACCCGTCGCCCACGGCCTCCTCGATGCGCCCGACGACGTCCGCGAAGGCGTCGTCGACCGCCGTCGCGAGCTCCTCGCGGATCGCGTGCTGCTCCTCGACGCCGGCGGCGACGTCCTGCAGGGTCCCGTCCAGGGAGTCGAGGGCGCCGGCGAGGGTGCGCCGGGCGATCGCGCCGCGTGCGCCCTGGTCAGCGGCGAGCGCGTGCAGCCAGGCGTCGATCTCGCCGACGCGGGCCTGGTCGAGCATCCCGTCGGCCGAGAGCGACGACTCCGGGACGAGGAACAGCCGGGCGGGCTCGAGCCCGCGATCCTCCAGCATCGCCCGCAGATCGGTCTCGAGCTCCTCGGCGATGCCGGGCCGCTCGGGAATGCGGTTCATGACCACGGCGACCGTGGCGTCGGCCTCGACGGCCGTGCGCAGCACCTCCCACGGGACCGCGTCGGCGTAGCGGTTGGCGGTGGTGACGAACAGCCAGAGGTCGGCGGCGCGCAGCAGCTGCCGGGCCAGCTCGCGGTTGCCCGCGGCGATCGAGTCGATGTCGGGCGCGTCGAGCAGGGCGAGGCCGCGCGGGACCTCGGCGAGGGGGCGCAGCTCGAGCTCGCGCGAGGGCTCGTCCTCGGATCCGGCCGACTGTGCGTCGGCGCCCGCTCCCCCGCGGACGCGGGCGAGGCCGGGCAGGATCCGCGTGCCCTCGAACCAGGGCGCATCCTCCGGATGGTGCAGCAGCACGGGCCGCCTGGTCGTGGGACGGATGGCGCCGGCCCGGGTGACGGGCCGGCCGACGAGGGCGTTCAGGAGCGTCGACTTGCCGGCGCCCGTCGAGCCGCCGACGACCACGAGCAGCGGCGCGTCGACGGACTGCAGACGCGGCAGGAGGTGGTCGGCGAGCTGGCGGGAGGCGGCCGTCACGGCGCTGCGGGTCTGCACGGCGCCGGGCGCCTCGAAGCCGAGGCGGACGCCGTCGAGGTCCGCGGCGAGGTCATCGAGCACCCGCGTGGCGTCCGACCCGGGCCCCACCTGGTCGTCCGCCAGAGGTCGAGTGGTCATGCGGCCATTCTGGCAGTCACCGCGCCGGGACGGTCCTCAGTCGAGGAACGGGTCCAGGCCCCACTCGGGGAAGGCGGAGCGGCGCGCGGCCTGGACGGCACGGTCGAGGTCGTCGGCCGGATCGAAGCCCAGCGACCAGTCGCGCACGTCCAGGGGGCGCTGCTCCCCGTACCCCATCTCGGGCGGGGCGTCGGGGTCGAGCAGGCCGTGGGCCCGCAGCACCTCGGGCACGGCACGGCGGTACGCCTCGGGGACCTCGCCCTCCTCCGGAAGCGGCTCCCCGGTGACCACGGCGACCAGGTGCGCCCAGGAGCGCGGGACCACGTCGGTGACGGCGTACCCGCCGCCGCCGAGGGCGAGCCAGCGCCCGCCCGCGGACTCGTCCGCCACCTCGCGCATGAGCATCATCGCGGCGCGCTGGGCCTCGAGGGTCGCGCGGACGTCGGCGAGCGGATCCTTGCGGTGGCTGTCGGCGCCGTGCTGGGTGACCAGGAGCGTCGGCCGGACCGCACGCGCGAGGGCGGGGACCGTCGCGCCGATCGCGCGCACCCATCCGTCCGCGTCGGTGCGCGGCGGCAGCGGGACGTTGATCGCACTGCCCAGGGCACCCGCGCCGCCCGTGTCCTGGACGAAGCCTGTGCCCGGGTAGAGGTGCTCGCCGCTCTCGTGGATCGAGAGGGTGACGGCGCGCGGCTCGTCCCACAGGGCGCGCTCGACGCCGTCGCCGTGGTGGACGTCGAGGTCGACGTAGAGGATGCGCTCCTCCCCCGCGTCCAGCGCGTGGGCGATCGCGATCGCCGCGTCGTTGTACACGCAGAACCCGGCGGCCTGGGAGGCGCGCGCATGGTGCATGCCGCCGGCGAAGTTCACGGCCCGGTCGACCTCGCCGGCGCGGATGGCGTCGACCGCCGCGATCGAGCCGCCGACGATGCGGGCGCTCGCGGTGTGCATGCCCTCGAAGGCGGGGACGTCGTCGCCCCCGATGCCGAAGCCGATGAGCGCATCGTCCCCGCCGTCCCTTCCCGCCCCGGGCGCCGACGCGCGGCGCACGGCGGCCAGGAACTCCGGGGTGTGCACGCGCAGCAGCTCCGCGTCGGAGGCGACGGGCGCGGGCAGTGTCCGCACCCCGGAGCGCGCGAGCAGTCCGCTGGTCTCCGCGAGCAGCCTCGTCAGCTCGAGGCGCACGGGCGACATCGGGTGGTAGGGGCCGAAGTCGTACGCGAGGAGGGCGTCGTCCCAGACGACACCGGCGCCGGAGGAGCCATGGGGGGCGGGCGAGCCATGGGGGGCGGAGACCATGCGTTCGAGCGTACCCAGTGCGGGGCCGGACGAACGCATCGCCGACGTAGACTGCGCGACGGATCAGCGCCTGCGCGGCGGGCGGTCCCGCGGGTCCGCGGACCCCGGCGCCGCTGGTCGCACGGCGCGAACGGGACGGGCACGAGACGCAGGACCGAGACGCAGGACGAGGAGCAGCCGGATGAGCGAGGGCCGGGACGAGGACGGGCGCACGGACCTGTCCGCGATCTCGCTCTGGCAGCGCATCCGCGAGTTCTCGAGCACCGCGCTCGCGACGGCCGCGAGGACCTCCCCCGCCCGCCTCGCGCTGACCGTGTTCACAGCGATGATCGGCCTGGTCACGCTGCTGCTGATGTCACCGCTCGCCGCGTCCGACGGCCAGGCCACCGGCTTCCGCGACGCCGTGTTCACGGCGGTCTCCGCCATCTGCGTGACCGGGCTGACGACGGTCGACACCGCCACGCACTGGTCGACCTTCGGGCTCGTGGTCCTCATGGTCGCGATGAAGATCGGCGGGCTGGGCGTGCTCACCCTCGCCTCGCTGCTGGGGCTGTCGGTGATGCGCTCGATGGGGCTGGCCCAGAGGATCATCACCGCGCGCGAGACCCGCGCCGAGCAGCTGGCGGAGGTGGGCAGCGTGCTGCGCACGATCGTCATCACCTCGACGGCCTTCGAGGTCCTCACCTTCCTCGCGCTCGTGCCGTACATGATCGCGACCGAGCACGGCACCGGCACCTCGGTCTTCTACGGCGCCTTCTACGCGATCAGCGCCTTCAACAACGCGGGCTTCGTGCCCGATCCCGGCGGGATCTCCCAGTACCTGGGCGACCCGTTCTTCTCGATCCCGATCTCGACGGCCGTGTTCATGGGTTCGCTCGGCTTCCCCGTGGTGCTCGTGCTGGTCAAGAGGTGGCGCACCCCACACCACTGGACCCTGCACGCGAAGCTCACCCTCGCGACCTCGGGGATCCTGCTGGTCGCCGGCATGCTCGGCTACCTCGCGATGGAGTGGTCGAACCCGCACACGCTGGGCCGCGAGGGCTTCGGCTCGAAGGTGCTGGCCTCCCTGTTCGCCTCGGTGATGCCGCGCTCGGGCGGCTTCTCCACGCTCGACATCGCCTCTCTCGAACCCGAGACGCGCCTGTTCACGGACCTGCTCATGTTCATCGGCGGCGGCTCCGGGTCGACGGGCGGCGGCATCAAGGTGACGACGTTCGCGCTGCTCGCGCTCTCGATCGTCGCCGAGGCGCGGGGCGACCGCGACGTCGAGGTGTTCGGCCGTCGGATCCCGCAGGAGACCATCCGCCAGGCGATCGGCGTGCTCGTCATGAGCGCCTCGGTGGTGTTCATCGCGACGTTCCTGACCCTGCAGCTCACTCCGTTCAGCCTGGACCAGGTGCTCTTCGAGGTGCTCTCCGCCTTCGGCACCGTGGGGCTGTCCACGGGCATCACCCCGCACCTCGGCGACGCCGCGACCTACATCCTCATCGTGTGCATGTACCTGGGCAGGATCGGGCCGATGACGCTCGGCGCGGCCCTCGCGCTGCGCTCGCGCTCCCGCGTGGTGCGCCTGCCCAGCGAGCGCCCCATCGTCGGCTGATGCCGCGACCCACGGTGCCGGTCCCGCCGGCCCGCCGCGCGCTTTGAGTGCTGCGCAATCGTCGTTCTGAACGTCCATAACGACCACTGCGCAGCGCTCTAGACTGTTCGCGGCGCTCCGGCGCCGTCCCGCCGTCCGCATGTGAGGAGACATCGTGGCCCGTCCCCGTGGCAGCAGCGGAGCCCTGGTCGTGGGCCTGGGCCGCTTCGGAGCCTCCCTGGCCCTGACCCTCGAGGAGCTCGGCACGAACGTGCTCGCGATGGACACGCGCGAGGATCTCGTGCAGGAGTACTCGGGTCGCCTCACCCATGTGGTCGAGGCCGACGGCACGCAGATGGAGGCCCTCGCCCAGGTCGGCGCGGCCGACTTCTCCGTCGCGGTCGTGGGCGTGGGCACCTCGCTCGAGGCGAGCGTACTGATCACCGCGAACCTCGTGGACCTGGGCAAGCCCGTGATCTGGGCCAAGGCGATCAGCGTGCCGCACGGCAAGATCCTCGAGCGCATCGGCGCCCACCACGTCGTCTTCCCCGAGAAGGACGCCGGACAGAGGGTCGCGCACCTGGTCAACGGGCGCCTCATCGACTTCATCGAGTTCGACGACGGCTTCGCGATCGTGAAGATGCGTCCCCCGCAGGAGATCATGGGCTTCACCCTGCAGGAGTCCGACATCCGCGCGAAGTACGGCGTGACCGTGGTCGGCGTGAAGTCGCCCGGCCGCGACTTCACCTACGCCGGCCCGGACACCAAGGTCTCCCAGCACGATCTGCTGATCGTCTCCGGGCACACCGAGCTCATCGAGCGCTTCTCCAACCGGCCCTGAGGCGGGCGGGCCGCCCGATTCGAGACGGGCGAGCGGCCCGATTCGAGACGAGCGAGCCACCCATCCGGGTCACTCCCCCGACATGGCGCGGGACTTGCGCGCCGCCGCGTCCATGGCCCCGGCGAGCGCGGGGCGGATACCGCCGCGCTCGAGCGCCGCGATGCCCTCCGCGGTGGTGCCGCCGGGGCTCATCACCGCGCCGCGCGCGACGGCCGGGTGCTGCCCGGTCTCCTGCAGCAGGGTCGCGGCGCCGCGCAGGGTCTGGAGCACCACGCGCGTGGCGTCCGGGCGCGGGATCCCCTGGCGCACGGCCTCGTCGATCATCGCGTCGACGATGGTGAACACGAAGGCGCTCGCGCTGCCCGCGGCGCCGATCATCGCGTGCCCCTTCTCCTCGGGCAGGTCCACGACGATCCCCGCGGCCGCGAGCAGCGCGCGGGCCAGCTCGACCGAGGACTCGGTCGCGCCGTCGGACGCCATGAGATGGGTGACGCCCTCGCCCACGGACATCGGGGTGTTGGGCATCGCGCGCACGAGCTGCGTGTGCCCGCCCAGCGCTTCGGTGAGCGCGGCGAGGCTGGTGCCGGCCGCGATGCAGATGACCAGGGTGTCCTCGGCGAGCGCGGAGCGCACCTCGGGCATCACCGCGTCGAGCTGGTAGGGCTTCACGCCGAGCACGACGACGTCGGACCCGGTCAGGTCCGACACGGATCCGGCGGTGGCGCCGAGCTCGTCGGCCGCTCGCCGGGAGGAGGCGTCCGAGGAGTTCACGACGCGCAGGTTCTGCGGTGAGACGCCCGCGGCGAGCATCGCCCGCACGAACGCGCCGCCCATGTTGCCGGCGCCCAGCACGCTCACCGTCACGGCGGAGAGATCGGGCGTCCCGTCGGAGGCGGTGCTCGAGGTGGCAGAGGTGGTCTCGGGGCTCGTCTGATCCGTCATGCCTCCCACTCTAGGGGCCGGATCCGACATGCCCGGTCGGCGACCATCCGCGCCTCGCTCCTGCTCGACCGGCGCCCGTACACTGCGCAGCATGCCCCTGCCCCTGCGACAGCTCTCAGCGGTGCTCGACGCCCTCCCGGGCCCCGTGCGCCGCAAGATCGTCTGGTTCGCCGTGCGTCTCAGCCAACCGCGATTCCTGGTCAGCGTGTGCGCGGTGCTGCGCGCGCCCGACGGCCGGGTGCTCCTGTTCGAGCACCGCTTCTGGGAGGACGGGCGCTGGGGCGTGCCCTCGGGGCACATGCAGCCCGGAGAGACCCCGCAGGCCGCCGCGGCGCGGGAGCTGCGGGAGGAGTCGGGGCTGCGGGCCACGGATCTGCGCGTTGTCGACGTGGTCGGCGGGCAGCGCCATCGCGTGGAGATCTGGCTGCGGGGGTCGATCGACGTCGCCGAGGCCCCGGGCCAGGACGTCCTGCAGGCGCGGGAGATCTGCCGGGCAGCCCTGCTCCCTCCCGACCGGGCCGTGCGCACTGCCCGGCCCGGGCAGGCGCGCGTGCTGCGCGCGATCCTCGCGCGCGAGGACGACGGCGGGCAGACGAGCGGGAACGAGGGGAACGACGGGAACCGGGCCGGCGGCAGCGCTCGCCCCGGGACCCTGAGCTGAGCCGCGGCTCCGGAACCGCTGCTCAGGAACCTCGGTTCAGGGAAGGCGGCTCAGGCCCCGGTGCCCCAGTGCGGCGGCACGTCGCGGAGGATCTCGGCGTCGTGGCCGGAGCGCTCCCCCGCCTCGGGCGCGTCCTCGGAGGCGCGATCGGGGATCACCCGGGGCTCCTCGCCGCGGCGCGGGGCGCGAGCGCCGTCGCCGTGGGCGCCGCCCGTCCGGTCGCCGTCGTCCCACGGGATGGGCTTCCCGGTGAGGGAGGAGATCACGACGCGGCCCGACCTGCGGTCCGCGCCGTGCGCCCCCTCGGTCACTGCCTCTCCTGGAAGCGGCGGATCGCGCTGCTGACGGAGACGTCGAGGAGCACGGAGCGCTGGGTGAAGCCGAGGAAGCTGCGAACCTCGGCGGCCAGGTGGTCCTCGAGGCGGGCGCGGCCGTCGGAGGCGATGTACTCGACGACCGAGTCGAAGTCCTCGCTCGCGTAGAACTCGAGCGGATGGCCTGCGGGGATCTGCGGCCGGGGCAGACGGTGGCGGGCGCCGCCGGCTCCCTCGAGCGCGGCCTGCTCGGCCTCCTCGCGGTAGAGCATGAGAGCCCTCTCGACGCCGCGGCGGATGCGCTCCGCCTCGCCGTCGGGGTCGATGAACAGCGCCCACGACCACACGCGCTCGGTCGCCCAGCCCGAGGCCTCGAGGCGCTCGGCCCGCAGCCGGTCGCGCTCGCGCTGGCTCGCGGTCGCGACGTACCTCTCGCCGTCCGTGTCGACGGCGAGCAGGTAGCGGCCGGGAAGGTCCGGGTGCCCCAGCGCGAGGTCGATCCGGTCCGAGGTCACCCCGAAGTCGGTGTCGACCACGAGGCCGAGGCGCCAGAGGCGGTCCGCCAGGTCGTTGACCAGGGCGTTGGTCTCGAGGACGTGGGCGACGGGCTCTTCCTGGACGGGCTCGTCCCGCGCGGGGCCGTCCTGCTCGGACTCGCCCTTCTCGGACTCGCCCTGCGCGGCGTCATGCTGTGCGGCGTCGTCCGATGCCGCAGGGCTGTGGTCAGCAGCGTCCCGGGCCTCGGCCTCGTGGGCATCCGCGCCGCGCCCGTCGGCCTTCTCGCCGGCGACGTCGGAGCGGTCGACGGAGTCATCGTGCGAGGCGGCCGCGTCGGCGCTGTCCGCGGGGGCCTCGGCCTCCGCCTCCGCCGAGCCCTGCGCGAGCTCCTCGTCGGACGTGCCGTCGGACTCCGAGGCCGCGACCGCGGCCGCGGACTCGGAGCCGTCGGGGTCGACGTCGGTCCCGCCGTCGTCCGGGGTGGCCGACTCGTCCTGGGCGTCGGCGGCGGCGAGCGCCGCTTCGATCTGGGCGTCGACGGAGCTCGTGGCCTCCTCCGCGGCCGACGCGGGCGGGTTCGCCGAAGCGGCCGAGGACGCGGAGGCCTGTGCGGCCGGCGAGGTGCGGGTCGGGGCCGCCGGAGTCCCGCTGCCCTCCGGGGCCTCGAGCCCGCCGTCGGCCCCACCGTGGAGCACGGTGAGCATGGCGCGCAGGTCACGGGCGCCCTCGGACTTCAGACGCGAGGGGTCGAGGTCCTCGACGTCGAAGGCGGAGACGACCGTGGTGCGTCCGCGAGAGCGGGTGAGCACGGTGGCGAGCGCCTTGCGTCCGTCGGGCGCGGAGAGCGGACCGAAGCGGTGCAGCAGTCGCCCGTGCGGGGTCTTGCCGAAGCCGAGCGAGACGATCACCTCGTCGCGCACCACGCCGGAGGCGCGCGAGGCGGGCAGCACCGTGAAGTACTCGCGGCTGGCCGCGTCGAAGAACTCGCGCAGGCCGGGCACCACCGAGACGGTGTGCATGATCCGCTCCATGACCTTGCGGGCGTGCTCCGCGGTCAGGGTGAACACCGCGAGCGAGAGCTCGGGGCGGTGCCGGGCGTGCTCGATGACGAGGTCGGTCACGCGGCGCAGCTCGGCCTCCGTGCTCTCGACGAGCTCGGTGCCGGTGGGCACGGCGCCCCGGCCGTTCTCGACGACGACGAGACGGTCCGGGTCGGGGGCCGACGGGCTGGGGGTGGAGACGACCTCGCCCACGAGCGACCGGCGCTGGGCGAAGGCGCGCAGCACGGAGCCGGCGGGCCGCGGATCGCGGTGGAGGGCGATGTGCGGGGCCACCTGCAGCATGTCATCGAGGAGGACCGGCCCCTCGACCTCGGCGTGGTCGAGGACGTCCCCGAGGACGACGACCTGGTCGGCCCGGGCGATCGCGGGCATCGCGGCCGCCGTCGGGAGGCGGCCGCCGTCGGCGACGATGACCATGTCGAAGTGGCGTCCGCGCGGGACCACCTGCGGCACCAGGTACGGGGAGGCGAGCCAGGTGGGGCGCGCGGCGAACAGGATGTCCTCGTACTTCGCGGCGAGGTCGCGCACCGAGACCGTCGAGGAGCGGGCGAGCTCGGCGATCGCCGCGCGCGAGGTGTCGGGGAAGGACATCATCGTGGAGACGAGGCGGTCGTCGGAGGCGCCGCGCACCCGGTAGGAGGCGCGCTCCATGTGCTGGGCGTCCAGGCGCCGGAAGCGCTCGGCGACCTGCGAGAGTCCCGTCCCGTCGTACTGGGAGATGGTGGGCTCGGCGCGGGCGATGAGCTCGAGGACGCTCTGCCACCAGGCGAGGTCGAGCTCCGCGGCGACGTGCTTCTCGCGGACGCCGCGCGCACGCAGGTCCTCGACGAGGTCGCCCAGGCCGTCGGCCGCGAGCGAGCGCAGCAGGGCGGTGCGGCGCGGCAGCGCGGCGAGGTCGTCGCGGTCCGCGAACAGGGCGTCGGCCCGCTCGGCGAGATCGTCGACGTCCGTGCGGGCGAGAGCCCCGCCGGCGGGCGTGCCCTCCAGCAGCACGGCGAGCTCGTCGCACAGGGCCTGCATCGACTCCGCGGTCTGCGCGCAGTTCTCGAGCTTCTCGGGGACGGACGGGGCAGAGCCGCTGCCGCCGTCGGCCGCCCTCCACTCCTCGCGCACGGCGCGCACGGTCCGCAGCGCCTCGTGCAGGTCGGGGGCGAGCGAGGCGGGGCGCTGCAGTGCGGCGGCCTCCTTGCGCAGTCGCCGACGGGTCGTGAAGGACATGACCACGCCGTGCTCGCGCCGCCAGTCCTTGGTGGCGGTCGCGGCGATGAGGTCGTCCAACGGGGCCGCGAACACGGCCCCCTGGAACACGGAGAGCGCCCCGCGGACCTTCGAGAGCAGCTGCAGGCGGGCGATCAGCGCCTCGAGCGTGCGCGCGGGGGCGAGGCCGACCTCGCCGCCGGTGCGCTCGATCGCGCGCCGCAGCTGAGGGAGCTGCTTCTCGCGCAGGCGCTCGACGAGGGCGAGGGCGCGCTCCGCCTGCGTGTCGGTGGTGATGGGTGCGCCGTACCAGGCGGTGTCCTCGGGTCCGATGGACAGCACGCCCAGACGTGCCGCCTCGCGCAGCGACTCCGCTCCGCGCTCCCGGTCCTCGCCGACCATGGTCGCGGCGACATCGGCGCCCAGCCGCACCTCCGTGCGGGGCGCGGGGCGCATGCGGGTGAGCGCGGCGAGCGCCGAGAGGGCGTCGTGCGCAGAGGCGTTCCAGGGCTGCTGGACGCGGTGCATGGCCTCGACGTGCCCGGTGAGGATGCTGCGTGCCTCGGCGAGCTCCTCGGGCTCGGCGGTGGAGACCGGCGAGGAGAAGGAGCCGGCGCGCCGGAGGCTCTGCAGCAGCGCGGCCGAGGCGTTGCGCTGGAGGGACGGATCCGGCGAGAGGTCGAACACGAGGTCCTCGAGGCCGCGCTCGCGAGCGAGGGCGGCGATGTGCGCGAGGTTCGCCCGGCGCTGGGAGACCACGAGCACGCTGCGGCCGCGCGCATTCGCCTCCGCGGCCAGGTCGACGACCAGGTCGATGGGGTCGGTGCCGGGCGGCGTGCTCACCGCGAGGTGGCCGCCGGCCAGGACGTGCGCGAGCACCCGCATCCGATCCGGAGGCAGGGAGGTGACCATCTCGGACTCGTCGGGGGCGGAGGGCTCGTGGGCACCCTCCCCTGCGGTGCCGCGCGACCCGCCGGGGGCCGCGGGGGCGCCCGTCGGCGCGGCGGCCGACGAGGCGTCGGCCGCCGGGGCGAGGGACGTGCGGGCCTCGGGGTCGCCGGCGAGGGCGGCGACGAGGTCGCTGTCCGCCCAGCCGGCGGGGTCGGTGCGAAGGTCGTCGACGAGCTGGCCGGCGGCGTCCATGAGGTTGCCGACCACGAGCGCCTGGGCGACGCGGAAGCCGGGCAGCGGCTGGCCGAGCGACTTGAAGGCGTCGATCACGGGTGTCGGGTCGAAGCCGTAGGGGCCCTCGGTGGTCGCGAGCAGGGCGCGGGCGTCCACGGCGATGCCGGCCTCGCGCAGGGCGCGCAGCAGGATCGGGTTCACGTCCACTGTCGCGTCGAGGTCCAGATCGACGTCCTCGCGGGCGCTGCCGCGCAGGCGCAGGGTGATGGGACGCACCAGCACGGGCGCGTGGAAGGGCTCGCCGCCGTCCTCGGGGATCCAGGTCGCCTCGCCGATGCCGAGATGGCAGGTGGACAGACCGACCTCCTCGGCCTGGCGCTCGGCGATCTCGCGGATCGCCCGCGCCTCGGCGCGGGCGTCGGCGAGCGCACCGACCTCCCGGACCAGGGAGGACAGGCGTGTCGGGCCGCGGCCGGCGAGGAGCTGGGCGAGGCCGGAGGGGTGGGAGTGCGTCAGGTCCAGCACGTGCTCGCCCGCGCGCATGCGGGTGAGGAAGGAGGGCTCGGCACGAGTGCCCGCGATCTGCAGGGTCCAACGGTCCAGGGCGCTGCCGACACGGTCGGCGCGGCTCAGCGGGCGGTCATCGACCCGGCGACGCGGCAGGGCGTCCTCGTCCTGGAGGGGCGCGATGTCGGCGCCGGCCGGATCCAGGCGGTGGTCGACGGAGAAGGCGAAGCCCTCGGCGCCGTCGGAGGCGTTCGCACTCGCCGCACTGGCGGCGCTCGCAGCACTCGAGGCAGAGCGACCGCGCCTGCTCGCGGCTCCGGTGCGGGCGGTCGAGGCGGCGGGACCGGCGTCCTCGCGGGACGAGGTCGTCTCGTCCGGCGCGCCCGGGGCGCTCTCCTGCTCCTCGGTGCGCTTCTTCCCACGCAGCAGTCTCCACATGGAACCCCACGCTACCGGCCGGACACCTTGGTGACGCGGAGGCGTGCCGTGCGCGGCGACGCAGGTCGCGCCGGGCGCATCACACACCACTCGCGCAGGCCTCCGTCGGCCCCTGACGGCCCGGCCGGACACCGACGTCCTCCGGCGCCCACCGGCGGACCTCGGGCGGGCCTCGGGCGGGCCTCGGGCGGGCCTCGGACGAACCTTCAGGCCTCGTGCAGGCGCACCTCGTGCTCGGCGAGGTGCTCGCGCAGCTCCCCCGGGACCTCGCCGGCGATCACGAGGTCGGTGAGCGCGGCGACCGGGCAGATGCCCGCGAGCGCGCGCAGGCCGAACTTGTCGGCCGTGGCGAGGCCGACGACGCGCCGCGAATGCCCGATCATCGTGCGGGTCACGCCCGCTTCGGCGTCGGAGTTGCAGGTGAGCCCGGCGTCGATGTCGAGACCGATCATGCCCACGAACATGGTGTCCAGCCACAGGTCGCGCATCGTCGCGGTCGCGAGCGGCCCGGTGAGCTCGAAGGAGTACGGCTCGGCGACGCCGCCGAGCACGACGGTGCGCACTGCGGGGCGCAGCACGGCCTCGGTCGCGATGTTCAGGGCCGCGCAGACGACGGTGAGCCCGGGCGTGCCGTCCTTCGCGTCGAGGTCGGGACGGGAGACCGCCCGACGTGCCGTGCTCGTGGTCGAGCGCCCGCCGTTGAAGCCGACGATCTGACCGGGACGGATCATCTCCGCGGCGAGAGCCGCCACCCGCTCGCGGTCGGCGGAGGCGCCGTCCTTCTCGCGCGGCGTGGTCGCGAGCGAGTAGGCGACGTCGATCGCGACGATGCCCCCGTGGGTGCGGCGCGCGAGCTGGGCGCGCTCCATCTCGACGAAGTCCCGGCGCACCGTGGACTCGCTGATCCCCAGCTCGCGGGCCACTTCGGTGACGCTCAGGCTGCGATGGGTCGCCAGCATCGCGAGCACGCGGTCCCAGCGCCCGCTCTTGTCCTTGGGCGGTGACGAAGCGGCTGCTGCCGCGCGAGCGTCGGTCGTTTCCATGCACTCATCATGCCCGGCGATGGCGGGAATGTGCATCAAATGCTCACAGGTCGTCACTTGGGCGCCATGTTCCGCGGATAGTTGGCACGTCTGGCGCGGAGGCTCTTAGCGTAGGGCTGTCGCTCCGACCGGAGCGCGACGCCGAACGAGAGGAGTTCCCCATGGGTCTCAACGACGCTTTCGACAAGGCCAAGGATGTCGCATCCGACAACAAGGACAAGATCGGTGAGGGCATCGACGGTGCCTCGGAGAAGGCGCAGGATGCCGCTCCCGATCAGTTCGACGGCGCCATCGGCGATGCCGGCGACAAGGCGAAGGACGGCCTCGGCAATCTCTGATCCGAGTACCTCCCACGGCCGATGAGCCGTCGAAGCGGCGCCGGACCTTCGGGTCCGGCGCCGTTCGCATGCGCGGGGGCGGGGCATCGGCGCGAGGGAGCCCCGACGCGAGCAGACTCCGACCTCAGGGGGTCTGGAGCTCCGGCCGGTCGGTGAGCACGGGTAGCGTGGACCGCGCCTCGGCCACGGCCCCGACGTCGACCTCGACGAGGAGCAGCTCCTCGTCCTCGCCCGCGGCCGCGATCACCGCGCCGAGCGGTGAGACGGCGACGCTGCCGCCGACGCCGCGCGCCGCCTTCCCGCTCCAGCCGGGCGCGGGCACCTGGTCCGCGGCCAGCAGCAGGCTCGTGGAGTCCAACGCCCGTGCGCGCTGCAGCACCCGCAGCTGATCGGCCTTCCCCTCCCCCGCTCCCCACGCCATGGGGACGACGATCACCTGCGCGCCCGCCCGCGCGAGCGCCACGAACTGCTCGGGAAAGCGGATGTCATAGCAGGTCGCGAGACCCACACGGATCCCGTCGACGTCGATGGAGACGAGCTCGGCGCCGGGAGCGATGGTCTCGGACTCCCGGGCGCCGAAGGCGTCGTAGAGGTGGATCTTGCGGTAGTCCGCGCGCAGGTCGCGACCCCGGACGATCACCGTGTTGTGGACGCGGCCGTCGGCGGCGCGGGTGAAGGATCCGGCGACGGCCACCAGTTCGTGCCGCTCTGCACTCGCGGTGATCGCCTCGTCGAAGGCGCGGGCGTGGTCGCGCGCGGCGGCGGCCAGGTCCGTGCCGAAGGGGGCGAGCGCCGCTTCGGGCAGCACGACGAGCCGCGCCCCCGCCGCAGCCGCCTCGTCGAGGGCGCGCACGGCGCGCTCTGTCGCGCGCGCGGGATCCTCATCGACGGCGTACTGGGCGAGGGCGACGGTCAGCGTGGAGGTGCTCACGCTTCGATCCTGCCATGCGCCCGGGCGGAGGTCCCGGGCCCTCCGTACCGTAGGATGGTCGGCGGTTCCGCCCCCGTAGCTCAGGGGATAGAGCACCGCTCTCCTAAAGCGGGTGTCGCGCGTTCGAATCGCGCCGGGGGCACCAGAGAAACAGCAGGTCACTCAGTCGTCGCGGCACGGCACATTCGCGCGGCCGCTAGTGTGTCCGCGTGGGCATCGTGATCGAGTTCGTGCTGAGTCTGCTCGGAGATTTCGTCCTCGCGCGCGGCCGCCAGCAGAAGCGGAACGGCAGCGCCGAGGACTGACCGGGCAGCTTGCTACGGTGGCGGACATGAGCAAGGACGGTCTGCGCCTGCTGTGGCTGAAGGTGATCGCACGACCAGTGGTGCTGGTCGCGCTCCTGTGGCTCTGGTGGCCCGGCGAACGGCTTCTGCACTCGTGGACGAGTCAGCTCGCCCTCGTGTTCGTCATCGTGGCCTCGATCTTCTGGTTGCGACGCTTCGTCGCGGACCTCCGTGCGCTGATCAGCGCGTACACGCAGCGGGACGTGACGACCGGCCCGCGCGGCACTGAAATGCCTCCGGCGGACCACTGAGATCTCCACCCTTCGCCAGCGCGGTGCTGGCTGCACACCGCATCACGGCGACTCCGGGGGCCTCACCGGCGCCGCGCCGGCCTGCGCACCACGGCGAGGAGCACCGCGCCCACCACGATGATCCCCGCTCCGACGCCGGTCATCACGGTCGCGCGCGGCGCGATGTCGGCGCTGAAGCGGGCCTCGAAACCCTGCACGATCGGGCCCAGGAAACCCGCGCCGTCGACCGACGCAGGCACGAGAGCTCCGATGCCCGCGGCGAGCAGCAGACCGATCGCGCCCGCCACGAGGGTCGCGATGCCAGCGCCCAGCAGGGCGGCCCGCCTGCGGTCGGCGACGATCAGTGCGAGCACCATGAGCACGATCATCACCGGCAGCGCCCACGACGCGTACGGGAGCACCTGCGCGGCCGCGCGCAGGGCGGGCAGGTCGGGGATCGTGGTGAGGGTGACCGTGGGATGGTCGGACCGGGGCAGGGTGATGCCGAAGGGCAGCTTCTCCTCGATCGGATCCATGAGCGAGTCGACGGCGGGCGAGAGGTCGACCTCGATCGGACTGTCGCCGGAGGCGAAGAGCCCCTCGTGCACCGAGTCCATCGAGTCGTCCCACATCTCCTGGTAGGCCGACGTGGTCGTGAAGGACGCCGCCTGCTCCTTGGCGTAGGGCGCGACCGTGCCGCGCACCGAGGAGGGGATCACGTCGCTCGAGAGCAGCTCGTCGACCGCGGCATCGGTGAGCGCGTGCTGGGTCGAGGCGTCCTCCCCCATGGGCTCGGCGATCTCGAGGAACCCCGCGCGCTCGACCACGTGCTGCTGCAGCCAGGTGCCCGGCAGCCAGCTCGCGCCGACCACGGCGGCGAGGACGAGCAGCAGGACGCTCGCCGTCTGTCGCAGTGCGCTCATCTCATGGCCTCCTCCGGGGATGTTCGGGCGTGCGGTCAGGCACCGCGCAAGGGTGCCACGTCCACCTGGGTCCGCGCCTGATCCGCACGGACCTTCCCCGGACGCACGTCGGCCCCGCACCCAGGGGTGCGGGGC